>DATATK010000171.1:0-23383 GCA_036268825.1 Rhizomicrobium sp. | reverse complement strand
GCGGCGCTGCACAAGATCCCGGCATGATGCGATGAACCTGACCGATCTTGCCTCCGTCGCCACCGTACTCAGCAGCGCCGCCGTCGTCGGCTCGCTCGTCTATCTCGGCTACCAGATCCGCCAGAGCACGCATCACCAGCGGGCCTCGATGCAGCAGGGCAGGGCGGCGCGGACGGTGGATCTGCTGGTGCAGACGGCCGAGCCGGAATTCGTGAACGCGCTGCTGCGGGGTCGTGCGGGCGAAGCGCAGATGGAGCCGGCGGAGCTCGAACAGTTCCTGCGCATCGCGACCGCCATGTTCATCAGCTTCGAAGACGGTTTCGTGTTGCGCCGCTCCGGCATGCTCGACGCGACCACCGTCGCGGGTGACGACGCGGCGCTGATCAATCATGTCCTGCCGTGGACGGGCTATCGGATGGCGTGGCAGATGCTGAAGGCCGGGATGCAGCCGGACTTCCGCGACTATGTGGACGGTCTGATCGAAAAAATTCCGCCCGGCTCATCGCCTGACCGCACCGTCCGCTGGAAAGCGCTGGCCGCCGGCGCTAGTGCGTCTCGCGATACTCCTGCGCATGGGTGACGCGCAGGCCCGCGAGACCGAAAGCCTCGATGGCGTGTTGCCAGCCGGCATATTCCTCGACGGTGAGGCGGTATCGCGCGCAGGCCTCGTCCAGGGTCAGCAGGCCGCCGCGCACGGCGGCGACGACCTGCGCCTTGCGCCGGATCACCCAGCGCTGGGTGTTGGGCGGCGGCAGGTCGGCGAGGGTGAGCGGGTTGCCGTCCGGTCCTCTCACGGTCGTTTGTTTTCGCAATTGTTTTGGAGAATTGATGAAGATGGTCTCGCCCATGGACGGCTCCCGCGATGGCTACCGCGGGGCAACCCGTGAGGCGCCGAAGGCGTTCCGCCCAATGCTGTCCGAGGCTTAAGCAGCGGTGATCCGAATGCTTAAAATCCCGCCGGCCCGAACCGGCGCGCGGGATGTGACGGAAATGCGGCGAAGGGGCCATTTGAATCTGGGCGCGTGATCGCGCAAAATCGGGACGTTGGGGCATTATGATGAGGACGTGTGATGCGTGTTTTGACGATCGGTGGTTTGGTGCTTGCGGCCGGGATGATGGCCGGGACCGCGATGGCGGATACGGCGCCGCCCGCGCCCGCAGCGCCGGCGGCGTTGGGCGTGGCCGAGAGCCTTGGCTTTCCGAGCCCTGTTGAGATGTTCGGCGGCGGCGATCCCGATCCCAATCGCACGCAGGACGTCACGGCCGAATATCTGCTGTCGAATCTCACCAATCAGCCCGTCACCCTGACGGCGGACAGCGATTGCGCATCCCATACCTGGACGGTGACGGACCCCACCGGCGCCGTGGTCGAGCAGTCGCTTCCCTGCCCGGCGGGCGGGACGCCGGTGACGTTGGTGGTGCCGCAGGGCAAGCCCACGAGCGGGCAGAGCATCGTGACGCTGCACGTCTTCGACTACAAAGCGGACACGACATACACGATCCACTACAAAGCCTTTGGCGCCGGCGCGACCGGCGACTTCCAGGTCACGCTGTTGAAATAGCCTCGGAAAACGGCGGAAAACCTGCCTCGGAAACGGCCTTGCCTCGCGGGGCCGTTTCCTTTAGGTTCCCGCGCCTTCCGCACACCCCGATGTAAGGACCGCCCATGGCTCGCGTAACCGTTGAAGATTGCGTCGATAAGGTGCCCAGCCGTTTCGACCTGGTGCTGCTCTCCGCCCATCGCGCGCGGCAGCTTTCGGGCGGCGCCGACACGATGGTCGATCGCGACCGGGACAAGAACCCCGTCGTCGCGCTGCGCGAAATCGCCGCCAAGGCGATGAAGCCGGAAGACCTGAAGGAGGACTACATCAAGTCGCTCCAGAAGCACGCCGAGGTCGATGAGCCCGAGGCCCAGCCCGACGAGGACGTGCGCGAGGACGCGCATCAGCGCCAGGTGACGGAAGAAGAGCTGCTCCGCGCACTCACCTCCGAAGCCCAGCGCCGCGCCGAGCCCCAGCCCGAGCCGGAAGGCGACTACGAATCGGACATGTAAGTCCGGTCACCGCGAACACGACAAAAGGCGGCGCCCCAAGCGCCGCCTTTTTCATTTCGGACTGCGACCCTTACGGACGCGGCGGCAAGGCGCCGGTGGTCGCGATGCACCATGTGATGGGTTGTGCGGCCGGGCCGATGGTGCCGCCCTTGAGGTTCGGCAGCGCGAAGGTCGTCTTGCCGTCGCCGCCATAAGTGGTCCCAAGCAGGGAGAAGAGTGCGCGGTTCTGCGCGATGGGCAGCAGGGCGCCGTTGGCTTCGGACCAGCCGCGCGGGCAACCCTTCCCGGCCATCGGCATGATTTGCGAGATATAGCCATTGGTCTGCTGGGCGGAAGCTGCGCCCGCCCAAAGCAGGGCGGCGGACAGGATGGCGGCGAATGGAGTCGACTTTTTCATGGCGTTCCCCCTGATCACTTGTGTTTCGGCGGCTTGTTCATGGGCATCGGCATCTCGCCCTTGCCGGCGATGCACCAGGTGAGCGGCGGCTTGGCCGGTCCATAGGTGCCGCCTTTAAGGTTCGGCAGCGCGAAGGTGTTCTGGCCGTCTCCGCCATAGGTCGTCCCGATGACGGAGAACAGCTCTACGAACTCGGCGATCGGGATCGTCTGACCGTTGGCCTGCAGCCAGCCGGCCGGGCAGAATTTGGCGCCCAGGGCGATGATCGCACCGATGTTGGGCGGCCCCGAGAGCTGAGCCTCGGACGGGCTTGCAGCCAAGGCTGCAAGGATGGCGCCCGCGGCGAATACTGCTTTTCTCATGGAATATCCCCACGTCCACTCGAACCGCAAAGTATTCGCGCGGGGGCCGGGAGTCCAACCGGAATCTCCTTTGTCGCGGCGATTTCGCGCGACGCATTCCGCGCCAAGCCTCCCGAATTGCTCTATATAGGACCCACAATGACCACTCAGACGCGGCCCGGCGACACCCAAGCTGCGGCGCAGGGAGAGATTGACCCCGCGACGCAGCCGTCGTTGCGCGCGCCATCCGCGCCGCCGGCGCCCAGCCCCGCCACGATCTTCCATCCGCCGACGCCCAAGCCCGTCGTCAGCCGCAAGTTGATGCGCCAAACCGAGCTGGTCGACCGGGTGAAGGCCTACGATCCGGATGCGGACGAGGCGCTGCTCAACAAGGCCTATGTCTACGCGATGACGGCGCACGGCAAGCAGTTCCGCGCTTCGGGCGATCCCTATTTCACGCACCCGCTCGAAGTCGCCGCGATCCTGACCGAGCTCAAGCTTGACGTGCCGACCATCGCCACCGCGCTGCTGCACGATACGGTGGAGGACACTTACGTCACCATCGAGGACGTGAAGAAGAATTTCGGCGAGGAGATCGCCAACCTCGTCGATGGCGTGACGAAACTTTCGCAGCTGGAGCTGTTCAGCGAGCGCACCAAGCAGGCGGAGAATTTCCGCAAGCTGATGCTGGCGATGTCCAACGACATCCGCGTGCTCTTGGTCAAGCTCGCCGACCGGCTGCACAACATGCGCACCTTGCACCATATCGACAAGCCGGAGAAGCGCCGCCGCATCGCGCAAGAGACGGTGGACATCTACGCCCCGCTCGCAGGCCGCATCGGCATGCAGAACATGCGCGAGGAACTGGAAGACCTCGCTTTCGCGGAGCTCGATCCCGAGGCGCGCAACTCGATCCTGACGCGGCTGGCGCGGCTCCAGGACACCAGCGGCGACCGCATCGGCCGCATCGCCGACGAGATCAAGCGCAAGCTTGCCGAGCACGGCATCGAAGCCTGGGTCTATGGCCGCGCCAAACGCGCCTATTCGATTTGGCGCAAATTGAAGGACAAGCAGCTCAATTTCGAGCAGCTGTCGGATATTCTGGGCTTCCGCGTCATCGTGGAGACGCCGGAGGACTGCTACCGCGCGCTGGGCGTGCTGCACCAGAACTGGCGCATGATCCCGGACCGCTTCAAGGATTTCATCTCGAACCCGAAGACCAACGGCTACCGCTCGATCCACACCACGGTGATCGGGCCGGAGCAGCAGCGCGTCGAAGTTCAGATCCGCACCACCGCGATGCACGACGTGGCGGAGCGGGGCGTTGCGGCGCATTGGCGCTACCGCGAGCACATCGAGGGCGATCCGACGGACTCGGCGCTGGCCTGGCTGCGCGACATGGTGGACCTGCTCGAGCGCGGGGATTCGGTCGAGGAGTTCCTCGAGAATTCGCGCCTCAACATGTATCAGGATCAGGTCTTCTGCTTCACGCCGAAGGGCATGCTGATCAGCCTGCCGCGCGGCGCGACGCCGATCGATTTCGCCTATCTGGTGCACACCGACCTCGGCAACCAGACCGTCGGCGCCAAGGTGAACGGCGCGCATGTGCCGCTGCATACCCCGCTGCGCAACGGCGACCAGGTGGAGATCATCCGGCAGAAGGGCTCGATGCCGTCGCCGCTGTGGGAACAGTTCGCGGTGACGGGGCGCGCGCGCTCCGAAATCCGCCGCTTCCTGAAGCATGCGAAACATGACGAGCATGTCCGCTTCGGCCGCAAGATATTGGAGAAGGAATTCACCGATCACGCGCAGGAATTGACCGGCAAGGCCATCGACGCGGTGGCGCGCAAGCTGCGCCAGGGCAAGGCGGAAGACGTCTATGCCGATGTCGGCCGCGGCGCGCTGCGGCCCAACGACGTGCTGGTCTCGGTGTTCCCGGAGCTGAAGCCGGATTCGAAACGCCGGGCGCCGGCCAGCAAGGACGCCAAGGCGATCTCGATCAAGGGCCTGACGGAGGGCATCTCCTACCGTCTCGGCCAATGCTGCCACCCATTGCCGGGCGACCGGATCGTGGGCGTGCGCAAGCCCGGCGAAGTGGTGGTGATCCACACGATCGACTGCGCCGAGCTCGAAAAAGCGCAGATGGAGGACTGGATCGACGTGTCGTGGGGCAGCCGCGCCGCCGAACTCGGCCCCTCGCTCGCCCGCGTCAGCGTCCGGGTGAAGAACGTGCCGGGCGCGCTGGGCGCGGTGATGACGGTGATCGGCGGCAACGGCGGCAACATCTTCAACATGAAGGTCACCAACCGGAACCCGCTGTTCTTCGAGTTCCAGGTCGATATCGAGGTGCGCGACGTGGCGCATTTGCAGAACATCCTGGGCGCGCTACGCGTGAACGCGGTGGTCGAATCTGTCGACCGCGTGCGCGGTCCCGAAGCGGCCGAAGGGGATGGTGCGAAATGACGCCCGATCAGGTCCTGAACGAATTCAAGAAAGCGGGCGCGCTGCTCGAAGGGCATTTCCTGCTGTCGAGCGGGTTGCACTCCGACATCTTCCTGCAGAAGGCGCTGGTCTTCCAGGACGCCAAACGGACCGCGAAATTGTGCAAGGCGCTGGCGGAAAAAGTGCGCGCGGAAGTGAAGACGAAATTCACCGCCATCGTGTCTCCCGCCGTCGGCGGCATTGTGCCGGGCTATGAGATGGGGCGGCAACTCGCCCTGCCCGCGATGTATGTCGAGCGGCAGGACGGCAAGTTCCAGCTCCGCCGCGGCTTTGTGCTCACGAAGAACCAGCCGGTGCTGATGGTGGAGGATATCGTGACGACGGGGCTGTCCTCGCGCGAATGCCTGGACGCGATCCGCGAAGCCGGCGGCAAGCCTGTGGCAGCCGCGTGCCTGATCGACCGCTCCGGTGGCAAGGCAAAGCTGGGCGTGAAGTTCGTGCCGTTGGCGAGCGTGAAATTCCCCGCCTGGGAAGCGGACAAGCTCCCGCCGCATCTGAAGGGCAGCAAAGCCGTGAAGCCCGGGAGCCGGGGGCTGGCGTGAGATGAACCGTCTGCGCCTCGGCGTGAACATTGATCACGTGGCCACCCTGCGCAACGCGCGGGGCGTGGCCTATCCCGATCCGTTGCGCGCGGCGCAGATGGCGAAGGCCGCGGGAGCAGACGGGATCACGGCGCATCTGCGTGAGGATCGCCGCCACATCGTGGACGCCGACATCGACAAGCTCGCTGCCTGGAACGGGTTGCCGCTCAACATGGAGATGGCGCCGACGGAGGAGATGGTCGCGATCGCGACGCGCATCAAGCCGCACGCCGTGTGCCTGGTGCCGGAGAAGCGGCAGGAGGTGACGACCGAAGGTGGCATCGATGCGGCGGGCCTGCACAATCGTCTGGCCCCCGTCGTGCGCAAGCTTTCCGCCGCTGGCATCCGCGTCTCGTTGTTCATCGATGCGACGCCGCTGCAGATCGACGCCGCCAGGTCGCTCGGCGCGCCGGTGATCGAGCTTTGCACCGGCGGCTATTGCGACGCGTTCCTCGCGGGCGACGAGGAGGCGATCGTACGGCATCTGGATGCGGCGCGGGCGGGCGCCGCGAAGGCGGCCATGCACGGCATCGAAGTCCATGCCGGTCATGGCCTGACCTACGACAATGTGAAACCCATCGCCGCGATCCCGGAGGTGCGCGAACTCAACATCGGGCATTTCCTGATGGGCGAGGCGATCTTCGCGGGTCTCGACGCCGCCATCCGCCGGATGCGCGCGCTGATGGACGAGGCGAGGGCGCAAGCGTGATCATCGGCCTGGGCAACGACCTGATCGACATCCGCCGGGTGGAGAAATCCATCGCCCGGTTCGGCGACCGGTTCCTGTCGCGCATCTTCACCGACCTGGAGCGCGCCAAGTCCGACAAGCGCAACCAGCGCGCCGCCAGCTACGCCAAGCGGTTCGCCGCCAAGGAGGCTTGTTCCAAGGCGCTGGGAACCGGGCTCCGGCGGGGGGTGTTCTGGCGGGACATGGGGGTGGTGAACCTGCCCGGCGGCAAACCGACCATGAAGCTCACCGGCGGCGCATTAAAACGGCTACAGCAAATCACCCCGCCGGGTCACGACGCCCTGATCGAGCTGACGATTACCGACGATTTCCCGCTGGCGCAGGCCATCGTCATCATCCAGGCCGTGGCGCGCGCTTAAGGAATAAACCCAGTTCCCGCTTGAACTTGGCAATCGGCCGCCGATTTGTGCTAGCAGGAGCGGCAAGAGGGCCCCGAATGGACGACGTCAACGAGAACGCCGAATACGAAGCGACCGATCCGGCCGCCGGAGCACCCGCGGCCGTGACCGCGGCCGCCATGCCGGATGTGGATGGGGGAACGCAACCCGCCGCCGTCGAGCCCGAGACGACCGCCGTGCCGTCCCCGCTTCCGGTCGAGCCGGTTGTAGTACAGCCCGCCAAGCCGGCCGAGGGCGAGTCCTGGGTGGAGACGGTCAAGACCGTCGTCTACGCGCTTCTGATCGCGCTGGTCGTGCGCACGTTTTTCTTCCAGCCGTTCAACATCCCGTCCGGCTCGATGGAAGCGACCCTGCTGGTGGGTGACTACCTGTTCGTCGAGAAGTTCGCCTACGGCTACAGCCGCAATTCCTTCCCGTTCAGCGCCCCACCGTTTTCCGGCCGCATCTTCGGCTCCGCGCCCACGCGGGGCGACGTCGTGGTATTCAAAATGCCGAACAAGGACAGCGCCGACTACATGAAGGACTACATCAAGCGCGTTATCGGCCTGCCGGGCGACCGCATCCAGATGATCGACAGCCGCCTCTACATCAACGACAAGATCGTGCCGCGCGTGCCGGTGCAGGACTATGTCGAGACGGTGGACGGCGTCGAGCACCACGTGCCGCAATTCCGCGAGACGCTGCCGAACGGCAAGAGCTACCTGACGCTCGACCGCGAGCGCTACAATCCGCTCGACAACACCGGCGTCTATGTCGTGCCGCCCGGCCATTACTTCATGATGGGCGACAACCGCGACAACTCCGACGACAGCCGCGCCAATGTCGGCTACGTGCCGGCCGAGAATCTTGTCGGCAAGGCGGAGTTCATCTTCTTCTCCATCGATCTGGGCGAGGATTGGTGGGCAATCTGGAAGTGGCCCACGGAGATCCGCTATTCGCGGATTCTCACGGGCATCGATTGACGCATTGCGCACGCTCGAAGAAAGCCTCGGCTACCAGTTCAGCGATCCGGACCTTTTGAGGCGCGCGCTGACCCACGCCAGCGCCGATGCGCGGATCTCGAACGAGCGGCTCGAATTCCTCGGCGACCGGGTGCTCGGCCTCGTCATCGCCGAGAACCTGCACGCGCGCTTTCCGCACGATACCGAAGGCGCGTTGGCGCTTAAGCTTAATGCGCTGGTCCGCAAGGAAGCCTGCGCGGCGGCGGCCGATGCGGCGGGGCTCGCCGATCACCTGATCCTGGCCGGATCGGAAGAAGGCAGCGGGGGGCGCAAGAAGGCGGTGATCCTGGCCGGCGCCTGCGAAGCGATCATCGCGGCGATCTATCTGGACGGCGGCATGCCGCCCGCGCGCGCTTTCATCGAACGCTATTGGGAGGCGCAGTTCGCCGCCCTCAACGACGACATGCGCGACGCAAAAACCGCGCTGCAGGAATGGGCGCAATCGCGCAAGGGCAGCGGCGGCCCCGCCTATCGGCAGGTCAGCCGCGAAGGTCCGGACCATGCGCCGAGGTTTGAAATTGAAGTGCAGGTAAAAGGCGCGCCGCCCGCGACCGGCAGCGGCAGCTCCAAGCGCGAGGCCGAGCAGGCCGCGGCGCAAGCTCTTTTGGAAAGTCTGGGCCTATGGAAAGCGTAAGCGAAACGCATTGCGGGTTCGCCGCCATCATCGGCGCGCCCAATGCGGGCAAGTCCACGCTGGTCAACGCGCTGGTGGGATCGAAGGTCTCCATCGTCTCGCCCAAGGTGCAGACCACGCGCATGGCGGTGCGCGGCGTCGCGATGCGCGGGCAGACGCAGATCGTGTTCGTCGACACGCCCGGCATCTTCAAGCCGCGCCGGCGGCTTGACCGCGCGATGGTCAACGCCGCCTGGACCGGCGCGACGGATGCCGACGCGATCCTCCTGATCGTGGACGCCGCCGAACTCATCGCCCAGCCCAAGGGCCTCGCCGCGCGCGACACCATGGCGATCATCGAGGGCCTCAAGAACAACAAGGTCCGCGCCGCGCTGCTGCTCAACAAGATCGACGGCATGAAGCGCACCGATCTTCTGCCGCTGGTCGAGAGCATGAGCGCCGAGGGCGTGTTCGACGAGGTGTTCATGATTTCCGCCCTCAAGGGCGATCACGTCTCCGACGTCGCCGACTGGGTGACGACGCGCATGCCGCCCGGCCCGTGGCTTTATCCCGCGGACCAGGCCGCCGACATCCCCTCGCGCCTGCTCGCCGCGGAAATCACGCGCGAGAAAATCTACCTGCGCCTGCACGACGAACTGCCCTATGCCACGACGGTGGAGAGCGAGAAGTGGGAAGACCGCAAGGACGGCTCGGTCAAGATCGACCAGACCATCTTCGTCCAGCGCGAGGGCCAGAAGGCTATCGTGCTCGGCAAGGGCGGCGCCACCATCAAGAAGATCGGCGAACTCGCCCGCGCCGAAATGGAAGAAATCTTCGGTCACCGCGTGCACCTGTTCCTGTTCGTAAAGGTGAGCGAGAACTGGGCCGAAGAGCGCGAGCACTTCCGCGAGATGGGGCTGGAGTATCCCGAAGGCTGAATGGAATTCTCCGACGACGCCATCGTCTTATCAGTCCGCGCGCATGGCGAGAGCAGCGCGATCCTCGACGTGCTGACGCGGGCGCACGGGCGGCATCAGGGCCTGGTGCGCGGCGGGGCGTCGCGCAAGTCGCGGCCGGTGCTGCAGCCGGGCAATACGGTGCGCGTGGAGTGGCGGGCGCGACTGTCCGAGCACCTGGGGAATTTCACCGTCGAGCCGGTCAAGACGCGCGCCGCCGCGATGATGGAAGATGGCGCGGCGCTGACCGGCCTCAACGCTTTCACCGGCGTCGCCAGTTTCGCGCTGCCGGAGCGGGAGACGCATGAGCCGGTGTTCGAGGCCGCCGAGATCCTGCTCGACGCCATCGCCGCGGACGATTTCGCGCATTGGGCGCCGCTTTATGTGCGCTGGGAGGCTGGATTGCTCGATGCGCTTGGCTTCGGCTTCGACTTGACGCGTTGCGCCGCCACCGGCACGACGGACGACTTGCGCTACGTCTCCCCGCGCTCCGGCCGGGCGGTCTCGGGCGCGGCGGGCGAACCTTATAAAGAGAGATTGTTCCGGCTGCCCGGCTTCCTGCTCGGTTCGCAGAATTCCGATCCGTCGCCTGGGGAGATTGCCGCGGGCCTCAAACTCACTGCCCATTTCCTGCGCGAGCGCGTTCTGATGCCGCATGGCCGCGAAATGCCCGCCGCCCGGTCGCGGTTGGACGAGTTGGCCGCGCGCGAATCACCGTAAAGAGACGCCATGGGTTCCCAGACGCCGATCAAAGACGATATCCGGCCAGAGCCGCTGGCCGACGCGCTTTCGCAGCGCTACCTCGCCTATGCGCTGTCGACCATCACGCAGCGCGCGCGGCCGGATGCACGGGACGGGCTGAAGCCGGTGCACCGGCGCGTCTTGTGGGCGATGCGGATGCTGGGGCTGAATCCCGCCGCCGGCTTCAAGAAATGCGCCCGCGTCGTCGGCGACGTCATCGGCAAGTATCATCCGCATGGCGATCTGGCGATCTACGAAGCGCTGGTCCGCCTGGCGCAGGATTTCTCGCTGCGCTATCCGCTGATCGAGGGACAGGGCAATTTCGGCAATGTCGACGGCGATAATGCCGCCGCGATGCGCTACACCGAAAGCCGCCTCACCGAAGTGGCGCAGGCGCTGCTCGACGGGCTGGACGAGAACGCTGTCGATTTCCGCGCGACTTACGATGGCGAGGACGAAGAACCGGTCGTCATGCCGGCTGCGTTCCCCAACCTGCTCGCGAACGGTTCGTCCGGCATCGCCGTCGGCATGGCGACATCAATCCCGCCGCACAATCTGGGCGAACTCATCGCCGCGCTGAAAATATTGATCGAGAACCCGAACACGCGTGACGCCACCTTGCTCAACCATGTGAAGGGCCCGGATTTCCCGACCGGCGGCGTGATCGTGGACGACGCGGCGACCATTGCGGAGGCCTACCGCACCGGCCGCGGTGGCTTCCGTCTGCGCGCGCGCTGGAAGAAGGAAGACGCCGGCCGCGGCACCTACGCCATCGTGGTCGATCAGATCCCTTATCAAGTCCAGAAGTCCAAGCTGATCGAGCGCATCGCCGAGCTGATCGAGCTCAAGAAGCTGCCGCTGCTTGAGGACGTGCGCGACGAGAGCGCGGAAGACATCCGCGTCGTGCTGGTGCCCAAGAGCCGCACGGTCGAGGCCGAGATCCTGATGGAGCAGTTGTTCCGCCAGAGCGAACTCGAAGTCCGCATCAGCCTCAACATGAACGTGCTCGACGGCGGGTTGATCCCGCGCGTGATGAGCCTGAAAGAGGCGCTGCAGGCCTTCGTCGATCATCGCCGCGACGTGTTGGTCCGGCGCTCGACGCACCGCTTGACGAAGATCGCCGCGCGGCTGGAGGTGCTGGACGGTTACCTGATCGTCTATCTCGACCTCGACAAGGTCATCAAGATCATACGCAACGAGGATGAACCCAAGCCGGTTCTTATCAAGGCGTTCAAGCTGACCGACGTGCAGGCGGAGGCGATCCTCAACATGCGGCTGCGCAGTTTGCGCAAGCTGGAGGAAATGGAAATCCGCCGCGAGCATGACGCGCTAACCAAGGAGCAGAAGGAGCTGAAGAAACTGCTCGGCTCCGAAACGCTGAAGGACGCGCGGCTGATCGACGACCTGAAAGCGATCGACGCCAAATTCGGCCTCAAGACCGAGCTCGGCAAGCGCCGCACCGCTTTCGTCGCCGCCAAGGACCTCGCCAAGATCGAGGCCATCGCCGAGGAAGCCGTAGCGCTCGAAACCGCGGTGGTGCAGGAGCCGATCACCATCGTCTGCTCGCAAAAGGGCTGGCTGCGCACGTTCAGGGGCCACCAGGAACCGAGCGACGCGATCAAATACCGCGAGGGCGACCGCGAACGTTTCTGGGTCCATGCCGAGACGACCGACAAGGTGATGCTCTTCTCCACCGATGGCCGCTTCTTCACGCTGGATTGCTCCAAACTCCCCGGTGGCCGCGGCAATGGCGAGGCGATCCGCAGCTTCGTCGATTTGCCACCGGAATCGGACATCGTCGTGATGTTCCCGCATCAGCCGGGCCGCAAGCTCCTGCTCGCCGCCACCACGGGCCACGGCTTCATCACCAGCGAAGACGACGCCGTTGCGATGACCAAGTCCGGCAAACGCGTGATGAACGTGAAGAAGGAAGCGGTGGTCTGTGCCTTCGTAAATGGCGACACCGTCGCCGTCACCGGCGAGAACCGCAAGATGATCGTCTTTCCGCTGGCCGACATCCCCGAGATGGCCCGCGGTCAGGGCGTCTACCTCCAGCGTTACAAGGACGGCGACCTCCTCGACGCGACAACCTTCACCTGGAAGGAAGGCGTCAAGGACGAGAACAACCGCCTGTGGGGCCCGTCCGAATTGAAAGACTGGAAAGGCGAACGCGCACAGGCGGGGCGCTTGGTGCCACGCGGCTGGGCGAAGAGCGGGAAGTTTGCTTGACTTTATACCCTCCCCTTGAGGGAGGGTCGAAAACGCCCTTGCGTTTTCGGGAAGGGGCTCACCCCTCATGCTATCCGGCTTTGACTTTGAAAAGGCTCATCCGCGGGGCCGTTGAATGAGCCCCTTCCCGAAATCTGCGAAGTGCAGATTTCGACCCTCCCTCAAGGGGAGGGTATAAGAATATGCGACGGCTGGAGGAAACCTCAATGTTCCACGATATCGCCTACACCACCGACGGTACGCTCGGCGTCATCACGCTCACCTGTCCGCAATACAAGAACGCGCAGAGCTATCGGATGCTCGACGAGATCGACGCGGCGTTCAGCGAAGCGGGCAAGGACAAGAATGTCCGTGTGCTGATCGTGCGCGGCTCCGGCGGGAATTTCTCGACCGGGCACGATCTGGGCACGCCCGAGGCGCTGGACTATCGCAAGGCGCTCGGCGCCAAGCCGGGCATCGAGAGCTACGACCAGTTCCGCAAATACAATCTCGACCTCTTGATGCGCTGGCGCAATTTCGAGAAGCCCACCATCGCGATGGTCGAGGGCTATTGCATCTATGCCGGCTGGATGCTGGCGGCGTGTTGCGACATCGTCTTCGCGGCAGACGATGCGCAGTTCCTCGCGGGCTTTGTCGAGTACATGTCGATCCCATGGGACATCGGCGTCAAGCGCGCAAAGGAGCTGTGCTTCGAGAGCCGGTTCATCACCGCGGACGACGCAGCGCAATATGGCTTCGTCAATCGCGTGCTCGCGCCGTCCGATCTGGAGCGCGAGACCTATGCCTTCGCGCGCCGCGTGGCGGAGAACTCGGCGGGCGCGCTGCGCTACGCCAAGATCCAGATGAACAAGGCGCAGGATGCGCAGGGCTTCAGCCGCGCGCTGGAGGATTCGTTCGGCGACTACGTGGCAATGATGAATGTGCTCGCCGACGAGATGAAGGTGGAAGGCGCGCGCCGCCTGATGACCGTCGATCTGGCCGTAAAGGGCCGCAAGGGTGACCGCTTCGGGCTCAAGTGATAGTTGGACATACCGGAATTTCTGTTACGCTCGCGCCCAGAGGAAACGCCCGAAGAGGCTGTCTGTGACAAATGAGAGCCCCGCCAGCGAGGCGGGTGAAGCTGGCCAGCCCGATGGGATGGTGCTGGTCGGCCCCGGCGCGGGCGTGCGCCCGCCGGGCCGCACCTATATCCTGGTCATCATGACGTTGATCTACGTCGTGAATTATCTCGACCGTCAGATCCTCGCCATCCTGATGCCGCAGATCAAGGCGGAGTTCGGGCTCAACTACAAAGAGATCGGCTATCTGATCGGGCCTGCCTTCGCCATCGTCTACGCGGTGCTGGGCGTGCCGCTGGCGGTGATCGCGGACCGCGCCAACCGGCGCAACGTCATCGCGGCCTCGCTCGCCGTGTTCAGCGTGATGACGGTGCTGTCGAGCTACGCGACGAGCTTCTGGACCATGGCGCTGGCGCGCTTCGGCACCGGCATTGGCGAGGCGGGCACCGGCCCGTCGATCAATTCGGTGATCGCCGATCTCTACGCGCCGTCCGAGCGCGCGGCCGCGCTGTCGTTCTATACGGCGGGATTGAATGTCGGTCTGCTCGTCGCGTTCTTCGGCGGAGGCTGGATTTCCGATCATTATGGCTGGCGTGTCGCCATCGTCTCGGCGGGCGTGCCGGGCATGCTCCTCACCTTGCTGCTGCTGTTCACCGTGCGCGAACCCAAACGCGGGCTGGTCGAGGCGCTACCGGATTCGCAACCGCCGAGTTTCTGGTCGGTGGTCAAATATCTCTGGAGCCAGCGCTCGTTCCGCTGGATGGCGATCGGCACCTCGTTCAGTTCGTTCGGCGGCTATGCGGGCATCGCGTTCATCCCGACCTTCCTGAAGGTCTCGCACGGATTGACCCAGGCCGAGGTCGGCGTGACGCTCGCCTTGCTCACCGGCGTGGGCGGCGCCATCGGCACTTATTTCGCGGGTGTGCTCGCCGACAAATTCGGCGCGCGCGACCAGCGCTGGAACATGTACGTCCCGATCATCGCGACCTTCGTGGCGATCCCGTTCGCGCCGTTGTTCTATCTGTCGCCCAATCTCACCATCGCGTTGGCCGCGGCCATCATTCCCGTCATGATGGGCGCGGCTTATGTCGGGCCGGCCTATGCGATGGCCCAGGGGCTGGTGCCGCTGCGCATGCGGGCGCGTTCGGTGGCGATCCTGCTGCTGGTGCTGAACATCATCGGGCTGGGGCTCGGGCCGCCGGTCGTGGGCGCGGTCGCGGATTTCCTCAAGCCCGCCTTGGGCGCGGATGCGCTGCGTTATGCCATGCTGTCGACGATCCTGACCGGCCTGACGGGCGCCTTTTGCTATTGGCGCGCCACGGCCACACTCATCCCCGATCTGGCGCGGGCCAAGCCGATCCCGGCTTGAGCTATCGCCGGGCTAGGTTAAAGTCCGACTCATGCTGCGAATACGGGAACTGGGCTTCGTCACGGCGGCCGCCATGGTCGCGATGTCGGGTGCGTCGCTGTGGCAGGACCTTGCGCCGCCCAGGCCGGCCGCCACTATCGCCGCTATCGTCCAACCGAAAGTTCACCCAAAAAATGCCGTTTTGGCGCAGGTGCAGCAGCGCATTCCGCTGAAGGTTGCTACCGTCACAAAGACCGTGCTGGCAGCGCCGGAGGCGGCTGCCCCGAAAGACGCCGCACCGAAAGACGATGCGAGTATTCCCGACGAGGACACCGATCACGCCGGCGCCGAGCGGATGTCCGCCGCGGAAATGGTCGCCGAGGATGCGGAACTGGACAAGCAGGCGCCCGATGTCGCGGAACGGTTGCGCGGGCAGGTGCCGCCAGGTCTTGCGCGCTATTTCGACGTGTTCCTCTATGTCAGCAAGGCGAATGCGGGCGCGTGGGCGCAGCATATGTTCATCTTCCACCGCGCGGACGATGGCGAGTTCATCTACGAGAAGAACATCCCGGTCTCCACCGGCCGCGAGCGGTACGAGAAATATTTCACCAGCACGCCCGCGGGCATCTTCGAGCTCGATCCCGACCGGTTCGAGACGATGCACCACTCGCATCTCTGGCACGGCGCGCCGATGGCGTGGGCGATGTTCCTGAACGCGCGCTACAAGGGCCGTCAGGTTGGCATCGCGCTGCATTCCGCCGGCGAGCACATCGCCGATCTGGGCCACCGCGCCTCGGGCGGCTGCGTGCGCCTGCCGCCGGAGCAGGCGGAGATCCTGTTCCATCGATTCCAGGCCCAAGAACGCGGCATGGTCCCCATCCTGAACGTCGATCCGGCGTCGGGCACGACCAGCCGCACGGGCGAGACGATCCTTGGCCCGGCCGGGCAACCCCTGATGGCGGAAGGCTACAAAGTCCTCCTCATTATCGAAGATTACCCGGGCGGCCCGGCTTACGTGGCCGTTTTGTCCTGATTCCCGCCATTTGCGGGCTTGCTTGATACGCGCTTCTCGGCGATCCTGTTAACCTCTTGCTGGCCCGGATTGGGACAGCGGGCGTTGAAGCCTGTAGCCTGAGCACGAACCGGGATCGCACGTCTCATGCTTGTTCGCCAGTTGAGCGTCCTCTATCTCGCCGCAGCCTCGAGCTTCGGCGTCGCCATCCTGTTGTCCCAGCACCCGATGCTCAACAGCGCCGCGAAGACCGGTGCGCACTTCGTCGGCAGCACCACCGTCGAAGCGGCCTCCGCGCTCAATACGCATGTCATTCAACCGGGTTGGGCGTGGACCAGCAGCGAAACGCGCTCGCTTGCACACCGCGCGGTGATGGCGATGAACCCTCCGCCGGCCGTGCACGCAACCACGAAGCCGGTTCGTCTCGCCAGGCGCGAAGCACCTGCACCGAAGCGTGTGCAGAAGCCCGTACTGAAGAAAGTCGCGCTCGCGCCGCCGCCGCAGCTGCGTCCGCAGATCGTCGAGCCACAGGGGCCTGTCGCGCCCGCGCCAAACCCCATGCCAGGCGAAGTGGCGAGCAACCTGCAGCCCAAGATCACGCTCGCGCCGCAAGCCGCGCCGCGCGAAACGACGTTGCCGCAAGAGGCGCAGGCCGCCCTGCCGCCGCCGCCCGCCGCCAACGCGCCCGCGCCGGGCCCCGCGGAATTGATCCGCGTCACACAGCGGCTGAAAGACAGCCTGACCGCCGAGATGCTGCAGCATTTCGAGATGTTCCTCTATGTGAGCAAGGCCGATCACGGGCCCTGGGCGCAGCGCATGTACGTGTTCCAGAAGCAGCCGGGCGGCAATCTCTCGCTGCTCTACAATTGGCCGGTCTCCACGGGCCGCGAACGCATCGAACTGGCGCCGTCGGGCGCGAAGGAGCCGAGCTTCACGCCGGCGGGCTATTACCAGATCGATCCCTCCCGCATGTACACGCATTACGTCTCGGGCCAGTGGCGCCAGCCGATGCCGTTCGCGATGTTCTTCAACTGGGAGAACCACGGCTACCAGACGGGCCTGGCCATTCACGCTGCGTCGGGCGAGGACATCTCCCTGCTCGGCACGCGCTCCAGCGCCGGCTGCGTGCGGCTCGCGCCGGAGAACGCGCGGCTGCTCTTCACGCTGATCCGGGCAAATTACAAGGGCCTCGTTCCCAAGTTCGCGTATGACAAGCGCACGGCGACCATGGCCAATGACGGCATGATGCTCCACGACGACGCCGGCAATCTGCAGATGGCCAAGGGTTATAAGGTGCTGGTGTTCATCGAGGATTACGGCGGCGAGAACGTGGTCGCCGCGTTGTTCTGATCTGTCTCAAATATTCTGAAATTGCGTCGCAATCCGGAAACGCGCCATTGCGCGACCTGTTCGAATCGCACCGTTGCGCTCGACGGAGCGCGCCGCGTGTAATACCGTCGGTCGCAGGTGCTTCGTCTATCGATCGGGGATTATCATGGCGCGCTCTTCTCAAAATCCGGTTCAATTTCTTCGCAAGGCGGCCTTCGTTGCGGCCTGCACGGTCTTTCTCGGCGGCACGGTGGCCGGGGCGCCGCCGGCGGGCGTGAACGTCGTCACCTTCCACTACGACAATCTGCGGACCGGCTGGAATCCCGGCGAGACGGCGCTGACGCCAACAACCGTGCAGCATGGCTCCGGCGGCGCGACGTTCAAGATGACGAGCTTCACCAATCTCGACGGGCAGGTCGATGCCCAGCCGCTCATCGTGACCGGCGAGACCATCCAGACCAAGGGCGTGCACGACGTGGTCTATGTGGCGACCGAGAACAATACGCTCTACGCGATCGACGCCAATACGGGCGCGATCCTGCGCGAGCGCCATTTCAACGCGCCCGTGCCGGTCGACGCGCTGCCCGGCGGCTGCGGCAACAACAGCGGCGTCGTCGGCATCGAAGGAACGCCGGTGATCGACGCGGCCAACAACGTGATGTACCTGGTCGCCTACGTGTATGCGAACAACGCGCAGAAATACGAGTTGCACGAGATCAACCTGACGACCCTGGCGGACGTCGTGCCGCGCGTGCTCATCACGGCATCGGGCAAGCTCGCCAACGGCCACACCTACAAGTTCAATCCCGCCGTCAGCCGCCAGCGCGCCGCGATGCTGCTGTCGGGCGGAAACGTCTATGTCGGCTTCGCCAGCTTCTGCGACATCGCTGCGGACCAGGCGCGCGGCTGGGTGTTGGGCTGGAACGCCGGGACGCTGGCGCCACTCCCCGCCAACGAGCTCACCAACACGCTCGCCTCCTCGCCGGACAACTACTACCTCACCTCGATCTGGATGTCCGGCGCCGGCCTCGCCGCCAACGCGAACGGCGACGTCTTCTTCGTCACCGGCAATTCGGACTATAGCGGCACCACGATCAGCGCGGTGAACAACGTCGCCGAAAGCACGGTGCAGGTGTCGGCCGACCTGACCACGGTCAAGAGCGTATTCACGCCCGACAATGCTGTGTCGCTCGAAAACGAGGACGGCGATTTCGGCTCGGGCGGCGTGATGCTCCTGCCGCCGCAAACCGGCCAGGCGTCCAACACCGCGGTTGCCGCCGGCAAGGACGGCAACATGTATTTCCTCAACGCCGACAACCTCAACAACAACACGACGGGTGAGAACCGCATCCTCGGCACCTACGGCATCGGCGGCTGCTGGTGCGGCGAGTCCTACTTCACGGGCCATGACGGCGTCGGTCACGTGGTCGCCAGCGGTGGAAATTCCGTCACCGTCTGGGTTGAGAAAAGCGGCGCGCATCCCAAGCTGGTCAGCGACTTTTCCTCCGCCGGAATTTCGGGCGATCAGGATCCCGGTTTCTTCACCGCGGTGTCGTCGAACGGAACCACGGCGGGCACCACGGTGATCTGGGCGATCAGCCATCCCGATTCCAGCAACGGCGACAGCATCTCGCTCTATGCCTTCAACGCCAACAGCGGCGCCACGGTCTTCTCCGGCGTGGCGGGCCATTGGGTCTTCACCGGCGGCAACGCGAATCTCGCGCCCGTGGCGGCCAACGGCCATGTCTATGTGGGAAGCTACGAAGGCCTGGCGATCTATGGGCTTTCGAGCGGACCGGCCGCGACGCCCACCAGCTTCTCCAGCAACGTGTTGCCGCGCATTGCGCTCGCGCCGGGGCAGCACGAGATCTTCGGCACCGTGCGCGCGATCGACGGCTGGACGGCCACGATCGCCCGCCGCGACGGCTCGCTGGTCAAGGTGGACATGCTCGCCGCCGCCCAGACGGGCAAGTTCGCGCAGCCCCGCGTGGGTCACGGCATCCTGGTGCGCGGCAAATACACCGCGATGAACGCGATGGCCGCCGATATCGTGATGCATGCCAAGGATCGTGCCGGCATGTGGCAGTCCGACCGGTGACCTGAAGCCGCTCCGAAGCGAACACCAAAAAAAGACCCCGGCGGTACATCCGCGCCGGGGTCAAGGTGTCCTTTCCGAGTGTCAGTCAGAAATCAGCTGCATGTCTTCACGGTCATGCCGGCCGGCGCCTTGGTGTCCGCATCGCCGCACGCGCGGTCGAGCTGTTCTTGCGTCAGGCCGATGGCATGGCTGAGATCGGTGCCCTTGATCGACGTGATCGAGAGATCGGCGCCGGTGAAATCGGCGTCGTCCACGTTGGCGTGGGCGAGATTGGCGCCTGCCAGGTCCGTCTTGCGGAACGAGGCGCCTTTGAAATCGGCGTAGGACATGCACATCAGGACCGCGCGGGCGCCGTCGAACGTTGCGCCTTCGAGGTCGCCGCCCTTGACGCAGGTGTTGGTGAGGTCGGCGCCGGCCAGGTCGCAATGCGGGCAATCGTGGTTGCCGGCCTTGATGGAATCCACCGCCGTGCGGTCCGGCGAGGTCAAGGTCACCGGGATAAGCTGGACCGGCAAGGGCGCCGCTTGGGCGCCGAGGCTGATGAGGAAGACAAGAGCTGACAACATGGGGCTGTGTTCCGCTTCGGGACGTTCCGCCCTCGAGGTCGCAAAGCCCGTGCCGCTTTGCGCAAGAATCGGGTCGAGGCTGCCACATGGAGGCGCGAAAAGGGCGCTGCAACAATCGCTTGGCGAGCACTTCCGATGTTCCGCTTCAAAGGCCTTTCCGCCGCGCCGTTCCAGCCCTATCACGCAATGACCGATGCCGAACTCCTGGCCCGTGGCGCCCGGCGCATGGTGGCCGACGCCAAGCCCGGCTTCCCGTGCCGTGTCTCATTGGAGGACGCCGAGCCTGGCGAGCGGCTGGTCCTGCTCAACTTCGAGCACCAGCCCGCCCACACACCCTACCGGGCGACCGGCCCGATCTTCGTCCGCGAGACGGCGGGCGCGGCCTATGACGCTGTCGGCGAGGTTCCATCCTCGCTGCGCACGCGGCTCTTGTCGCTGCGGGCCTACGACGCGGAGGGGGTGATCGTGGAAGCCGGCGTGGCGCCGGGCGCCGGGATCGAGACCCTGCTCCAGCGCCTCTTCGCCCGCGCCGATACCGATGTGGTGCACGTCCACTACGCCAGCCGCGGCTGCTACGCCTGCAAGGTGGAGCGGGCGTAATCCGTCCGTGCTTGAACCGGCGCCCCCGCCGGATATATGGAGGGTCCGCGGGGCTGCCGGAGTTTGACGATGATGAAACAGTTCTGTGTCCTGGCTCTTGTGGCCGCGTTTTCGATTTCGCCAGCGGCGGCCGCGCAATCCAAGCCGCCCGTTCCCCAATCCATGGCGCAGGTGCAGTTCAGCTTCGCGCCGGTGGTCAAGCGCGTGGCGCCGGCGGTGGTGAATGTCTATGCGCGCAGCATCGTGCGCCAGCAGGTCAATCCGGTCTTCAACGATCCGCTGTTCCAGCAATTCTTCGGCGTCTCGCCGCAGCTGCGCCAGCGCGTCCAGCAGTCGCTGGGCTCGGGCGTCATCGTGCGGGCGGACGGCGTGGTGCTGACCAACAACCACGTCGTCGAGGGCGGGCAGGACATCGTGGTCGCGCTGTCCGACAAGCGCGAGTTCAAGGCGAAGGTGCTGCTGGCCGATCCCAAGACGGATCTGGCGGTGCTCAAGATCGACACGCGGGGCGAGAAGCTGCCGACGATCGATTTCGCGGACAGCGACCGCGTGCAGGTGGGCGATCTGGTGCTCGCCATCGGCGACCCG
This sequence comes from Rhizomicrobium sp., assembly GCA_036268825.1. Taxonomy (GTDB): domain Bacteria; phylum Pseudomonadota; class Alphaproteobacteria; order Micropepsales; family Micropepsaceae; genus Rhizomicrobium. The sequence continues at coordinate 2,224 of DATATK010000171.1, read as the reverse complement.
TTCGGCGTCGGCCAGACGGTGACGATGGGCATCGTCTCCGCGCTCGCGCGCACGCAGGTATCCGCCTCCGACTACCAGTTCTTCATCCAGACCGACGCCGCGATCAATCCGGGCAATTCCGGCGGCGCGCTGGTGACGATGGACGGCAAGCTCGCCGGCATCAACACCGCGATCTATTCGCGCACCGGGCAATATGCCGGCATCGGCTTCTCCATCCCCGCCAATCTGGCGCGCCGCATCGTCGACAGCGCGCTGGGCGGCGGCGGCGTGCACCTGGCCTGGATCGGCGCCAGCGGCCAGCCGGTGACGGCCGACATCGCCCGCGCGATGGGCTTGCCGCGGCCCGAGGGCGTGCTGCTCAAGAGCGTCTATCCGGGCGGTCCTGTCGCCAAGGCCGGACTGCATCCTGGCGACGTGATCGTCACGGTCGACGGCACCGAGGTCGATGACATGCAGGGCCTCAACTACCGCATCGCCACGCACAGGCCGGGCGATATCGTGAAGCTGCACGTCGCGTCCCGCAACAAGCAGCGTGACGTTGCGGCAACGCTTTCGCTGCCGCCGGAAAATCCGCCGCGCCAGCTGACCGCCATTAACGGCCGCAATCCGCTGACCGGCGCGAAGGTGGAGAATCTCTCGCCCGCGGTGGCCACCGACCTGCAAATGGATCTGATGGCGCGCGGCGTCGTCGTGGTCTCGGTCGCGGACAACTCGCTCGCGGCGGAGCAGGGCTTCCAGCCGGGCGACATCGTCCGCGCGGTGAACGGCGCCAATGTCGGCAGCGTCGGCCAGCTGCAAAGCGCGCTCGCCGCCAAGAGCTGGGACATGGTCGTCGAACGGGGCGGCCAGCGGCTTTCGCTGCGGGTGAGCGAATAGCGCGAAGCCGTCTCGCGCGTTATCCTCCACGCATGAGCGATCTTTTCGAAGCAGGCGGCCTGGCCGAGGACGCGCCGCGCCCCCTGGCGGACAGGCTGCGCCCGAAGACCCTGGCCGAGGTCGTGGGCCAGGACCATCTGATCGGACCCGAAGGCCCCATCGGGCGGATGGTCGAGCAGAAGCGCGCCCATTCGATCATCCTGTGGGGGCCGCCGGGCACGGGCAAGACGACCATCGCGCGGTTGCTCTCCAGCGCGTTCAACCTGCATTTCGAGCAGCTCTCCGCCGTGTTCACCGGCGTCGCGGACCTGAAGAAGACCTTCGAGGCCGCGCGCCAGCGCCGCCGGATCGGGCAGGGCACGCTCCTCTTCATCGACGAAATCCACCGCTTCAATCGCAGCCAGCAGGACTCTTTCCTGCCGGTGATGGAAGACGGCACCATCGTGCTGGTCGGCGCGACCACAGAAAACCCGTCCTTCGAACTCAACGGCGCGGTCCTGTCGCGCGCGCAGGTCCTGGTGCTGCGGCGGCTGGACGATGCCGCGCTCGAGACATTGCTCGAACGTGTCGAGGCGCACTATGGCGAGAAGCTGAAACTGACCGCCGACGCCCGCGCCTCGCTGCGCGCGATGGCGGACGGTGACGGACGCTACCTGCTCAACCTCGCGGAGGAGGTGGCGGCGTTGCGCACGGTGAAACCGCTGGATTCCGCCGAACTCGTCACCGTCGTGCAGAAGCGCGCGCCGCTCTACGACAAGAGCCGCGAGGAGCACTACAACATCATCTCCGCGCTGCACAAATCGATCCGCGGCTCCGATCCCGATGCCGCGCTCTATTGGCTCGCGCGCATGCTGGCCGGTGGCGAGCAGCCGCTCTATATCGCACGCCGGCTGGTGCGCGCGAGCGTGGAAGATATCGGCCTCGCCGATCCGCAGGCGGTGGTGCAGGCGCTGGCGGCGAAGGACGTCTACGATTTCCTCGGCTCGCCCGAAGGCGAGATCGCGCTGGCGCAGACGGTGATCTATCTCGCCACCGCACCGAAATCGAACGCGGTGTACACGGCGCTGGGCGACGCAAAGCGCGCGGCCAAGGAATACGGCTCGCTGATGCCGCCCGCTCACATCCTCAACGCGCCCACCAAGCTCATGAAGAATCTGGGCTACGGCAAAGGCTACGAATACGACCACGAGGCGGAGGATGCGTTTTCCGGCCAGAACTACTTCCCCGATGGGATGGAGCGGCAGCAGTTTTACGCACCGAAGGAGACGGGCTTCGAACGCGAGATCGCCAAGCGGCTGGAGTACTGGTCGAAACTGCGCGCGAAACGCGGTACTGAACAAAAATAAGC
>DATATK010000170.1:0-16690 GCA_036268825.1 Rhizomicrobium sp. | reverse complement strand
CTGGGCCCGCGACTGCGGGCCACCCAGCTGAGCACCGCGTTGCGCTTGGGATTCGGGTTTCTCTTTTCATATCCAACAAGCGTCACCTGGGTGGCCCGCAGTCGCGGGCCATGACAGTCGTGGCTGAGGAGTTCACATGCGCCCTCTCGACTTCCGTTAGCGCCCGCGCGGCGCAACCGGAACCAACCCTCGCGAAAAAAACCGGATTCGCGATGGAGCTCGGACTCTGTCCGCACGGAATCTCGCCGCGACAATTTCGGTGGGGACTCGCAATGTGTCTTCCGCGCATCGCAAAATCGAATGCGAAAATCCTAATCGTCCAGTTCGACGATCACCGCGTCGCCTTTTTCGAGCGCGATGGCGAGCTTGCCGTCGCGCAGGAGTTTGGCGTCGTTGCCGAACACTTCGGCGCGCCAGCCGTGCAGCGCGGGCACCGCTTCGTCCTCGAAGCAGGCGATGCGTTCGATGTCGTCGGCATTGGCGATCAGGCGCGGCGCGACCTTGGCGTCTTCGGAGCGCAGGCGCAGCAGCGTCTTGAGCAGGTCGACGGAGGATTGCGTCGGCTCGCGGCGGCGGCGCGGGCGGTCGGGCTCGATGCCGTCGGGCGCCTGCGCGGTGTGGCCTTCGGCGATGGCCTCCATCAGGCCACGGCCCATTTTGGAGCCGGCGAAGCCCTTGGGCACGGCGCGGATATGTTCGAGCGCTTCGGCGCTTTCAGGCGGATGGGCGGCGATCTCGGTGAGCGCTTCGTCCTTCAGCACGCGGCCGCGCGGGATGTCGCGCGTCTGCGCCTCGCGCTCGCGCCAGGCGGCGACGGCGGCGAGCATGGCGAGGAATTTCTTGCCCGCGGTGCGCGGCTTGAGCCGCTTCCACGAATGGACGGGATCGAGTTCGTAGAGCTCCTGGCTCTGCAGCGCGCTGACTTCCTCCGCGACCCAGGAGGTGCGTCCCGTGCGGGCGAGATCCTGCGCCAGCGCTTCGTAGATCACGCGCAGGTGCGTGACGTCGCCGATGGCGTAGTCGAGCTGCTTGGGCGAGAGCGGGCGGCGGCTCCAGTCGGTGAAGCGGGAGGATTTGTCGATCTCGACATGCGCGATGCGCCGCGCCAGCGTTTCATACGACGCGGAATCGCCGAAGCCGCAGACCATCGCGGCGATCTGCGTGTCGAACAGCGGGTGCGGGATCACGCCGCCCTGATGCCAGAATATCTCGATGTCCTGCCGCGCGGCATGGAACACCTTCATCATGGCGGGCGATTTGAGCAGTTCGTAGAATGGCGCGAGGTCCATCCCCGGCGCCAGCGGATCGACGATCGCCGCCGTCTTGGGCGAGGCGACCTGGAGCAGGCAGAGCTTCGGCCAGTAGGTCTGGTCGCGCATGAATTCGGTGTCGAGCGCCAGATAGGGCGAGCCCTCAAGCTCGCTCACCAGGGTCTTCAGGTCGCCGGCTGTGTCCACGATGCGCATGCACAGCCTATAGCGGATTCGCAGGCGTTCGCGGCGCGGCAAACGGGAGCAGGCGCGTTATTCGCAGGCCGCCTGGCGGCCAAGCTAGCCGCGCACGGGGTCTTATCCCGTTGGAAAGATTGGAGTATTCATGACTGTGGCGTCCGGGCTGACAACCTTTAATATTGTTGCGCCGCACCCCATATCTTGCGCGGGTCAGAAACGGGGGAAAGACCGTGGCGATCGTGAACTGGGGCAGATATTTTCCGGAGGCGGCGAAGCGGGCGGCGGGTCGGCAAACCTACGCCATCGAGAAACGCGGTTCGGTGATGGCGGGCAGTGGGCCGCACGAATTCGTCCTCAAATACTATCCGCGCAGCGACGTGGAGCGGCTCGACGCGCTGCCGTTCGGCGATTTGCAGACAGGCCATTCGGAAGACGACGGCGCGCTCAAGACGCGCACCACGACCTTGATGATGGTGCTCGCCTGCGTGCCGCTGGCCATCGTGCTGCTGCACGGCAGCCTGCATCAGTTTGTTTCGGACACGGCGTATAACGGTTCGCTGATCGCGCTGGGCGCCATCCTGATGATCGGCGCCATCGTGGAATCGAGCGCGCTGAAGATCAACTTCACCAAGATGGACGTCGACTGGGAAAACGCGATCCGCGAATTCTTCGACAACGACACGCGCAACAAGATGTTCGGCATCCGCCATTGCATGCTGGAGTTCCGCCGCTTCATTAAATGGCGGCGCTACATGGGCTACGTGCTTTTCGCCGTCGCCGTGGTGATCGCGCTCCAGGTGGGACTGCTGGCGTCGTCCGCCGTGTTCTGGTGGCACGGCTGGGCGTCGGGCGCGTGGTCGATCTGGGAGCTGGTGTTCGGCGCCTTCGTGCTCACGCTGCTGGTTGCGTACGTCGGGCGCTACTCGTTCCTGCGCTGGTTCTACACCGACTGGCGCGATCCGACCTTGCAGCTCTGCGTCATGCTCGCCGAAGAGAACCGCAACACCATCGCGGCGCTGCGCCGGGTCACCGTCCAGTAATCGTCAATGTGCGCTCAGGCCCACGGTGCGCGCCGGGATGCCGGCGGCGTCGAAGTAGCGCGTGCCGCCGACCTGTTGGTATTCCAGGAACTGCTTGCCGATATCCGGCAGCGGCGCGGTCGACGCGATCCAGCCTTTCGTGACGCTGACCGTCTTGCCCTTGGCCAACGCCTCGGTGATCGCGCGGCCGGTCAGATCGCCTTTGGCGGCGATGGTGAAGCCGAGGATGTGCGCCAGCGTCGGCGTGATGTCGGCGTTGGAGATCGGCGCGTCGTCGACGAAGCCGCGTTTGAACGCCGGGCCCATCGCCGCCATGAAGTTGCGCGTGTCGGCGCGGCTGAATGAGCCGTGCATGCCCTGGCCGGTGACGAGCGAGGTGTCCGCGAATTCGGCGGTGCACATCAGCAGCGGTTGGCACCCGGCGACTTCGTGCGACGCGAAGCCGATCACCATCGAAGGCTGTTGCGTCAGCGCCGTGCCGCGCAGGTTGACCGCGCTCATCGGCAAGGTGCCGGGCACGTCGCCCAGCGCATCATTGGCGAAGATCGCGCCGGTATAGTCCTTGGCGGCCAGCGCGACGGCGATCTTCGCCGCCATGTCCTTCGCGTTCGCGCCGGGCAGATAGATGAGATCGGAGCCGCCGTTCGGGATGACCATCACGTCCGGGTTCTTCGGATCCGCGCCGATGGCGCCGTGGGCATTGGGAAGATTGAGCGCCGCCGCGAGATCGGCGGCCACGAAGCCGGAAGCGAGTGTGGCGCCATGCGAGGTTTCATCGATGGTCGAGAAGCCGTGATCCGCCGTCACGAAAACATTCGGAGTTTTGACGCCATGATCCTTCAACCCCGCGAGCAGCGCCGCCAGCGTGTCGTCGGCGTCCTTGATGCCGGCGCGACCGCCCGGGCCATTGATCGAGCCGTCTTTCTCGGCGTGCTGCGAAGCGTCCGGATCGCGGGACCAGAACACCATCAGCACCGGCTTGCCGGAGGCGAGCAAACGCGGCAGCACCACCTTGGTCGCGACGGCGACGAGATATTGCTCCTGCGCGAAGTTGGGCGTCGCGGTTTTCGGCGCGGTGGCCGGAAGACCGGCGGCCTGGATCGCGGCGGTGAGGTCGGCGGGGATCGCGATGCCCGCCGGTGTGCCGACCGCGTCGTCGATCACGATCGTGCCGGCGCCGTCGCGCTGCGTCACGTCCTGGATCGACGTCGGGCCGACCTTGCCGAGGGCGGCGGTGGCGAAACCGTGCTGGCGCGCGGCGGCGAGGAGCGAGGTCTCGTTCAGATAGTTGCCGCCGAAATGGGCGTTCATCTGGCCGAGCACGGAATCGTTTTCCATGATCGCGACGGGCAGGTTGCCCGCCTCGGCCACCGGGAAGCCGGAATAGAGCGCGTTGCCGAAATTCCCGGTGTCGCCGATATAGTGCCCCGTCGCGATGGCCGAAGCGTTGACCGTGGTGATGGTAGGATAGAGCGAATGGCTGGCGGCGAAATCGACGCCGTCATGCTTCAGCTTCCACAGCGTGGGCGCGCTGTCCGCCGTGACGCTGTCATAACGCAGCCCGTCCGCCACGAAGAGCAGGGTCACCTTCGGCGCGGGCTTTGGCGCGGCGGCCTGGACGGGCAGGGCGGCCAGTGCGAAGGCGGCAAACAGGGCGGCGAATTTCATGGCGGAATCCCTTGATGAGCAGCCGCCAGATTAGCCCGGCTTTGCGACATTTGAACTGCCCTTGTCCGGGCTTGACCGGACGGGCCGCAACCCGCCACATACCGCCCTTTTTCGAGGAACTGCCATGCACGCCTATCGCACCCATACCTGCGGCGAACTGCGCAAGGACGCGGTCGGACAACGCGTCCGGCTCTCCGGCTGGGTGAACCGCCGGCGCGACCATGGCGGCCTCGTCTTCCTCGACCTGCGCGACCATTACGGCATCACCCAGGTACTGATCGAGCCCGACGCCGCCGCCTTTGCGGAGGTCGACAAGTGCCGCTCCGAATGGGTGGTGACGGTGACCGGCCCGGTGGTTGCGCGCTCGGCCGAGACGGTGAACAAGGACCTGCCGACCGGCGAGATCGAAATCCGCATCGAGGAGTTCAAGGTCCAGAGCCAGGCGCAGGAATTGCCGCTGCCGGTGTTCGGCGATCTGGATTATCCGGAGGATGTGCGCCTCAAATACCGCTTCCTGGATCTGCGGCGCGAGCGGCTGCACAAGAACATCATGCTGCGCTCCAACATCGTGCGCAGCCTGCGCAACCGGATGTACGCGCAGGGCTTCAACGAATTCCAGACGCCGATCCTCACCGCCTCGTCGCCCGAGGGCGCGCGCGACTTTCTGGTCCCGAGCCGGCGCTATCCCGGCCAGTTCTACGCCCTGCCGCAGGCGCCGCAGCAGTTCAAGCAGCTGATTCAGGTGGCGGGCTTTGATCGCTACTTCCAGATCGCGCCCTGCTTCCGCGATGAAGACGGCCGCGCCGACCGTAGCCCGGGCGAGTTCTACCAGCTCGACGTCGAGATGAGCTTCGTGACGCAGGACGATGTGTTCGCGACCATGGAGCCTGTGCTGCAAGGCGTGTTCGAGGAATTCGCCGGTGATCGCATCGTTGCCAAGGGCCCATATCCACGCATCGCCTATGACGACGCCATGCTGCAATTCGGCAGCGACAAGCCGGACCTGCGCAACCCGATCCGCATCGCCGACGTGTCGGACGTGTTCGCGCGCGACGATGTCGAGTTCAAGGCGTTCAAGAACAAGACGGTGCGCGCCATTCCGGGACCAGGCGCCGGGGTGCAGCCGCGCTCGTTCTTCGACAAGCTCAACGAATGGGCGCGCGGCGAAGGTGCGGCGGGGCTTGGTTATGTGATCTTGGAAGAGGTGGACGGCGCGCTGACCGGCAAAGGCCCCATCGCGAAGTTCATTCCAGCGGAAGCGCTGGCGGAGTTGACCAAGCGCTGCAACGTGAAGGCCGGCGATGCGCTGTTCTTCTCGGCCGACGCGAAGGCCGAGCGCGCCGCGAAGATCGCGGGTCTGGCGCGCGCGCGGCTGGGCAACGAGCTTGGGCTGATCGAGCAGGGCACGTTCCGTTTCTGTTGGGTCGTCGATTACCCGATGTATGAGTGGAACGAGGACGAGAAGAGGATCGACTTCTCGCACAACCCGTTCTCGATGCCGCAATACGACCGCGAGAAATTCCTCGCCTTCAGTTCGGAAGACAAGGACGAAATCCTCGCGCTGAAAGTGTTCCAGTACGACATCGTCTGCAACGGTTACGAGATGCTCTCCGGCGCGATCCGCAACCGCGACCCCGAAGTGATGATCAAGGCGTTCGAGATCGCCGGTCACAAGGCCGAGGAAACCGAAGCCAAGTTCGGCGGCATGCTCAACGCCTTCCGCTACGGCGCCCCGCCGCATGGTGGTCTCGCCATCGGCCTAGAACGCGTCGTGATGCTTCTGGCGGGCGAAGAAAACATCCGCGAAGTGACGATGTTCCCCCTGACCCAGCAAGGCCAGGACCTGCTGATGGGCGCACCCAGCGAGGTGCTGCCCAAACAACTCAAAGAACTGCACCTGCGCGTGGTGATGCCGGAGAAGGCGTAGCGCGCATGGAGTCTGAAATCATCCGCGGCAGCACCGTCATCACACTGAGCGATCAGATCCGCGCGTCCTGGAGCGCCAGAAGCAAATTTGTTCTTGGCGTTCTGATGCTCGTGATCTCCGCGGTCATAATGTTCGATGTTCCGCGTGAAGCGCCAACAATCGAGTATGTCGCCGTCACCGCCATCACCGCTGCAGGAACGGTCCTGCTATTTGCGGCGGTTTTGCTACTGGTTAGAGTGATACTGGTTCTGATTTTTCGTCTGCGGCTCGGCGCTGACCGGCGCGACATGGCCTACGAAGTCTCGTCCGATAGCATCCTTGTCCGTGATCGGACGGGATCATCCGTCACGACGCCCTGGAGTGTGGTACGGCGCGTGAAGGAAAGTCGGAACGCTTTTCGGATCAGCGTGAAACCAATGGGCATGCGATACATTCCGAAGCGAGCGTTTTCCGCCGGCGATCTCGTCAGCTTGCGAAAGCTCATGGTTGAAAAGCTCAGCAGCGCAGCGAAATTGAGGGTCGTGTGAACTGGGCGGCTCAGAACATGTTCTGGGTCCTGATCGCTTGCGGCGCCGCGACCTGTTCGATGCTGGTTCAGGCTCTGGCGCCTCGCTTCGCGGTGCGGTTCATCTTCGGAGAGGAAATCGCGACGCCTTCCGGCCTGCTGATGGCGCGGAGCTGGGGCGCGATGGTGTTCGTGTCGGGGTTGCTGCTGGTCGCTTCAGCGTATCATCCGGAATTCCGGGTGCCGGTGCTGCTCAACGCCATCGCGGGGAAGTTCGGGTTCGTCGCGCTGGTCATCGCGAATGGGCGGCGCTATCTCGCCAGGCCCGCCTTCGCGACGGCGTTGGCCGATGTTGTGATGGTCGTGTTGTTTATCTGGTATCTGGCGGCCCGCTGACGCCGGCGTTTCAGTTCAGCTTGCCCGGCAGGTCCTTGATGCTGTCGGCGATCAGCGCGCCGGCGCGCTTCTCGTCGAGGCGGGCGGCGATGAGCTTCTCGGCGGCGCCGGCGGCGGCGTCGGCGGCCAGCACGCGGATCTCCGCCATGGCGGCGGCTTCGGCCTGGGCGATCTTGTCCTGCGCCTGCTTGGTGCGGCGCTCGATCTGCACGGCGAGTTGCGTGCGGGCGTCGGCGGCGAAGCGGTCGGCGTCTTCGTGCGCGGCGGCGAGGATGGCGGCGGCTTCGACTTCGACATCCTGCGCCTTGCGGCGATATTGCGCGAGCACGCCTTCGGCTTCCTCGCGCAGCTTGCGGGCGGTGTCGAGTTCGGCGGCGATGGAGGCGGCGCGGGCGTCAAGTGCGGAAGTCACCATGCGCGGCAAGCCGAGCCAGATGAAGCCGATGATGACGACGGCGAAGCCGATGCCCACCCAGACTTCCGGATCGTGAAGGAATTCGACCATGTCTCAGCTCCCGATCGTCGCGCGCACGGCGGCGGCCGCGTCGTCCGCGCTAACCGTCTCGCCGGTCAGGCGGGAGACGATGTCGGCGGCGGCTTCCTGCGCGGCACGTGTGACATGGGCCTTGGCTTCCGCGCGCGTGCCGGCGATGCGAATCTCCGCATCGGCCAACGCCTTGTGCGCTTCGTCGTCAGCAGCGGCCTTTTCGCGGGCTGCTTCGCCGCTGAGGCGGGTGCGGTTTTCTTCGGCCAGCTTGTGGGCGCGGGCGCGGGCGCCGGCCAGCGCCGTCTCATACGCGGCGCCGGCGCCTTCGGCTTCCCGGCGATGCCGGTCGGCCGCTTTCACGTCGCCATTGATCTGGTCGCGCCGCGCGGTGATCGCACCGGCGATGCGCGGCGCCGCCAGGCGCCACATCACCACGAAGAGGAACAGGAACGTCAGCCCGAGCCAGAAGATCTGGCTGGGATACGTCTTCGTGTCGAACGGCGGGAAGCCACCCGGCTGCGGAGCCGGCGCGGTTGTTTCCGTCGTCGTCGTGGCTGTGCCGGCGTCCAGCATATCAGCCGAACAGCAGGATGAGGGCGATCAGAAGGCCGAACAGGCCCTGCAGCTCGCACAGCGCGTAGCCGATATAGAGGTTGGTGAACTGCGACTGGGCAGCGCCCGGATTGCGCAGCGCGCCGGAGATGTAGTTGCCGAACACCACGCCGATGCCGATACCCGAACCGACGAAGGCGATGGTGGCAAGGCCGGCGCCGATTTGTTTTGCCGCGAGGACGTCCATGGCCATGGAGAAAATTCCCTTGAGTTAGTGGTTGTCGTGGAGATGCAAGGCTTCGCTCAGATAGATGCAGGACAGGATGGCGAACACATAGGCCTGCAGGAACGCGACGAGGAATTCCAGCGCCGCAAGGCCGATGATCAGGAGCATCGGGCCGGCGGACAGAACCGCCATCGCGGTACCGGTGGTTCCGAGCGCCACCACAAAGCCCGCCATCACCTTGAGCATGGTATGGCCGGCCAGCATGTTGGCGAACAAGCGCATGGAAAGGCTCATCGGCCGCGCGCAGAACGAGATCACCTCGAGCGGGACCAGGAAGAGCAGGATGCCGAGCGGCGCCTTGGGCACGAACAGCTTGAAGAAGCCCAGGCCGTGGCGGATGAAGCCGGTGATGATGACGGTGACGATGACGAGCGCGGTGAGCACGAACGTCACGCAGATCTGGCTCGTCACGGTGAACGATCCTGGGATCAGCCCGAAGAAGTTCGAGGCCGCGATGAACATGAAGATCGTGAAGATGAAGGGGAAGAACTTCAGCCCGGCTTCGCCGGACGTCATGTTGATCATGTTGGCGACGAATTCGTAGGACATCTCCGCCATCGACTGGATGCGCGAGGGCACCAGCTTGCGGTTGGAAACCGCGACCGCCATGAACAGCGAAACCGCGCCCACGACGATGCACATCCACAGCGCCTCGTTCGTGAACGACACGTCATAGCCGCCCAGATGCAGCGGAATGAGCGGTTTCACCGCGAACTGTTCCATGGGACTTGCGGCCACGGATCAACTCCCCTTCTTGTCCCGCCCGGCCTCGAACCGCGCGTTGAATTCCTTGGACGCCAGTATCACATTGCGGACACCCGCCGCGGCGCCGAGCAGAAACAGCACGATGGTGAGAAGCGGGCGGGTGTGGAACACCCAATCCAACCCCCACCCGATGCCGCCTCCGACAACCGTCGTCGCCACCAGTTCGGTCGCGAAACGGTACGCGATTTCCCCGGACGAAGGCGGCGGAAGCGCGTTCCGCTTGGCATCGCGCCGATTGATCGCATCGAGCTTTTGGCCCAGCGCGCGCAGTTTCTCGGGATCGGGGTCAGGTTCGCTCATGGCGCCTGCTTCGCATCCCTTCGCGCACGTCTAACCGGCGGCTCAGTCGAAAGCGCGCGGAACATAGGGGCGGGTGCCCACCCTGTCAAGACGATGAACAAGAGGTAATATTTTGATTTCATTGAATAATTTCGGCGCGGCGAATCCGCGCGCAAGATTATTGTGCGGCTGCGAGGAAGCGAAGGCTCAACCGCCAGATTGAATCAGACTTGGGAGGTCACGTCGTCCGTCTACGACCCGCCAAACATAAATTCCGTCGCCCGTTTCACGCGGCTCATAGATGATCAACCACGGCCAAACGGCGAAGGCGCGAGGGTTGCCGTTAAGCTCGGGACGAACGCGTCCAATCCGGGGCCATTCCGCGAGATTGGAAAGCGTGCGCTCTATTCGCCGCAAAATCAGTTCGGCACGATCGTTACCACTTTCGCCAGCTATATAGTCAAACAACTCGGCAAGATCCCGCTCGGCTCGGAGCGATTTGACGATTGTCGCCAGCGGGCGCTCCTAGTTTTTGCGCCTTTGCCGACCTTCGGCGACGATGTCGTTCATGGTCTTCGACGACACTTGACCCGCTGCGACTTCTTTGCGCGAACGTTGAATGGATACGTTCAGTGCATCGCGATTGCGCGCGACGTAGCTGTCCACGTCCACGCCGTGTTGCTCGTCGTCTTCTATGGGCAAAGACGATACATCGTTGGGGATGGAAGCCACGCGCTTGTTCATGGCGACACCATAAACCATTTCGGCGTTGGCCGCCATATCTGAAAAAGGGCTCTACTCCGCCGCCACCTGGGTGGCTTCGGTCAGGGTGACGGAGACGAGCTGGCTGACGCCACGCTCGGTCATGGTCACGCCGAACAGGCGGTGCATGCGGCTCATGGTGAGCGCGTGATGGGTGATGACCAGGAAGCGCGTGTCGGTGATGCGGGTCATCTCGTCGAGCAGGTTGCAGAAGCGGTCGACATTGGCGTCGTCGAGCGGTGCGTCCACTTCGTCGAGCACGCAGACCGGCGCCGGGTTCACCAGGAACACGGCGAAGATCAGCGCCATCGCCGTCAGCGCCTGCTCGCCTCCGGAGAGCAGAGTGAGGTTCTGCAGGCGCTTGCCCGGCGGCCGCGCGAAGATTTCGAGACCGGCTTCCAGCGGGTCTTCGGACTCGGTGAACGTCAGCCGCGCTTCGCCGCCCTCGAACAGGCGGGCGAAAAGCATCTGGAAATTGGCGTTCACCTTCTCGAAGGATGCGAGCAGGCGTTCGCGGCCTTCGCGGTTGAGCGACTGGATGCCGCGGCGCAGGCGCTCGATGGCGCCGGCGAGATCGTCGCGATCAGTGGTGAGCTGTGTCAGACGTGTCTCGTGCTCCGCCGCTTCTTCTTCGGCGCGCAGATTGACGCCGCCGAGTTGTTCGCGTTCGGCCTTGAGCTTTTCAACGCGCTTGTCGGCGTGTTCCTGCACGGGCAATTCCTCGCCGTCCTTGATCTCCGCGCGTTCGGACAGATCTTCCGGCGCCCCGTCAAGTTCGTCGCGGATGCGGTTGCGCAACTCGGCGATGCGTTCCTGTGCGGATTCCGATAGCGCCTGCGAACGAGCGCGTTCTTCGCGCGCGGCGGACAACGCCGCATCGGCGGCTTTCACGGCGCGGTCGGCGGCGGCGAGTGTTTGTTCGGCTTCGGCGCGCAGGTCGGAGGCGGCGGATTGCGCGGCTTCGGCGGCGCCGATCGCGTCGAGCAACGCGCCGCGCTTGGCCGCAATGGCTTCGGGCACGGCTTCCAGCGTCGTGAGTTCGCTGCGCATCTCCTCGATGCGGCGTCCGAGTTCGGCGATCTGGGCGGCGGCGGCATCGCGGCGCGTGGTCCAGCGGGCGTTGTCCTCGGCGATGGCGGCGATGCGTTGCGCGCGCGATTGCGCCTGACGCCGGAGGCTGTCGAGCGCCGCGCGGATCTCGCTGTCCACAGTGCGGGCTTCGCTGGTCTTGCTGCGCGCGTCGGCGACAGACTCCGCGAGCGCGGCCGAGTCTGTGAGATCGCTGAGCGCGGATGTGGCCTGCCATTCGGCGTCACGGGCCGCGTCGCGCGATTGGGTGAGACGGCGGATCTCCGATTCCAGCGACGCCAGTTGCGAGGCACGTTCGGCGGCGGCGCGCGCGGCTTTTGCGGCATCGTCTTGCGCGGCGATTAGGATTTCTTCGGACTGCTGTTCTTCGTTCTCGGCGGTGCGTTCGGCGGCGCGCGCGGATTCAGCTTCGGCCTTCGCGGCGGCAAAAAGCGCGAAAGCCGCGCCGCGGCGCTCGCGCGATTCCGCGATCTGGGTTTCGAGCACGACGAGATGGTTACGCTGCGACAGGCGCACGGCGGCGGGCGAGGGCGCGTCGGCGGAGGCCGCATAGCCGTCCCAACGCCACAGGTCGCCGCGCGGCGAGACGAGCCGCTGGCCAGGGTTCAAAGCCTTCTGCAACGCCGCGCCCTGATCGGGGAACACGACGCCGGTCATCGAAAGCCGACGCGCGAGCGCGGGCGGCGCATCGACGAAGCTGCTCAAAGGCTGCACGCCTTCGGGCAACGCCGTCGCCGCGTGCCATTCGCCCAGGTCGCGCCAGTGATGCGGCGCGGATTCGTCGAGCGGCGCTTGCAGATCGTCGCCCAAGGCGGCGGCGAACGCGGCTTCGTAGCCAGACTGGACATTCACCGCGTCGATCAGCGGCGGCCACAGATCGGCGCCCTGCGGGCGTAGCAGATCGGCGAGCGCCTTGGCTTCGGCGGCGAGCGCCTGGGTTTCGCGTTCGGCAACTTCGAGCGGATCGCGCAAGGCTGCTTCGGAAAGTTCCGCTTCGTCGAGCTTCGCGCGCGCGACGACGAGGGTTCCACGGGCCTTGGTCAATTCAGCGCGCGCGGCTTCCGCAGCGGCTTCGGCAGCGCGAACGTCCGGCGCGGCGGCCGCGCCTTCCATCGCCTGGTCGAGTTTCGCTTGTGCGTCGGCCAGTTGCTGGGCACTGGTCTCCGCCAGAGCGGCGGCGACTTCGCGGGCGCGTTCCTGACTCGCCTTGCGTGCGTTCCATTCGGCGAGATCGGCGTTGAGCCGCTCGAGCAGCCGCTCGGCTTCGTTCAACGCGTCGGACAATTCGACGGCGCGCGACTGGGCGTCCGCAAGTTCTTCCTCAGCGCGGGCCGATGCGCTTTCGAGAGCACCGGTTTCCCCGGCGAGGGTCGCGAGCGCCGAGGCGGCGTCCGTTTCCAGCGCTTGTTCGCGGGCGGAGTCCTGATCGGATTGGGCGAGGCGCTGGCGAACGCGCTGCGCGGCTTCGCGGGCGCGGGCTTCTTCGGCGTCCAGCGCGTCCCGCTCGATGAAGAGGCGATGCAGCGCGGCGGAGTGTTCGGCTTCCGTCTGGCGCAGCGGCGGCAGGATGGTCGCGGCGTCGGCCTGGATCGTCGCGGCTTCGGCTGCGTGGCCGGTGCATTCCGCGACGACGGTGGCGGCGACTTCCAGCGCGGCATCGGCGACTTTCGATTGGGCCTCGGCGGAAATCCAACGCAGATAAAACGCGAGCGCCTCGGCCTTGCGGATCAGGCCGGAGAGATTGCGGTAGCGCGCAGCCTGGCGCGCCTGCTTTTTGAGATTCTGAAGCTGGCCTTCGACTTCGCCGATCACATCGTCGAGCCGCGCCATGTTGGTCTCGGCGCCGCGCAAGCGAAGCTCCGCCTCGTGACGGCGCTGGTGCAGGCCCGCGATGCCGGCAGCTTCTTCCAGGATCGCGCGGCGGGCGAGCGGCTTCTGGCTGATGAGCAGGCCGATCTGGCCCTGACGCACGAAGGCGGTCGAACCCGCGCCGGACGAGGCGTCGGCGAAGAAAATCTGCACGTCGCGCTGGCGCACGTCACGGCCATTGATGCGATAGACGCTGCCGGCTTCGCGCTCGATGCGGCGGGAGATCTCGATGGAGTCGTAGTCGTTATATTGCGCGGGCGCCGTGCGGTCCGAATTGTCGATGTAGAGAATGACTTCGGCGGTGTTGCGCGACGGGCGGCCCGCGGAGCCGGCGAAGATCACATCGTCCATCTCGCTGCCGCGCACGGAGGTCGGGCGCGTCTCGCCCATCACCCAGCGCAGCGCATCGAACAGGTTGGACTTGCCGCAACCGTTCGGGCCGACGACGGACGTCAGGCCGGGCTCGATGAAGAGCTCGGTCGGTTCGACGAACGACTTGAATCCCGAAAGCCGGAGCCGGGTGAACTTCAACGGAAACGCGCCGCCTTACGCCAGATGCGATGCCCGGTTATTTCTTCGCGAGCATCTTGTTGAGGTAATCCTGCCAGTCTTCCCAGGTGGACTCGCCCACGCGCATGTCGCCGTTGACGATGAAGCTCGGCGTGCCGTTGACGTTGTACTTCGTCTGCGCCTCCTGGCCCACTTTGGTGATCTCGGCCTGTTCGGTTGGGTTGTTGATGCACGTTTCGACTTCCTGCGGGCTCATGCCCGCCATGGCGCCCATTTGCACCAGACCGCCATGGACATCCTGGACGGCATATTCCGGATCCCATTTGGGCTGATTCCGGTAGAGCAGGTCAATGAATGCAAAATAGTTTTCCTTGGACAAACAGCGGGCCATGCCCTCGGCGGCGACATCCACGGAATTCAGCGGGAAAACGCGGAAGATGTAATAGACTTTGCCCGTATCGATGTATTTCGCCTTGATCTTCGGGAATATCTCCATATCGAAGGCCGCGCAGTGCGGGCAGGTGGGCGCGGCGTATTCGACCATCATGATGGGCGCGTTGGGCGAGCCCTGGGCGCGGTCCCGCGGGGTGAGGGTGATGCCGTATTTCGAGATGCCCGCGACCTGGCCGGACGGCGAATTGGCGTAGAAAACCAGGAAGCCGATCACGCCGAGCGCGATTACGGCCAGGGCGACCAATCCTATAATGAGTTGCTGTCTGGTCACGTGCTGAACTCCCGTCTTCCGGGGCTGCTTTTGACAGAGCTACGCCCGGCATTCAATCGCCGGGTTGCCGCCGCCGGCGCGAGAATCACCGTCTGTGGCCGTTCCGCCGCCGGGAAGGGCTATTTCTTGGCCAGCATCGTGTTGAGGTAATCCTGCCAGTCTTCCCAGGTCGACGCGCCGACTCGCATCTGGCCGTTGACGATGAAGCTGGGGGTGCCGTTCACGTTATACGTGGCCTGCGCGTCTTGGCCGATCTTGGTGATCGCGGCCTGCTCGGTGGTGTTGTCGATGCAGGTGTTGACCTCCTGCGCGCTCATCCCGGCGACGGCGCCCATCTGCACCAGCGCGCCGCGAACGTCCGGGATCACGTTGCCGTCCGGATCCCATTTGGGCTGGTTGTGATAGAGCATGTCGATGAACGGAAAATAGTTCTCCTTAGGCAGGCACCGCGCCATCGACTCCGCCGCCACGTCGACGGCGCTGAGCGGATAGACGCGGAAGACGTAATAGACCTTGCCGGTATCGATGTAGTTCTTCTTGATCAGTGGGAAGATGTCCATGTCGAAATGGGCACAGACCGGGCAGGTCGGGGCGGCATATTCCACCATCAGGATCGGCGCATTCGGCGAGCCCTGCGCGCGGTCCTGCTCCGTGAGCTTGATGCCGTATTTCTCGCTGCTCGAAGCGAAATTGTCCGCGGGTGAATTGCCATAGAACAGCAGATAGGCGATCACGCAGAGCGCGACGACGGCAAGCGCGACCAGTCCGACGAGAAACCATTGCCTCTTCAAAGGCGCCCCTCCGCTTAATCCTGGAGGTTTTTGACAGAGGCGCGCGCGTCCGCCAAGCCGAGAAGCGCGGATCTGAGCGTGTCCTGGCCATCAAAACCACGTGCCGGATCGGTCGGCGGCGCATGCGCGGCTGCGACACGCGCGGGCGGGCGTGGCGCGCGCGACAGCAACGGGCCTTGCACAAACCGCAACCGCGCGATCGCCGGCCGCCCCAGCCAGGCATTGATCCGGTCGCAAAGCGCGCGGGTCTCGTGTTGCAGGAACAGGGCGGCGCCGGGTTCGGCCTTCAAGGTCAGCACGCCACCGCTCGCGCCTTCGGAGAGACGCAGCGGGCGGGCCAGTTGTGCGACCTCGGGCCCTGCGATCTCGTCCCAGCGCAGCACCAGCGCGGGGTCGCCGAAACCGGCGCGGGCGAATGCCGCCGCCGCCATGCCGGCGGCCTCGCGGGCCACCGGTTCGGCGCGGTTGCGTCTGGCCGGAGGAGCGTCCGGTTGTTTGTCCTTGGCCGATTGCGCCATGGTTGGAGTATGCCCGCCAAGTCCGTTCAGAAGAAGGCGTTCGTACTGAGAGCCGCGTCCGCGCTGCTCGCCTGGTACGACGTCCATCGCCGCACCTTGCCCTGGCGCGCCCCGCCCGGCCGGCGCGCGGAGCCGTACCGTGTCTGGCTATCCGAGATCATGCTGCAACAGACGACGGTGGCAGCGGTTGGCACCTATTACCGCGCGTTCCTGCGCCGCTGGCCGACGGTCCAGGCGCTGGCCGCCGCGCCGGAAGACGACGTGCTCGCCGCTTGGGCCGGGCTCGGCTACTACGCCCGCGCCCGGAACCTGCATCGCGCCGCCAAAATGGTTGTGGATGAAATGGGCGGGCGCTTTCCGGAGACTGCCGAAGGCCTGCGGGTGCTGCCCGGGATCGGCGCCTACACCTCGGGGGCAATCGCCGCCATCGCCTTCGACGAGCGTGAGGCAGCCGTCGATGCCAATGCGGAACGGGTGCTCGCGCGGGTCTTCGCCGTCGAGGAGCCGATGCCAAAGGCGAAGGTACGGCTGCGCCTGCTCGGCCAGTCGCTTGTGCCGGAGAAGCGGGCGGGGGACTTCGCGCAGGCGCTGATGGATCTGGGCTCGGCGATCTGCACGCCCCAACGTCCGGCCTGCGCAGCCTGCCCATGGATGGCGGACTGTGAAGCCCGCAAGCGCGGCATCCAGGAATTGCTCCCCGTGAAAGGCGAGAAGGCCGTGCGTCCGTTACGCCGTGGCGCTGCTTTCGTCGTGCGCGATGGGACGGGCGCCGTGCTGCTGGAGAAGCGGCCGGAGAAAGGCCTGCTCGGCAGCATGATGCAGCCGCCGCTGGGGCCGTGGACGCCGGAATTCCCATCAGCGAAAGAGGCGCTGCTGCAGGCGCCGTTTCGAGCGGCGTGGAAGAAGCGCGCCGGCATCGTTCGCCACGGCTTCACGCATTTTGAATTGGAAATCGAAGTTTACGCTGCTGACGTCGTCAAACATCCGGCATCGGAAGGCGCGTGGGTAAACGGTGACAGGCTCGCTGACTCCGCACTACCGACGGTGATGCGAAAGATCGTGATCCACGCG
>DATATK010000169.1:0-2615 GCA_036268825.1 Rhizomicrobium sp. | reverse complement strand
AGCGTGCCGTCCAGCTTCACGGACACTTCGGCGACATGGGCCACGATGGTCTGGAAACATTCCACCATCGCCATGCCGCGCGCGCTCCCCGTAGGCATCGGGCTGCCCCATCCGGCAGCGTCGGCCGCGCGCCGGACCACTTCGTGGTGGCGCGGACTGTCTTTCAGCAATGCAAGGCGATAGGTGACCGGATCCTTGTGCGCGGCATGCGCGAGTTCGTCGATGAAGGATTCGATGAAGAAGCCATGCCACGATGCTTCCACGCTGCGCCACGCGCCGGTCGGCACATGCGTCTTCACATGCACCGAACTGATCGCCTGGTTGGGGATGGCGTAGTGGATATGGGCTTCGTCGCTCGGCTTGTCGTCGGTCGTGTAGTCGTTGACCCAGGCGACCGGCATACCGGCGGTGTTAAGCGCGGCGCGAAAATGGCTGGTGACGTTCGGGCGGTAGAAATCGTGCTGCATGTCCTGCTCGCGCGTGAACACCAGCTTCACCGGCCTGCCCGGCATCGCCATTGCGGTCTTCACCGCGTAGTCGAGGAAATTCCACTGCCCCGGCAGACGCCGCCCGAACGCGCCACCCATCTGCAGCAGGTGGAATTTCACCTTCTCCATCGGCAGGCCAGCGAGCTTGGCGCACCAGGCGCGGCTGCCGAGCCCGTCCTGCGTGCCGGACCAGACTTCGAGCGTGCCGTCCCGATAGAGCGCGGTGGCGTTCACCGGCTCCATCGGCGCATGCGACAGGTACGGAACGTTATACGCCGCCTCGACGAACCGGCCGGTAGAGAGCGCGGCCGCGCCCACGCCCACTTTCTGATCGACCTTGAGCCGCTTGCCCTTCAGCGCCGCGCGACGCCGCGCTTCCAGCGAGGCCGTCGTGACCGCGTTGTTCGGCCCGGTCTCGAACACCGGCTCCAGCGCGTCCGCCGCATCGCGCGCGCGCCAGAAGCGATCCGCCACGACGACCACCGCGTCATCGAGCTTCACCACCCGAACCACGCCGCGCCGCTTCTCGACGTCCGCGGTATCGACGGATTTCAATTTCGCCCCGAACACCGGGGAAATCTTGATCGCGGCGTAGAGCATGCCCGGCGCCTTGACGTCGATGCCGTAGGTCGTCTTGCCGTTGACCTTGGTCGGGATATCGACGCGCTGCATCGGCTTGCCGACAAGCGTGTATTGATTTTGCGGCTTCAACTTCGGATCGGCGGACGGATCGTAACCCGCCGCCTCCGTCGCCAATTCGCCATAACCGAAGCTGCGGCCCGAGGCGGCGTGGATCACGCGGTTCATCTTCGTCGCACAGTCCTCCGGCAAAACGCCCCAGCGCGCCGCCGCGGCCTTCACCAGCATCTCGCGCGCCGCGGCGCCCGAAACGCGCATGCCATAAACGCCCGTGGCGCGCACCGCGGATGAGCCGCCGGTGATCTGCGGGATATACCCGCCGCCTGGAACGGAGATGTTCGCCGACATGAAGCGGAACGTGTTCGCGGCAATGCCTTTCAGGAACGCGGGCGGCTGGCTGCCATTGAGCAGGACGCCCTCGATCACCGCGCCGTTCGCGAAGTCCACGTCTGGCGGCGCCTGTTCGGCGCGCACCTTGCTCCAGTCGGCATCGAGTTCCTCGGCCGCCATCTGCGACAGCGCGGTGAAGATGCCCGTGCCCATGTCGCAATGGGGGATCACGACGGTGATCGTGTCGTCCGTGCTGATCTTGATCCAGTTGGTGACGAACTTTTCGCCGGGCTTGGCCGCGAGTTTGTCGGCGCGCGCGATGCGCCCGTTGGGCCACAGCGTGTAGCCCACGACCAGCGCGCCCGCCGTACCGAGGCCGCCCAGAAGAACCATCCTGCGTGTCGATGCCATGGCGTCAGGCCTCCGCCAGGGCGCGTACGGCGGCGCGGATGCGTGGATATGTGCCGCAGCGGCAGATATTGGTGATCGCGGAGGCCAGGTCGTCGTCCGACGGTGTCGGGTTCTTCGCGAGCAGCGAACTGATCGCCATGATCATGCCGGACTGGCAGTAGCCGCATTGTGGCACCTGGTGATCGATCCAGGCCTGCTGGACGGGTGTCAGCCCCTTCGCGCTCAGCCCCTCGATGGTAGTGACTTCGGCACCAGAGACCGAACTCACCGGCGTCACGCAACTCCTCTGGGCAACGCCGTTCACATGGACCGTGCAGGCGCCGCATTGTGCGATGCCGCATCCGAATTTGGTGCCGGTGAGGCCCAGCTCGTCCCGAATCACCCAGAGCAAGGGCGCATCGGGCTCGACATCGAGATCATGGCTAACGCCGTTTACCGTCAGTTGGACTGTCATGACCGCCCCTTGATGTTTGCCCAGGCGGGTTTTAACACATCCATTCGCGGCGCGCAGGGCGCTAGTTGAAGCCCCATGCCAAAGCGCCGGACTGTTGCCACAATTCTGCATATCTTTTCATGTTGTCTCACGGCTATGTGACGCCACATTGCTGACAGGTTCCGGCCAATACTGCGCCCGGGCCAGCTTGGGAGGAGCGGATGCGGGCGCTTACGAAGGCCAGCATCAAGAGCCCGGCCGCGGTGGCGGTTGGGGTAGCGGTCGCGATTCTGTTCGGCGTGTTCGCGCTGAAT
>DATATK010000168.1:0-4979 GCA_036268825.1 Rhizomicrobium sp. | reverse complement strand
GATTTCGCCGCCATGGTCTTCGGCAATCTTGCGCACGATGGCGAGCCCCAACCCCGTTCCCTTCGCGCGCGTCGTCACATAGGGCTCCGTCAAGCGATTGCGATGTTCCTGCGGCAGGCCGATGCCGTTGTCGGTGACGCGGAACGCAACCTGCTCGCCCAGGTTCTCCAGCGCGATCTCGATCTGCCCGGGCTCCTCGCCGCCGGCCGCCTCGCGCGCGGCGAAGGCTTCGCCGGCGTTCTTGATGACGTTGGTCAGCGCCTGGCTCACCAGCCGCCCATCGCATTCCAGATAGACCGGATCTGCGGGGGCGCGGATCGTGTATTGGATCTTCTCGTTCGCCTCGCGCTGCAGGAACACCGACTGGTGCAACAGCTCCTGCGCGTTCTCGCGGCGCATGACGGGCTGCGGCATGCGCGCGAAGGACGAGAACTCGTCCACCATGCGGCCGATGTCGCCGACCTGGCGGATGATCGTGTCGGTGCACTGCGCGAACACGTCGGGATCGGTGGTGATCTCCTTGGCGTATTTGCGCTTGAGGCGCTCGGCGGAAAGCTGGATCGGCGTCAGCGGGTTCTTGATCTCGTGCGCGATGCGGCGCGCGACGTCGGCCCAGGCGGCGGTGCGCTGCGCGGAGACGAGGTCCGTGATATCGTCGAAGGTGACGATGTAGCCCGCCTCGCCCGCACCCTTCTCGCTGTCCACCTGGACGCTGAGGTTGCGCACCTTGCCCGCGCGCTTGACGCTCGCCTCGCCGCTCGCCCGGCCGACGGGCTCGGCGAACGCACGGCGGATCAGGCCGGCCAACTCCGGCACGGCCTCGGCATAGTGGCGGCCCTCGATCTCCTCATGTGCGGCATTCAGCAGGCGCGCGGCGGCGCGGTTGACGATGGTGATGCGGCCGTCGCCGTCCAGGCCGACCACGCCGGCGCTGACGCCCGCGAGCACGGCCTCGGTGAAGCGGCGTCTTGCGTCGATCTGGTGGCTGGCATCGACGAGTTCGCTGCGCTGGGTGAGAAGCTGCGCGGTCATGCGGTTGAAGGCGTGGCCCAATATGCCGACCTCGTCGTCGTCGCGTTCCACCAGAACCTGCGCGCGCAAATCGCCCGCCGTGACGCGCTCGGATGCGTCGATCAGGTGTGAGATCGGCCGCACCAACCTGTTGGCCGCCCACAGTCCTGCCCAGACCGCGGCGAGCAGCACCAGCAACGCCACCATGCCGTAGAGGCCGGCGAACAGCAGCAGCTTCTTGGAGCGGTCCTTGTCCATGCGCTTGTATTCGGCGGCGACGGCCGTGGTGTTCTGGAAGGCGTGGAAGACGCGCGGATCGACCTTGCGCACCACCAGCAGATAGGCGCCGTCGATGGCGCGCAGCTTCACCAGCGCGCGGGCCATGCCGATATTGGAATTGGCGTCGAACACGACATGGCCGGCATCGGCGGCGGCGATGTTCTCCGGTGTCGGCGGCGTGGTGCTGACGGGGCCGATGTTCTGCTCGCGCGAACTGCCCAGGAGCACGCCCTTGCCGTCGAACAGGAAGGCGGCCAGCACCTTGCGGTCCTTGGTCAGCAGGCCCAGGTCGCTGAACAATATGTCGATGCGCACATGCTTGCTGTCGTCGAAGAGCTGCGGGTCGTCCTGGATGCCGGTGGCGATGGCGACGGCGTCTTCGGAGGTCTGGCGCTGGATCTGGTCGGCATAGCGCTGGGCGAACTCGATCGACATCTGGATCGCGCTCTGCACCCTGGGCGCGAACCACTGCTCGACGCCGAGCTTCAGCGTGGCGACCGCGAACACCGCCACGAAGATCACCGGCACCACTGCGATCGCCGCGAAGATGCCGACGAGGCGGGCATGCAGCCGGGCGCCGGCCTTCGCCGAGCGGCGCTCCTGCCACAACAGCACCAGCCGCCAGGCGACGAGGGCCGCGAGCGCGACGACGAGGACGGTGTTGATCGTGACCAGCCCGATCATGCCCGGCCGCCCCAGCCGGTAGGGCACGAAGCCCATCACGAAACAGTAGGTCGCGATGCCGGACAAGACCGCCAGCGTGCCGACGACGAAGGCCAGCAGCGACGGCCGTGACGCGGCCCGGAACAGCCCCACCACCCCGCTTATATGCGGTCCTTTGATTGCGTCTGAGACAGCCATTCCGCCCTTGCACCATCCGCTAAGTGTCGGTGAGACATTGCGAATGCGGCCGGCAGTGTAGCCAAGACACAGCCTGTTGCAAGAATGCCGCGTTGCACAATGGAGACAGGGTTAAGGGCGGGGCAGCTGGCGGCGCGGGCTGCGCTACTCCTTTCCTCCGCCGCTTTGCGGGGGAGGTGGATCGTCGGCGCGCCGCGCCGACGAGACGGAGGGGGAGACGGAGGACTATCCGTCACGGTTCCTCACACCCCCTCCACCCGTCTACGCTTCGCTTCGACGTGGCAAGTGAGACTCACTCGGCGCGGCGGAGCTTCAGCGGAGACGGCCGCTACGCGGTCCCCCTCCCCCGCAACGGCGGGGGAGGAAGAGATCATTCCGGCCGCAAGCCGCGAATCACTTCGAGGCTCAGGTCGCGGATCTTCTTGCGCAGAGTGTTGCGGTTGAGGCCGAGCAGGTGCGCGGCGAGGCTCGCTCGTCACCGCCCACGCCGCGCCTCGATCTCCTCGCGCTTGTGGATCATCCGCGACACCGCCTCCGCGAACTCGTTTTGCGAAACGATGACCTCGCGGGTCAGGGCCGCCAGCATCTCGGGCGGAAAGAACTCGGAGCGATAGCCGCCGGGCGTGCGCGCCGCCGCCATCAGGATGCCCCAGCGCGCGCAATATGGACGCCCTGCCCGACTCATCGATGCGGCGCGTTACGAGCAAACCATCTTCCGGATCGAGCCCGAGCAGAGTCCAGATCGCGTCGTACATCCGCGCTTCGATCGCGGCGCACTCCACGACGAGGCGCCCGATCTGCACCAGATGTTCGCGAGGGTTTCAGCATCGGCGGCTATCCGTGCCGCCATACCCAAACCGCCGCGATCGCGAACCACAGCGCCATCGCCGCCGCGATCAGCGGCGGCGCGATACCGCGAAGGCCACCGTTCCGGACTCCATTCAACGCACGCGGCAAGCCGAGCGCCGAGGTCGCGGCAGCGAAGAACAGCGTGATGGCGATGGCGACAGGCATGCGTTTTCTCCCCAGACCTGGTGATCGGGGAGTTGAGAAGCCTCCATCGGAAGACCGCATGCGCCTTTAGGCTTTCGCCCTGAACATACGCGCATGCCTCCTCGACCATATGGTTGAGGAGTGCTTTGGCGGCGGCACTTGCGCCGCCGATGGAGGGGTTCTCACGCCCCAGAGCGACCGTGGGCCGCTCCGAACGCGAATATAGCAGCAACTCTCGGCAAATCCACTTTGCACTACCTTCCCTCCCCCGCTTTGCGCAGGACGGAAAGCAGAGTCACTCCGGCCGCAAGCCGCGAATCACTTCGAGGCTCA
Source organism: Rhizomicrobium sp. (assembly GCA_036268825.1). GTDB lineage: Bacteria > Pseudomonadota > Alphaproteobacteria > Micropepsales > Micropepsaceae > Rhizomicrobium. The sequence continues at coordinate 1,502 of DATATK010000168.1, read as the reverse complement.
GGTCGCGGATCTTCTTGCGCAGAGTGTTGCGGTTGAGGCCGAGCAGGTGCGCGGCGCGGATCTGGTTGCCGCGGGTGGCGGCGAGGCAGATGGAGATCAGCGGGCGCTCGATCTCCTCCAGGATGCGGTCGTAGATGCCGGGCGGCGGCAGCGCCTCGCCGAACTCGGCGAAATAGCGCGTCAGATGTTGCTCGACGGAAGCGCTGAGCGACGGCTCTTCACCCTCGACCGCGGAGGAGCGCGGCGGCTCTTTCAGTTCGGCGCCGAGCGATGCGGCGGTGATCGTGTCGCCGGACTGCAGCACGGCCATGCGGCGGATCAGGTTCTCCAATTCGCGCACGTTGCCGGGCCAGCGATATTGGCGCAGCAGGTCGAGCGCCTCGGTGTCCAGCCGCTTGACCGGAAGGCCTTCTTCCTGCGCCTTGTGCACGAAGTGGCGCACCAGATCGGGAATGTCCTCGCTGCGCTCGCGCAACGGCGGCAGGCGCAGCGGCACGACGTTGAGGCGGTAATAGAGATCCTCGCGGAACAATCCGTGCTGGATCAATTGGCGCAGATCGCGATTGGTGGCGGCGACGATGCGCACGTCGGTCTTGATGATCGTGCGCCCGCCGACGCTGGTGTATTCGCCCTGCTGCAGCACGCGCAGCAGGCGCGTCTGCGCCTCCATCGGCATGTCGCCGATCTCGTCGAGGAACAGCGTGCCGCCGTCGGCCTGCTCGAAGCGGCCGATGCCGCGATTGGTGGCGCCGGTGAAGGCGCCGCGTTCGTGGCCGAACAATTCGCTCTCGACGAGTTCCTTGGGGATCGCCGCCATGTTGACGGCGACGAAGGGCCCGTGGCGGCGCTTGCCGTAATCGTGCAGCGCGCGCGCGACAAGCTCCTTGCCGGTGCCGCTCTCGCCCATGATCATCACGGTCAGGTCGCTCTGCGTCAGCCGCGCGATGATGCGGTAGATGTCCTGCATCGCGGGGCTGCGGCCGATGATCGGCAGCCGGTCCTCGCCGGCATCGCGGGCCGGCGCGCGCTTGCCTTGGGGGCTCGACAGCGCACGCGCGACGACGGCGATCAGTTCCTTCAGGTCGAACGGCTTGGGCAGGTAATCGAACGCGCCGCGCTCCGCCGCGGTGATCGCGGTCAGGATCGTGTTCTGCGCGCTCATCACCACGATGGGCAGGTCGGGACGGACATGCTTGATGCGCGGGATCAAATCGAAGCCGTTCTCGTCGGGCAGCACCACGTCGGTGATGACGAGCTGGCCCTCGCCGGCGGAGACGGCGCGCCACAATCCGGCGGCGGTGCCGGTGGTGCGCACGTCGTAACCGGCGCGGCCGAGCGCTTGCGTCAGCACGGTGCGGATCGCGGAGTCGTCGTCGCAGATCAAGACAAGTCCGGCGGGCAAATCAGCCTCCTTCGCTGTGATCCGCCGCCACCGGCAGCAGGATGCGGAAAATCGTGCGGCGCGGCACCGAATCGCATTCGATGACGCCGCCATGGTCGCC
>DATATK010000167.1:0-8464 GCA_036268825.1 Rhizomicrobium sp. | reverse complement strand
GATCCCGAGGCGCTCGAACTGATCCGCCACGACGCGGCGCATGTCCTCGCCATGGCGGTGCAGGCGCTCTATCCCGGCACGCAGGTGACCATCGGCCCCGCGATCGAGGACGGCTTCTATTACGATTTCGCGCGCGACGTGGCCTTCACCCTCGAAGATCTGCCCAAGATCGAAGAGCAGATGCGCAAGATCATCAAGGCCGACCTGCCGACGCGCCGCGAAGTCTGGCCGCGCGACAAGGCCATCGCGCATTTCGACGGGATCGGCGAGCACTACAAGGCCGAATTGATCAAGAGCATCCCCGAAGGCGAGGATGTCTCGATCTATTGGCATGGCGACTGGCACGATCTCTGCCGCGGCCCGCATTTCGCCGGCACCGCCAGGATCGGCGATGCGTTCAAGCTGACCAAGATCGCGGGCGCCTATTGGCGCGGCGACGCCAAGAACGCGCAGCTCCAGCGCATCTATGGCACCGCCTGGCGCGATCAGAAGGAGCTCGACGCCTATCTGCTGCGGCTGGAAGAGGCCGAGAAGCGCGACCATCGCAAGCTCGGCAAGGAGCTCGATCTCTTCCACATGCAGGAAGAGGCGGTGGGGCAGGTGTTCTGGCATCCGAAGGGCAACGCGCTCTACCGCACGCTCGAAACCTACGCGCGGCGCAAATTCCAGCGCCACGACTACGTGGAAGTGAAGACGCCGCTGCTGATGGACAGCAAGTTCTGGCAGCAGTCCGGCCATTGGGACTGGTATCACGAGCACATGTTCGTGGTCGAAGTCGCCAACGAAGATAAGGTGCTCGCGCTTAAGCCGATGAACTGCCCGGGCCATGTGCAGATCTTCAAGCAGGGCATGCGCTCCTATCGCGAGCTGCCGATCCGCATGGCGGAGTTCGGTTCGTGCAGCCGCTATGAACTCTCCGGCGCGCTGCACGGCTTGATGCGCGTGCGCGGCTTCACGCAGGACGATGCGCACATCTTCTGCACGCCCGAGCAGATGATCGACGAGGCGGCGGGCGCCTCGCGCCTGATCTTCGAGGTGTACAAGGAACTGGGCTTCGACAACGTGGACGTGAAGCTGTCCACGCGCCCCGAAAAGCGCATCGGCACCGATGAGGTCTGGGACCTGGCCGAGTCCGATCTGGCCAAATCCTGCGAAGCCATCGGCGTGCCGTACACGCTCAACCCGGGCGAGGGCGCGTTCTACGGTCCCAAGCTGGAATTCACCCTCACCGATGCGATCGGCCGGCCCTGGCAATGCGGCACGGTGCAGGTCGACTTCAACCTGCCGGGGCGGCTTGGCGCGGAGTACATCGCCGAAGACGGCTCGCGCAAGCGGCCCGCCATGCTGCACCGCGCCGTGCTGGGCTCGATGGAGCGCTTTATCGGCGTCCTGATCGAGCATTATGCCGGCGCGTTCCCGGTGTGGCTTGCACCGGTGCAGGCGCGCATCATTCCGATCAGCGAAAAGGCCAACGCCTACGCCGAACAGATCCGCAAGGCGCTTTCCGAAGTCTCGATCCCCGATACCGGCGGCGGCCTTCGGGTCGAGGTCGATACCGCCAACGAGCGCATGCAGAAGAAGATCCGCGATGCCCAGTTGCAGAAGATCCCCTACATGCTGGTGGTCGGCGAGCGCGAGGCGGCGGAGGGCAAGGTTGCCGTCCGCCTGCGGTCCGGCAAGGATTTGGGCGCCATGCCGCTCGAATTATTCGTGGAGCGCATCAAGAAAGAGGCGGAATCCCGCCACGATGTGACCGATTAGCCCTTGCGAAACGTGCCGCGCGACCTATTCTTAACGCAAGTCGAGGGCAACCCGAGGAGCTCGGGCCCCCGATTGCGCGAAAAGCGCCGGTCCCAAAACCAGCGCCGCCCGCGAAACGCCAGAGGGATTCCCGCCACGCCCATGATCGCAACACCGTTTCGCGAGGCAGGCAGGACCCCTCGCGAACGGCGTGAGCGTGCGGCCTACGACAGGAGAGAGTCATAGTCGCCAGACGATTTGCATCCAACGCACCGGCCACCAAGGACGGTCCTCGCGTCAACGAAGACATCTTTTCCCGCACCATCTTCCTCATCGGCGACGACGGCCACAAGTTCGGCGAGCTCGGCATCGATGAAGCGCGCGCCATCGCCGAAGAGCGCGGTTTCGATCTGGTCGAGGTTTCGCCGGACGGCAAGCCTCCCGTCGTCAAGCTGATGGACTACGGCAAGTTCAAATACGAGCAGCAGAAGAAAGCCGCCGAAGCGCGCAAGAAGCAGAAGGTCATCGAGATCAAGGAGATCAAGATGCGCCCGACGATCGACGACCACGATTACGACGTGAAGATGCGCGCGATGAAGCGCTTCTTCGAGGAAGGCGACAAGGTCAAGGTCACCCTGCGCTTCCGCGGCCGCGAGATGGCGCACATGAACCTGGGGTCCGAGCTGCTGGTGCGAATCCAGAAGGACACCGATCCGATCGCCAAGATCGAATCCTACCCCCGCACCGAAGGCCGCCAGATGATGATGGTCCTGGCTCCGCGGTAGGTTGTTTCGCGCCGCCCACTTCCTGCACCTCCCCTTTGTGGGGAGGTCGAAATGCGAAGCATTTTTCGGGTGGGGGGCCGCTCTATCCGTCAACACCGCCCCCCACCCGAAAACCTTCGCGCTATTCGCGCGAAGGGTTATCGACCTCCCCACAAGGGGGAGGTGCGAAGGGGTGTGATTACAGCGACGCCGCTTTGCTTGCCGTCCGCAGCATCGTGTTGCCGAGGTCTTGCAGCGGGCCGAGGGGCTGGACGTTGTCGTGATAGTCCTGGATGCGCGGGCGGCCGCTCATCACCTTGTAGGCGACGCGCCCGTCCTGCATCAGCAGGACGATCTCCGCCGACCAGCCATACGACACCGTCGTGCGCTCGAAGCCGAGCACGTCGAGGAACCAGTTGCCGGTGCGCTGCTGGTGCAGGCGCTCGGGCTTGAAGACGTAGGCGGTGCAGCGGTCGCGCGCCTGGATGCAGGATTGAACGGCGGGATCCAGATTGTCGAACTTGATGGAGTCGCGCGGCATGAAGCGTTCGATGACGCCGAGATAGGAGAGCACTTCGACATTCGGCGCGCTCGCCGCGTCGAAGCCGAGTTCGCTCAGCTGCGATTCGCGCGTCACGCCGGGCGCGATCTGCTTGTAGGCGATCTGCACGGAATCATAAGAGCGGAAATTCGTGTTCTTGACGTCGGTTTGATACGGAAGAAGGCCCAACCCGCCACAGCCAACCAACGACAGCGTGACGAACAAACTCGCGGCCACTCGCGCATAACGGCGCGCGCCGCCCCTAACACCATCAACCATCTGCCCCACCTTGGTCTTTTAACCAATTTGACCGGAATGTAGCGGAATTGCGGTCAGTTGGGAAGGCGAAGTCGTGGCATGGTTAAGGCGTAGGCGCTTCGTTGCAACACGCCATCACCGTTTCGGGATCGGCGTTGCCGCCGGAGACGACCAGCGCAACATTCTTTCCCTTGGCGTCGAACACGCCGGACAGCACTGCCGCAATTGCCGCCGCGCCGCCGGGCTCCGCCACAATCTTGATGCGACGGAAGGCGAAAGACACCGCGCGCACCAACGCCTCGTCGGTTACGGCAAGACCACCCGCCAGATGTAGCTTCGCAAGCGCGAACGGCACTTTGCCGGGCATCGGCGCCATCAGCGCGTCCGCGATGGAAAGGCGCTCCGCGTGCGCCGCGATCCGCTCGCCTGTGTCATGGGACTGTCGCATCCCGTCATATCCGATAGGCTCGACCGAGTGGACCTTCGTGCCCGGACTAACCTTTGATAAGGCAAGCGCGATCCCCGTCACCAGTCCGCCGCCGCTGCAGGGCGCGAGCACCGCGTCGAGCGCGACGCCAAAGCCGGCCGCGTCGCGCGCGATTTCGAGACCCGCGGTGCCCTGGCCCGCGACGATGCCGGGATCGTCGAACGGCCGCACCAAGGTCGCGCCGTGCCTGGCGACGATCTCGCCGGCGATGGCTTCACGGTCTTCGGTGACGCGGTCGTAGTTCACGATGGTTGCGCCGAGCGCCCTGGTGCCTTCGATCTTCGCGCGCGGCGCGTCGGCCGGCATCACGATGGTAGCGGGAATGCCGAGCAGCTTCGCCACCGCCGCCACGCCCTGCGCATGATTGCCCGACGAGAACGCGACGACGCCCCTGGCGCGATCGGCTTCCGGAATCAGCAGGATGCGGTTGCACGCGCCGCGGAATTTGAACGAGCCGGTGCGCTGGAACATTTCCAGCTTCAGGAACACGCGCCCGCCCGCCCGCGCGCCGAGTTCGGGATGCTCGATGAGCGGCGTGCGCACCGCATAGGGCGCGATGCGCTTCGCGGCGGCGAGGATGTCGTCAGGCGTCGGCAGGGAATCCATCTCCGCAGTCAGGCACAAACCAAGCGCCGATTCCAGTTGCCCCAGCCATGCCGAATTGACGCTTGCAAACCTCTACCGGTCGGCTGAAAGACCATCCTGGTTTCCTCCCCCGCTTTGCGGGGAAGGTGGATGCCGCGCCTATAGCGCGGCAGACGGAAGGGGTGACGGAGGAAGTGAAGAACAATGCTTTCTCAGCCGCAGCCACCCCCTCCACCCGCCTACGCTTCGCTTCGGCGTGGCAAGTGAGGCTCGCTTGGCGCGGCGTAGCTTAGCGAAGCCGGCCGCAAGGGAGGTCCCCCTCCCCCGCAAAGCGGGGGAGGAAAACAAGGCCTATCGCGGCATCGCGTTGAAGGTGGCGGCGGGCCTGGCGTTCTCGCTGATGTATGCGGTGATCAAGCTGGTCGGTGCGGTGCCGGTGGGCGAGGTGATCGCCTTCCGCGCCTTCTTCGCGCTGGTCCCGCTCTTCGCGCTGTCGCTGCGCACCGTCGGCCCGCGCAACGTGGTGCGGACGGCGCGGCCGTGGTGGCACCTGATGCGCTCGATCACCGGCGTCACCGGTATGTTCCTCAATTTCGCGGCGCTGATGCTGCTGCCGCTGGCCGATGTCACCGCATTCAGCTTCGTGTCACCGATCTTCGCGGTGGTGCTGGCGGCGACGATGCTGAAGGAGCATGTCGGCCCGTTCCGCTGGGCGGCGGTGGCGGCAGGCTTCGCCGGTGTGCTGGTGATGCTGGAGCCGCATGGCGGCCTTTCGCACATCCTCACCAACGGATTCTCGACCGGCGCGGGGCTGGCAATATTGGGCGCGTTCCTCTCCGCCTTCGTCGTCGTCTTCATCCGCCAGATGAGCACGACCGAGCGCAGCGAAACGATCGTGTTCTATTTCATGAGCGTGTGCACGGTGGCGGGCCTCGTCTCGCTGATCTGGTGGCGCGTACCGCTGACGCTGGAGCAGACCGCCTGGCTGATCCTCTGCGGCCTCCTCGGCGGCGTCGGCCAAATCTGCATGACGTTCAGCTACCGTTACGCCGAGCCCTCATTGCTCGCGCCGTTCGATTACGTCGCGATGGTCTGGGCAGTCGCGCTCGGCTGGTTCATCTTCGCGGAAATCCCTGAACCCATGGTGATGATCGGCGCCGCAGTCGTCATCGCTGCCGGCCTGTTCATCGCGTGGCGGGAGCGGCACATCCATCTGGCCCCGATCCCGCCGTCGCAGCCGATTTGAGCACGTCTGTCTCCGCCACGAACGCGTCACCGAAATAGTGGGCGAGTTCGCCGCGTGCGCCGTCGTAGAGCGACGGGCCGTCGCCGGAGCAGATCAGGCTGCCGTCTTCGGCTTCGGAGGAGGGGACGAGCACGCCGGCCTCGAAGGTCAGCGGGAACAGCACGCTGACGATCGGCTTGTAGTCGTGATAGTCGAGCCCCGCCTCCAGGCAATGCGCGTGGATCGCGCAGCCGCGGCCGGTGCGCGCGCGGAATACGCAGGCGCCGTCGGGGGCGGATGTGCGCGCATGCAGGCCGCCGGGAAACTCGGGATCGATGGTGAGCTGCGGCGAGAACCATGCGTCCGGCGGCGTCGCGATCTTCGCGGCGAAGGCTGGCCCGAGCGTCCGCAGCCGCTCCATGTTCCCCACGTCGATATCGACGCCGTAGGAACAGCACTGGTCCGCGCAGAAGCCGCAATCCATGCAATGGGTGAAATAGCGCAGCGAGAAGATGCGCGGGTCCACCGCGGTCAGCACCGGCGCGCCAAATATCGAAGGGTAAGCGCGGCGCAGCGCCACCACGGGCGGCATCAGTGGATCGCGGCGCGCAGGATCGCCTCGACGAGGTCGGCGTAGGACATCCCGATCTGCGCCGCCGCCGCGGCGAGCCCCGCGCCGGTTTCGAGGCACGGGTTCGGGTTGATCTCCAGAATCATTGGCTCGCCCTTGGCGTCGCAGCGGAAATCGATGCGGGCGAAGCCGCGCAGGCCGAACAGGGTCCAGGTCTTCTCGACCAGCTTGGTCAGCCGCGTTGCGAGCGCCGCGTCCTTCTCGCCGACGAAGGCGCGCGCGGTGTTGACGAGGTCGGGATGCTCTTCGTTCCACTTGGCGTTCCAGTTGACGAGGCGCGGCCGGTCCTCCGGCCAGTTCTCGAACATCATCTCCGGCACGGGCAGCACGCGCGGCCTGCCGTCGATCTCGATGGCGGAGACGTTGAACTCGCGGCCGGGCAGATAGGCCTCCGCGAACCAGCGCCCGCCATGGCGCACCGCGCTCAGCGCCGCGCGCTCGGGAACGTCCTTGCCGAGCACGACCGAGCCGTCGTCGAGGCCGATGGAAGCGTCCTCCGTCGCATGCTTGACGACATATTTGCGCTTGGCCTTGAGCCCGGCCCAATCGGGCGCCATCGCCCATTCGGCCGTGGGCAGGCCGAGCGCGCGCAGGAAGGATTTGGTCAGCGGCTTGTCGCCCGCGGTCGCCATCGCGCCGCCGGGATTGCCGGTGAAGGGGATGCCGCACATCTCCAGCATCTGCGCCGCGATCGTCGCGAACTGGCCGAGGCCGAAGACGCTTTCGGTGAGGTTGAACACGATGTCCGGCTTGGTGCGCTCCAGAAGATCGCGCAGGTGATCCGGCGAGGGCACGAAATACCCGCGCTGCACCTCATGGCCGCGTTCGCGCAACGCCTCGATGACTTCGTCCGCCGTCCACAGCGTGTCCTGTTCGTCGGGCGGCGCATCGGCCGCGATCTCGGAGTGGAGGACGAGGACGTCCATCAGGCGGCCACACGCAGGCGCGATTGCAGGTCGGGATTGCGCTTCAGGAACGAATCCATGATCCGCCCGATGAGCTGCGGATAGGCGATGCCCTCGCGATTGGCGATGAAGCACATGTCGGAATAGTCGGGGCGCAGGCCGCAGACCGGATTGACCTCGATGAAGTTCGGCCGCCCGTCCGCGTCGTTGCGGATGTCGACGCGCCCGCCGTCCCGGCAACGCAAGCTCCGCCAAGCGGCGAGGGCAACCGCGCCAGCGGCCTTGGCGCTCATCTTGTCGGCGGCGATGATGGCGACCTTGTCGTCCCAGTACTCTTTGTTGATGTAGCCGTAGCCGTCGCCGACCCAGTTGTCCTTGCGGGTGATCTCGCTGACGCCCAGCACGCTCGCGTCCTCGCCCGTGCCGAGGATGCCGACGGTGAATTCGCGGCCCGGCAGGAAGGTCTCGACCAGGACCGGCTGGCGGAAGCGCGCGAGCAGGTCGGCTGTGGTTTCCAGAAGCTGGGTGCGGTTGGTGACCTTGTTGTTGTCGCCCACGCCCTTGCCAGAGCCTTCGGCGACGGGCTTGAGGAACAGCGGATAGGGCAGCTTGATCTTCCGGGCATCCGCCAGAGACGTGACCACCGCGAAGTCCGGCGTCGGCACGCCGCTGTCGCGCACCACGCGCTTGCACATGCCCTTGTCGAGCGTGAGCGCGAGGGTCAGCGCATCGGAGAAGACGTAGGGGATCTTGTAGGCGTCGAGCAGCGCGGGCACCTGCGCCTCGCGGGACAGGCCGTTGAGGCCTTCGCAGAAATTGAACACCGCGTCCCAGCGCTCGCCGGCGGCGAGCTTCTCGACCAGCCGGTTCACATTGCCGATGCGCGCCACATCCCAGCCCTGGCCGGCAAGGGCGTCGCAGATCGCGTCGATGGTGATCGGGCTGTCGAACTCCGCCGTCTCCTCCTCGCTCAGCCCCATGGCGAGGTAGTCGGCTCTTAAATCGTAGGCGACGCCTATGCGCATTTGCACCTCCCCCTTGTGGGGAGGTCGAAAAATGCGAAGCATTTTTCGGGTGGGGGGCCGCTCCAGCCGACAGCACCGCCCCCCACCCGAAAAATCGCCTCGCTGCGCGAGCCGATTTTTTCGACCTCCCCGCAAGGGGGAGGTGCAGGAAGGCGGATGCGCGTCATGGTGTTTTTCCCAGGCCGAGTTTTCCGCCCGGATCGGGATAGCGGTAGACGCCGCCTTCGAAGTTGCGCAGCAAGAGGTCGTCGCCGTCGCGGCCGACGACGCAGTCGGGCGCGATCTGGATCTTGCCGCCGCCGC
>DATATK010000166.1:0-11565 GCA_036268825.1 Rhizomicrobium sp. | reverse complement strand
TGCGGGCCACCCCGGTGAAACGCACTCACTTTCATCCAACCGAGTTTTATTTTGAAAGAGATTTTCTGCTGTCACCTGGGTGGCCCGCATTCGCGGGCCATGACAATGATGCTGTTGGTGGTGGTGGCGATGAAGGATCGGGTGTGACGTGCGATCGCGAATTACATCGCGTCCGCTTTTTCCTTGCCGAACAGCTTCTTGAAAAAGCTGCTCATCCCGTGGCGCTTTTTTTTGCGGTCGATATCCGCCTGGCTTCTCACCCACGCCACCTGCACGACGCGGCGTTCGCCGACGAAGGGGGTGTGGCCGTGCCAGGAGTGGTCGGCGCGTTTGAAGCCGACGATGGCGCCGGTTTGGGGGGCGGCTTCGGCGACGTAGCTGCCGAAATCGTGGTCGTTGGTCAATACGCGGAAGCGGCCTTCGAGCGTGTCCCAGGTGTCGTTCATGTAGATCAGCGCGGTCGCGATCTTGCTCTCGGAGTCGCAATGGATGCGGCCCTCATGCGCGGCGGAGATTTTGCGGATGGTGATGAGCTGCGGATAGGGGCTGAGGTCGAGGCTCAGCGCCTTCGACACCGCGGCGGTGAAATCCGGGCTCTCGATCTCGCGGATCAGTTCGGCGAAGGCGCCGCGCAATTCCATCTGCTCCAGCGGATGAAAGCCGGTGGCTTTGATGTCCGGGAAGGAATCGTGCAGCGGCTGGACGGCGCCGGGCGTCAGCGCGCCCGTGCCCATGAAATAGTCGAAGGGCTCGTGCTGCGTCGGCAAGGCGCGGATCGCGTCGAAATCGATGAGGCTCATGGCGCTTTATAACGCCGCGACGAAACCCGGTTCAAGCTATGCGCTGGACCGGGCTGAAATCCTCGACCCGGCGGGGCAGGTGGCAGCGCACGAAGGTTCCCTGGCCGGGCGCGCTCTGCACCTCGACCCAGCCGTGATGCAGCTCGACGAGGCGGTTGACCAGCGCCAGCCCCAGCCCCGCGCCCGCGCGGCGCCCGGCGCGGCCCTTGGCGGCGAAGCGCTCGAACACATTGGCCATCACTTCGCGGGCGATGCCGGGCCCCGTGTCCGACACCCAGATCTGCACGTCGTCGCCCACGATGCCGCCGCCCAGCGTGATGATGCCGCCGGCGGGGGTGAAGTTGAGCGCGTTGGAGATCAGGTTGAACACGACCTGGCGGATGCGCCGCTGGTCCAGCACCACCGCGCCGACATCGGGCTTGCAGTCGAGCACCAGCGAGATCGCGCGGCTCTCCGCGTTCTTGCGCAGGCGCGCCGCGAACTTCGAGAGCAGCTCGTAGAGATCGAACGGCGCAAGCTGCAGCTGCATCGCACCGGAATCGATCATCGCGAGGTCGAGCAAATCGCTGGTGATCTCGATCAGCTCACCGGACGCGGTGAGGATGTCCTGCACATAGCCGGTCTGCTTGGGATTGAGCGAACCGGCATGGCCCTCATGCAGCAGGTCCGCGAAGCCCACCACCGCGTTGAGCGGATCGCGGAACAGGAACGAGGCCTGGTAGACGAATTCCGATTTGAGCCGGTCGGCCGCTTCCAGCGCCTCGGCCCGGTCGCGTAGCGCGCCTTCGATGCGCGAGCGGTCGGTGACGTCGGCGAATGTGACGAGCGTCGCGCCATCCGGCAGCGGCGCGAGCGAGGCGCTGACGATGGATTTGTCGTTGCGCTCGATCTCGCCCCAGTCGCTGCGCCGCTCCGAGCCGGAGGACACGGCGGCGACGAGCTTCTCCCACGCCGCCTCCTCGCCATAGCGCGCGACGGAGACTTTGGCGATGCGCGCGATGTGCGGTTCGCCGGCAAGGTCGGCGGGCTCCAGCTCCCACAATTTCGCGAACGCCGCGTTGTGCAGCTTCATCCGCCCGTCGGGCCCGAACACGGCGACGCCTTCCTGCAGCGTGTCGAGCGTCGCGGACTGCACCTTGATCAGCGTGTTGTAGGAGCTTTCCAGCGCCAGCTTCTCGGTCACATCCTCATAGAGGAAGGTGAGCCCGCCGAATGGATGGGGTTGCGCCACCACCCGCAAGGTCTGCCCGCCGGGCACATGCCACAATTCCTCCGGCAGATATTCGCCGGGCTTTTCGTAGAGCGCGAGGCGCTGGCGTTTCCACGCCTGGTAATTGGGCTGCTCCGGCAGATGCCGCGTCTCGCGCAGCCGGTCGAGGATTTCGCCGTCGGAAGGATGCGTCTCCAGCCATTTCTCCGGCAGGTCCCAGAGCCGCGCGAACGCCGCGTTGTGGAAGGTGAGCTTCTGGTCGCGGCCGAAGATGGCGACGGCGGTGGCGAGCTTGTCCAGCGTGTCGGAATGCGCATCCAGATGCTGCTGCAGCCGCGCCTCGGCGCTGGTGATCTCGGTCACGTCCACCGCGGTGCCGACGATGCGCCCATCGCCGACGGGGACGTGCGTGAAGGAGAGCGCGCGCCGCTGCCCGCCCATGATGGCGAAGCGCTTGGCTTCGAGCGGGCCGTCCTCGGCGCGCGCCGCGGCGGCGAGATCGCGCTCGCTGCGGTCGAGCGCGGTCTGCGTCGAGATCAGCGCTTCCTCGCTCGGCATATCCGTCGCCGCCAGATAGGCGCGATTGCCCCAGAGCAGCGACAACGTCTTGTCGCGCAGCCACACCGGGATCGGCAGCGCGTCGAGCACGGCGCGGAAATCGGTGCTGAGCGATTGCGCCGGCGCTTCTTCCTCCAGCCACACCGCCGCCATGCCGCCGACGGCGCGGCCGCGCAAGCGGATGCCGCGGCCGTTTTTGTCGCGCGCAATGAGCGCGAAGCCCGCGCCCTTTTCGCCCAGCGCATCGAGCGCGGAGGAGAGCGCCGTCGCATCGGGACCGGCGAGGCAGGAATCCAGCAGCAACTCCGCGCCGCCATAGGAGCGTGGCGCCGTGCCGTCGCGGCCCCACACCAGCACCGCCTCGCGCCCCGCGCCGATCAGCGCGTCGCGCGCGTTGACGCCGGCCCGCGCGCGGGACTCCGCGTTGCGCACCAGCCGCCGCAACTGGCGCGCCGCATGTTGCTCGGCGAGCGCCCACAGCCCCGCCGCTGCCGCCAGCGCCACCGCGCCCGCCGCGATCCCGCCGGTGACGGTGGCGAGGTCCGGCGTCGCGGCGCAAGCGGGCAGGGGCGCGCAGATGGCGGCGAGGGCGCCCGCCCATGCGATGCGCCGTGCCCCCCGCCTGCTCTGGTTCTGTCCCAATTTGGGACGCATCCGGCCAACCCCTCTTATCCGCCGCCAGAAACGGCGAATCACATTGGAATCAACATGATACGGAGGCGGAGTGAGTCCGGATAGGGATTGTGGTTAAGAAAGTGTGAACGCCTAAATCTGGGTGCGGCGCCCCACATCTCGCGGAGAATTCCCCGCCCCGCCGATTGTTGAATCCGATCAGCGGTTTAGGAAATCGGTGTACGGAGGAAGGCGGCGGCTTACCCCCTCCGTCTGTCTCGCTTCGCTCGCCATCCACCTCCCCCGTAAACGGGGGAGGATAAATGCGTTCCAATTTCGACGATTGCGCTTTGTTATCCTCCCCCGCATCAGCGGGGGAGGTGGACGCCGCGCGAAGCGTCGGCGGACGGAGGGGGTAAGTCGCGGCCTAAACCACTTTCCCCGGATTGAGAATCCCGTTCGGGTCCATCATCCGCTTGAGGGCGCGCATCGTGTCCATCTCGGCGGCGCTTTTGTAGCGGACGATGTCGTCGCGCTTCATCACGCCGACGCCGTGCTCCGCGCTGATCGAGCCGCCGAAATGGTGCACCAGATCGTGCACGGCGTGGCTGACCTCATCCCAGCGCGCGAGGAACGCGTCGTCGTCGCCGCCCTTGGGCACGCTGACGTTGAAATGGATGTTGCCGTCGCCCAGATGTCCGAACGGCACCGGGCGCGCACCTGGAACGATCGCGTCCACCAGCGCCATGCCCTGCGCCAGGAAATCCGGGATCGATTGGATCGGTACGGACACGTCGTGCTTGATGGACGCGCCCTCGCGCTTCTGCGCTTCGGACATGCTCTCGCGCAGCCGCCACAAAGCGTCGCGCTGCGCTTCGTTCATCGCGACAACCGCGTCGCTCGCGATGCCGGATTCGACGGCGTGTCCGAGCGCGCCTTCGAACGTCTCGCGCAGCGGCATCGCCGCGCCGGCGCTCGCTTCGGCGAGCACATACCAGGGCGCGGGCGCGGCCAGCGGATCGGCGGCGCCCGGAATATGCGCCAGGACAAGTTCCAGCCCGATGCGCGGCATCAGCTCGAAGCCCGACAGCATCCCCCCCGTCGCCGCCTGCAGCCGCGCGAGCAACTCGACGGCCGCCGCCGGATCGCGCAGCGCGACGAACGCCGTCTCGCGCGTCTCGGGCTTGGGATAAAGCTTCAGCGCGGCGGCGGTGATCACGCCCAGCGTGCCCTCCGCGCCGATGAAAAGCTGCTTGAGATCGTAGCCGGTATTGTCCTTGCGCAAAGTGCGCAGCATCTCCAGCACGCGGCCGTCCGCGAGAACCACTTCGAGCCCCAGCACCTGGTCGCGCGCATTGCCGTAGCGCAGCACGTTCACGCCGCCGGCATTGGTCGACAGGTTGCCGCCGACGGTGCACGAGCCTTCCGGCGCGAGGCTGAGTGGAAAGTAGCGTTCCGCCGCTAGTGCCGCTTCCTGCGCAGCGGCGAGGATCACGCCCGCTTCGCAGATCATCGCGCCGGCCGCCGCATCGACCGACCGGATGCGGTTCATCCGCGCCAGGCTGAGCAGCACTTCGCCGTGCAGTGGAATCTGCCCGCCGACCAAGCCGGTATTGCCGCCTTGCGGCACGATGGCGGTGCGCGTCTCGTTGCAGATCGCGAGGATGGCGGAGACCTCCGCCACCGTCTGCGGCTTGAGCAGCAACGGCGTGTGGCCGATATATTTGCCGCGCCATTCGACGAGGTGCGGCGCGATCTCGTTCGCATCCTCGCTGAAGCCTTTCGGCCCCACGGCGTCTTTCAGCCGTGCGATCGCGTCGCTCATCGCCGCGCCGCCCGCGTGAGCCGGTCGTTGATCGCTTCGCCGAGGCCGCGTTCGGGAATCGGCATTACGGCGATGCCGGCCGCGCCGCTCGCGTCCAGCGCGCGCAACATCGCGAACAGGTTGGCCGCCGCCTCGACGAGATCGCCGGATGGGCTGAGATTGCGCGTCAGCTTCGCGCCGCCCGGCACGTTCGTTCCAAATGCCAGTAGCGCCTCATCGCCGCGCACATCGCGTGCGTTGAGCCGCAGCTTCGTCGCCGGCGCATAATGGCTTTCGAGACGCCCCGGCGAGCCTTGCGTTCCGTTGCCCGGCGCGCGCAGCGGGCCGACTACCGCTTCGATATCCTCGCGCGCGATGGCGCCGGGGCGGAGCATCGTGGCCGCGCCGTCTGGAAAACCGATCACGGTGGATTCGATGCCGTGCGCGGTGGCGCCGCCGTCGAGGATGAGATCGATCTTGCGGCCCAGGCTCTCCGCCACATGCGCCGCCGTGGTGGCGCTCACCGTGCCGGAGGCATTGGCGCTCGGCGCGGCGAGGGGACGGTTCGTTTCATGCAGCAGGTCCTGCGCCATCCGGTTGGCGGGCACGCGCACCGCGACGGTGTCGAGCCCCGCGCTGACCAGCAGAGAGACCCGCGCGTCCGGCTTGCGCGGCAGCACCAGCGTCAGCGCGCCCGGCCAGAACGCGTCGGCGAGCGCGCGGGCGGGGCCAGAGAACGCGACGATCGCCTCCGCCGCCGCGCGATCCGCCACATGCACGATCAGCGGGTTGAACGTCGGCCGCCCCTTCGCCGCGAAAATGCGCGCGACCGCTCTGTCGTCCGTCGCATCCGCGCCGAGCCCGTAGACCGTCTCCGTCGGAAACGCGACCAGCCCGCCGGCCCGCAAGATGCGCGCGGCGTCGGCGAGGGAGGGGAGGGTAACGAGCATTACTGCGTCGCCGTCAGGTCCACCGTCACGATCACCGCGTGCGCCACGGGGTCGGTCGCTTCGCCGCCGACGCCGAAGTCGGTGCGCAGCAAGGCGGCCGTCCCGGTCATGTGCGCGGTCTTGCCGGTGATGGTGAGGTTGAATGGCATCACGACCGGCTTGCTGATGCCGTGCAGCGTCAGCGTGCCGGTCGCGACATAGGCGTTGCCGCCTTTGGAGCGGAAGCCGGTGGTGACGAAGTGCGCGGTGGGAAATTGCGTCGCCGCGAAGCCCTGCGCGCCCTTCAGGGCATCGTCGAGTTCGCTCTGGTCCGAGGCTTCGCTGGCGATGTCGACGGTGACGTCGGCCGTGGCATGCGCGAGGTCGGCGGGGTCGAAATCGATCGAGGCTTTCCAGGTCTTGAAGCGCGCGCCGAAGGGCTGCTTGCTCCAGGTCGCGGTGAAGCCGAGCTTGCTTTTCGCGGCGTCGACCGTCCAGTGCGCGGCAAAGGCGGGCGAGGCGGCGAGCAGGAACGCGACAAGCGGAACGAGGCGTTTCATGCGGGGTCCGTGACGTCGGTTCCGGGCAGCATGCGCCTCAGCACATCGTCGCCGCGAACGAATTGGTGATAGAGCGCGCCGGCGACATGGATCGGGATCAATATGATCGCGCTCCACGCGAGCACCACGTGGATGGTGGCGAAATTCTGCACCAGCATCTTCTTGTCCGCGATCGGCTGGTCGGCGAGGAACGGAATATGCGGCCACGGGAACAAGCCGAAATACATCGTCGGCAAGCCCAGCGGCGAGGACGACACCATCATCCAGCCGGAAAGCGGGATGGCGAGGATGAGGAAGTAGAGCAGGAAATGCGTCGTGCGCGCGAAGATGCGCAGCGGCTTGCCCATGCCGCGCGGCAATGGCGGCACCGGATTCATCAGCCGCCACACCACGCGCACAATGCTGAGCATCAGGATGGTGAGACCGAAGGATTTGTGAAGCTGCGTCAGGAAGAACTTGTTCGGATCGCTGTGCGGCAGGCCGGAGAAATAAAGCCCGCTGCAGATATTCCCGATCAGCAGCAGCGCGATCAGCCAATGCAGCGTCATCGCGACCGCGCCGTAGCGAAGCTGGGTGTTCTTGGCTTCCATGGAGACCTTCCGGGGCGCGGGCCGCGAATCCACCTTAACCCATGCCGGGTGACGTAAAAACGCCCGGGCGCCTCTATTCATTCCCTATCCCTGGCCCGTAACGCTTGACGAAGTTCGGTTGCGGTTGCGAAGGTCGTCTCTATGGTCATTGCACAGGGGAACTCCCGTTGAACGCGCCGGACATGCGGCCAGGCCGCAATCTGGACTACCCCTTCGCCACGCGGCCCGAGCCGGGCGAGGCGGTCGCCATCGCGCCCGGCCTGCTCTGGGTGCGGATGCGCCTGCCGATGCAGCTCAATCACATCAACTTGTGGCTGCTGGAGGATGGCGACGGCTGGACGATTGTCGACACCGGCATCCGCGACGAGCCAACGGCCGACGCGTGGAAGATGCTGTTCGCCGGCCCAATGCAGGGCCGCCCGATCAAGCGCGTGATCGTCACGCATTTGCATCCCGATCATGTCGGCATGGCCGGCTGGCTGGTCCGCCGCTCGGGCGCGCCCTTGTGGATGACGCGCACCGATTACCTGATGTGCCGCACGCTCGTCGCCGATACCGGCCAGGAGGCGCCGGAAGAAGGCATCCGCTTCTACCGCGCCGCCGGTTTCCCGGACGACCAGCTCGAAACCTATCGCACGCGCTTCGGCGGCTTCGGCAAGGGCGTCTATCGTTTGCCGAGCGGTTTCCACCGCATGCAGGAAGGCGACCGCATTCCCATCGGCGCGCGGACCTGGGAAGTCGTCATCGGCCGCGGCCACGCGCCGGAACATGCGTGCCTGTGGAGCCGCGAAGACGGCATCTTCATCTCCGGCGATCAGTTGCTGCCGCGCATCTCCTCGAACGTCAGCCTGTTCCCGACCGAGCCCGACGCCGATCCGCTGAAGGACTGGCTCGACTCCTGCGCCAAGCTGAAGGCGCTACTGCCCGCGGACCTGCTGGTGCTGCCGTCGCACAACGAACCGTTCCGCGGCGCGCCGCTGCGCCTGCAGGAGCTGATCGACGGCCACGAAGACGGCCTCGCCAAGCTGCTCGCGTTGTGCGCCGAACCGAAACGCGCCGTCGACACATTCCCCGCGCTTTTCCGCGCCAAGATTACCAGCGGCAATTTCGGCATGGCGACGGGCGAAAGCCTCGCCCATCTCAACTGCCTGATCGCGCGCGGGACGATGACGCGCAAGACGGATGAGAGCGGCGTGGATTGGTATCAGGCGGTATAACTTTCACCTCCCCCTTGCGGGGAGGTCGAAAAAGCGAAGCTTTTTCGGGTGGAGGAACGGTGCTGAAGTTCGCACACTGCTTTCGCCACCGTTCCCCCACCCGGAGCGCGTGACGCTCTCCGACCTCCCCGCAAGGGGGAGGTGAAAGGAAAGACATGTCCCTCAAGAACAAAACCCTCTTCATCTCCGGCGCTTCGCGGGGCATCGGGCTCGCCATCGCGCTGCGGGCGGCGAAGGACGGCGCCAATATCGCCATCGCGGCCAAGACGGCGGAGCCCAATCCGAAACTGCCGGGCACGATCTATACGGCGGCGAAAGAGATCGAGGACGCGGGCGGCAAGGCGCTGCCCATCGTCTGCGACATCCGCTTCGAGGACCAGGTGCAGGCGGCCGTGGACCAGACCGTCGCGAAGTTCGGCGGCATCGACATCTGCGTGAACAATGCCAGCGCCATCCAGCTCACCGGCGTTCTGGCGACGGACATGAAGCGCTACGACCTGATGAACGGGATCAACGCGCGCGGCGCCTATCTCGTCAGCCGCACCTGCATTCCGCATCTGAAAGCGGCCGCCAATCCGCATGTGCTGATGCTGTCGCCGCCGCTGGACATGAACCCCAAGTGGTTCGCCGGCCACACCGCCTACACGATGGCGAAGTTCGGCATGAGCATGTGCGTGCTGGGCATGGCGGCGGAGTTCAAGGATCAAGGGATTGCCTTCAATGCGTTGTGGCCGCGTACGGGGATCGCCACCGCCGCGATCCGCAACGCGCTTGCGGGCGATGAAGGCATGAAGCATTGCCGCACGGTCGATATTCTGTCCGATGCGGCCTATCTGATTTTCAACAAGCCGGCCAAATCGTTCACCGGGCATTTCCTGATCGATGACACGTTCCTCGCGGGCGAGGGCGTCACCGATTTCGACAAATACCGCGTCGATCCCACAAAGGACCTGATGCCGGATTTCTTCGTGCCGGATTCCGTGCCGCCGCCGAAGGGCGTCTCGCTGAAGGCGATCCGCTAGCGCGCGACGTAGAACAGCTGCAGCGCGAGATGGCCCAGCTGCGCGCCGGCGTGGAAGATTCCCGCCTGCATCGTGTCGGCGGCGGAGAATGGCGAGTGGCCGAATCCTGCCGGCGGCCAATCGGCGGTGCCGAGCGAGCCGCCGACGATCGCGACACCGACCGCCGTGCCGACCGTACTTGCCTTGAGCCAGAAATCCCGATTCATGTCCGCCTCCCGATGGCGTATGTCGACTGCCAATTTTGTCCAATCCATGGCGGAGAGCCAAGCCAACACGCACCATCTGCACGGGCTAACGCCCATGCGTCACGGGCATGTGAAGGTGAAAACTGTGTCATGCAAATTTACCTTTGCGCGCGCGCCGCAGTGCGTTCGGCATGGTGTTGATGCACAATCGAGTCATGAAGACAGTGTTTTATGGCTGTGTGAGCGGCGTCCTGCTTAACGTCGCTGTTTTGACCGGCGCGCAGGCAGCCGCGCCGATTCCCGCCTGTGCCGGCAGCGTCGAAGCGGTGAACATTCAGGTCGTGCGCGTGGAAAAGAACGGCGCGGTGATCTTCGATGACGGTCGCGCGGTTCATCCCGAAGGGATTCTTCTGCCCGCAGGTGCGGCGGATCATGCGCCGGATGTGCTGGTCAGCCAGGCGCTGGGCGTGATGACCAATCTCGTTCACGACAAGCTGGTCACGATCACCGCCAATCCGCCGAAGGAGGATCGCTATGGCCGTATCCGCGCCCAGGTCTTCCTGCCGGACAACGCGGCCGATCCGTGGTTGCAGGTGGCTCTGCTGAAGCGTGGCCTGGCGCGCGTGTCTATCGCGCCCGATCGTCGCGAATGTGCGGCGCAACTGCTCGCCGCCGAGGCGCCGGCGCGTTCGGCGAAGCTGGGCCTGTGGGCTTATCCCGCCTATGCAGTGCGCAATCCGCAGAACGTCGCGCGCGATGCCGGCACGTTCCAGGTGGTGGAGGGCAAGGTCGTCAGCGCCAATCTGCGCGACGGCCGCGCCTATCTCGATTTCGGCACCGACTGGAACAACGACCTGACGGTCACGATATCGCCGGACGACATGGAAAACTTCCGCCAGGCCAGTGTGGATCCGCGCGGATACGCGGGGAAAACCGTGCGCGTGCGTGGATGGGTGGAAGGCCACAACGGGGCCGAGATCGCCGTCGCGGTGCCCGAATCCATCGAGGTCATCCCCGATCTGCCGTTGCGGCCATCCCAATGACAAACAACGCCATAACAAAAGGCCCGATGTTTCCACCGGGCCTTTCGCGCGTAATCGATATGGAAGCTTAGGCCGCTTTCTTCAGCAGCATTGTCTCGACCCGCTTCACGGCGGTCGGCTCGTCGGTCTTTTCGACGGCCGCCACTTCGCGCGCCATGCGGGCGAGGGCAGCTTCGTAAAGCTGGCGTTCGGAATAGGACTGCTCCGGCTGGCCGCTCGCGCGGTGCAGGTCGCGCACGACCTCCGCGATCGAGACGAGGTCGCCCGAGTTGATCTTCGCTTCGTATTCCTGCGCACGGCGCGACCACATGGTGCGCTTGACGCGGGCGCGGCCCTTGAGCGTGTTGAGCGCGTTGGTCACGACGTCCGGCGACGACAGCTTGCGCATGCCGACGGCTTTGGCCTTTCCGGTGGGGACGCGCAGGGTCATCTTGTCCTTGTCGAAGGTGATGACGAACAGCTCGAGCTTGAGGCCCGCGACTTCCTGCTCTTCGACATTCGTGATGCGGCCGACGCCATGGGTCGGGTAGACAACATGGTCGTTGGTCTTGAAGTCGAGCTTGCGGTTCGAGTTCGCGGGGGCCTTCTTCTTCGGTGCGGGAATAATAGCCTTGGGTGCCGGGGTCATAATCTCTTCCGTTCTCGCGCAACAACAACTCGCCGTTGCGCAGCGTTGCAATCAAAACCCCCAGCCACGAACTCCGGCACCACCACCTGTCCAGTCAGAATATCCAGCGCATTCGGGGGCTTGCCCTGGATTTCAGCGGACGACGCGGGGAGCAGGACGTTAATTTCGGATGGGCTCGATTCCTGCCTGTGCCGTGTGGGCAAGGGTGTATCACAAAATTTCGCGAAAGGGAAGGCCGATTCTATCAAGTGATTGAAATATCGGCGTTTATTTCAAAGTTGAAAGGAAATTGTCATGCGTTTCCAAGGACTTTTTTGACATAAGCGGGAATTGATATGGTTAGCGAGTCGTTAATTTCACGATCCGGTGCCGGGCTTTTCGCTGAAGTACTTCTCGAACTTGTTCTC
>DATATK010000165.1:0-20830 GCA_036268825.1 Rhizomicrobium sp. | reverse complement strand
TTTCTTGTTTTCGGTCATAGTGCCCGCGGGAGCCGGCCGGTGTATTTCGGCCGCGTGTTGCTGTTCGCGAAGCTTCTAGCAAACCGGGTCCCGTGGGGGTAGCTCCGTTCTTGCCGCGCGCGATGACGCGCATTCCGTCCGCCGCGGCTTCGCCGGGCATGGCGCTCGGCTGGCTGCGCCGGTCCTTGATGGCCGAGCGCGAACGCTGGGCCCTCTGGCTGCCGGTGGCGCTGGCGAGCGGTGTCGCGATCTATTTCGGATTGCCGGTCGAGCCGTCTTTTGCGCTGGCGGTTGGGTTGGGCGTGGCCGGTGTGCTGGCGGGTGTCGCCGCGGCGCTGAGCCCGGAGACGTTTGCGCGCGTGATGCTCGCGACGGCAGCGGCGCTGCTGATCGGGTTCTGCACCGCGAAGCTGCGCACGGAGCATGTCGCGGCGCCGGTGGTCGCGCACCGGATCGGCCCGGTGAGCATCGACGGCCGCGTCGAGGATGCGCAGGTCCACGGCAAGGGCATGCGCGTGACCCTGACGCCGCAGACGATCGAGCGCGTGGCGCCGGCGCCGAGGCAGGTGCGCATCTCGATCCGCAGCGGCGCGGATGCGCTGGCGCCCGGCGACTGGGTGCGCGTGAAGGCGGTGCTGTTGCCGCCGCCGGAGCCGACGCAGCCGGGCGCATATGATTTCGCGCGCGCCGCTTATTTCGAGGAGATCGGCGCGGTGGGTTACGCCTATGGCAAGCCCAGCGCGATCAAGCCGCCGCGCGGGCCGACATTTCGCGAAAGCATTCGTTTGGGCGTTGAGCATCTGCGCTGGCGGATGTCGGCGCGGATTCATGCGGTGCTGCCCGGCAGCACCGGCGCGATCGCGGCGGCGCTGATCACGGGCGACCGCGGCGGGATTTCGGAGGATGACGACCAGGCGCTGCGCGATGCCGGCCTCGCGCATGTCCTGGCCATCGCCGGATTGCATATGGCGCTGGTCGGGTTGGGATTATTCTGGGCGGTGCGTGCGGTGCTGGCGCTGTTTCCGCCCGTTGCGCTCGTCTATCCGATCAAGAAATGGGCGGCGCTCGCTGCGCTGGGCGGCGCGGCGTTCTATCTGGTGATCAGCGGCGGCGCGCCGGCGACGGTGCGCGCCTTCGTGATGATGGCGACGATGCTGGTGGCGATCCTGTTCGACAGGCCGGCATTGTCGATGCGATCGGTGGCGCTGGCGGCGGCGATCATTTTGCTGGCGACGCCCGAAGCGTTGATCGGGCCGAGTTTCCAGATGTCGTTCGCGGCGGTGGCAAGTCTCGTCGCCGTGGCGGAATGGGAGCAGGCGCGTGCGGCGAACCGCGTGGATTATGGCCCGCTGCCGCTGCCCGGCGTGCGCCGCTACCTGCGCGGCATCGCGACGACGAGTTTGGTGGGCAGCATCGCGACAATGCCGTTCGCCGCGTTCCATTTCGACCGCGCGACGCATTACGCGGTGCTCGGCAATCTCGGCGCGATGCCGATCATGGGCTTCGTCACCATGCCGGCCGCTGCGCTGGCGGTGATCCTGATGCCGTTCGGATTGGATGCGGTGCCGCTGCATGTGATGGGTTGGGGGATCGACGCGATGCTGGCGGTGGGCCGCTGGGTCTCGCATTTGCCGGGCGCGGTGTCGGTGGTCGCGGCATGGCCGGTGTCGGCGTTGCTGCTGCTGTCGTTCGGTGGGTTGTGGATGGCGTTGTGGCGCGGCAACTGGCGCTGGCTGGGTGCGCTGCCTGCTGTCGCCGGACTCGCGATGGCGTTGCTGGCGCAGCCGCCGGATATCCTGATCTCGCGCGATGCGGGCACGATCGCGCTACGCAGCGCGGGCGGACATCTGATGCTGCTGCGCAAACCGGCCGACGAATACTCCGCCGCGGACTGGCTCAAGCGCGACGGCGATGGACGCGCGGCGGATATCGCGGTGGGCGGCGCGGCGGATGGCGTGCGCTGCGATGCGGCCGGATGCGTGGCGAAGGCCGCGAACGGGATCGTGCTTGCGACGCCGTTCCGGCTCGATGCGCTGGCGGAAGATTGCGCGGTGGCGCAGATCGTCGTCAGCGCGGTGCCGGTGCGCGGAGCGTGTTCGGGTCCCAAGCTCGTCATCGATCGCTTCGACGTCGCGCGGAACGGCGCGTACGCGATCTGGCTGGGAGGCAATATGGAGGTGGAAACGGTGAGAGGCGTGCGCGGCGACAGGCCCTGGAGCCCGCCGCCGCGGCACAAATCGTAGAGCCTGATTGTCGCGCGATCTGGCGCGAACCGGCTTCCACTTCGCGGGATCGCGCTTTAGTAGCGCCGGATCAGCCCAACGAGCTTGCCCTGGATCTTCACGCGGTCCGCACCATAGAGCCGGGTCTCGTAAGCCGGGTTGGCGGCTTCGAGGGCGATCGAGTCGCCGCGGCGGCGCAGGCGCTTCAAGGTCGCCTCGCTGTCGTCCACCAGGGCCACGACGATCTCACCGGTGTTGGCGGTGTTGGCGGTTTGCAGGATGACCGTGTCGCCATCGAGGATGCCGGCATTGATCATCGAATCGCCGGTGACTTCGAGCGCGTAATGCTCGCCGCGGGCGACCATCGCGCCCGGCACCGGCACTTCGGAGACTTTGTGCTGCAGCGCCTCGATCGGCGTGCCCGCCGCGATGCGGCCGAGGATCGGCACGTTGACCGCGCCTTCGGATTCGGCGCTGCGGCGCGGGCTGCCGGCGGCGCGCGTGTCGGAGACCGGGCCGCGCGCAGCGCGGGGCGAGGGCACATGGCTGAGCCGGAGCGCCTGGCTGCGCGAGGTGGCGGGGCGCTGCTGGTCCGCGATGTTCTCCGGCAGGCGGAGGATTTCGAGCGCGCGGGCGCGCTTTTCCATGCGCTTGAGGAAGCCGCGCTCTTCCAGCGCCGTGATCAGGCGGTGAATGCCGGATTTGGATTTGAGGTCGAGGGCATCCTTCATCTCATCAAATGACGGAGGGATGCCGGTCTCGCGCACGCGCTCATGAATGAACATCAGCAGTTCGTGTTGCTTGCGCGTCAGCATGGGCCATGTCTCCTATAGGCGTTCCGAACAAATCCGAAACATGGAGAATCGTTCTAGTTTAGTTCCAAAAACGCGTCAAGCCCTGGCTTTCGAGGGTTTTTAACATTTCAATGGAACCGGGCGCCAAGTTCCCCGTTTGCTTAATGCAGGGGTTGAATCATGGAGATCCTAGGAATGAAGACGCTTGGAAAATTGGCGTTTGCCGCCGTTATGGGGGCGAGTGCTTTGGCGCTGACGGCTACGGCCGCTTCGGCCCGAATCGTGTGCAATGCGGAAGGCGAGTGCTGGCACGTCCGCAATACCTACAATTACGAGCCCACCCTCGGCCTGACGGTCCACGAGGACAACTGGCATTGGGGTCATGGCGACCACTATCGCTGGCGTGAACACCGGGGCCACGGCTACTGGCACAACGGCGTGTGGATCAAGCTCTGATCCGTCACTGCCGAGTAAGTGGACGGGCGGCGCAGCGATGCGACCGCCCGTTTCACGTTTCCAAGGGTAGAATCTCGACAGTCGAGCCCGCAGACGCGGCGGGCGCGTGCGGCGCGCGAATCACCAGCGCGTCCGCCGAGGCCAAAATCCGCAGCATCGACGAGTCCTGAACCGCGAAGGGATCGGCCCACCGCTCGCCGCCGCGGATTTCGATTTGGGCGCGCAGGTAATCCTGGCGTCCGTCATTCGCGGGCAGATCGCGGGCGAGGCGCGCGGACAATATCTCCGGCTGCACGGGTGCGCCCAGCGTCGCGGCGACGGCGGGTTTGAGGAACAATGTCGCGCAGACCAGCGTCGAGACCGGATTGCCCGGCAGGCCGAGCAGCGGCGTGCGGCCGAGCCGTCCGAAGATCAGCGGCTTGCCGGGCCGCATCGCGATCTTCCAGAAGTCGAGTGTGAAGCCCTTGGGGCCGAGGGCGCGCTGCACCAGGTCGTGGTCGCCGACGGAGGCGCCGCCCAGCGTGACGATCAGGTCGGCGCCATCGGCCAGCTCGGCGATGGACGCGACGGCTTCGGATGTGTCCGGCAGGATGCCGAGGTCGCGCGGCTCGCCGCCCCAGGCGCGGATCAGCGCGGAAAGGCCATAACCTGACGACGCGACGATGCCGCCCGGCTTGCGCGGTTCGCCGGGTTTGGAGAGTTCGTCTCCCGTTGCGACGAAGGCAACGCGCGGCTTGCGGCGCACCGCCACGCGCGCGACATCGCCGGCCGCGAGCAGGCTGAGATCGCGGGGCGTGAGGCGGCGGCCTGCGGCTGCGAGCGTATCGCCGCTGTGGAAGTCGAGACCTGCCGGGCGGATATGTTTGCCGTGTGCCGCCGCCTCTTTGATGAGGACCGCGCCGCCCTGCGTTTCGGTGTCTTCCTGGATGACGATGGCGTCGGCGCCGTCCGGGATCACGCCGCCGGTGAAGATGCGCACGGTTTCGCCCGCGCCGACTTTGCCGGTGAACGGGTTTCCGGCGGGCGAAGAACCGATCAGTTTCAGGATTGCATTGGCCTTCGCATCGCTGGCGCGCACCGCGTAACCGTCCATGGAGGAGACGGGCGAAGGCGGCTGGTCGAGACGTGCCGTCGCAGGCTCCGCGAGAACGCGTCCTGCGGCATCGGCGATGGGAGCGGTTTCGCCCGGCAGCGTCATGAAACCGGCAACGATGCGCTGTACGGCTTCGTCGACCGAGATCATCGCGTGGGCGCCTTGTAACGCCCGCTCTTGCCGCCGGATTTGGAGAGAAGCCGGATGGATTCGATTACCGCGCCGCGATCGACGGCTTTGATCATGTCGTAGATCGTCAGCGCGGCGACGCTGGCCGCCGTCAGCGCTTCCATTTCGACGCCGGTCGGGCCGTTGGTGCTGGCCGTGGCGCGGATGCGGATCGCGTGGCGCGCTTTGAGCGGCTCGAATGCGACCGCCGCCGTGGTGAGCGCGATGGGATGGCAGAGCGGAATCAGGTCGGCTGCCTTCTTCGCCGCCATGATGCCGGCGATACGCGCGGTGGCGAGCACGTCACCCTTTTTCGCGCTGGCCGAAACGACGGCGTCGAAAGCCGCGCGCGACATCACGATCACGGCCTCGGCCGCCGCCTCGCGCGCCGTCGCGGTCTTGGCCGAAACATCGACCATGCGCGCGGCGCCTGTGTCGTCGAGATGGGTGAGCTTGGCCATGTGTCCGATACTAGAGGAGTTATGAGATGGGATGGAGCTTAATTTCCGAGCAGCGCGCGGGTGGCCGCGGCCACATCGTACAGCCGCATCAGGCTTTCGCCGATCAGGACGGTGGTGACGCCGGCCTCCTTGAGGCGCGCCAGGTCTGCCGGGGTGGACAGGCCGCTCTCTGCCACCACCAGGATGTCGTTGGGGATGCGCGGCGCCAGACGCAGCGTGACGCCGAGATCGGTGACGAAACTGTGCAGGTCGCGGTTGTTGATGCCGATCATGTCGGCGCCCAGACCCAAGGCGCGGTCGGCCTCGCGCTCGTCGTGGACTTCGACCAGCACGTCCATCGCGTGATAGTCACGCGCCAGCGAAAACAGGATGCGCGCGGTCTCGTCGTCGAGCATGGCCATGATCAGCAGGATGCAGTCCGCGCCCCAGGCGCGCGCCTCGGTGACCTGGTAGGGATCCAGCATGAAGTCCTTGCGCAGCACCGGCAGCGCCGTGGCATCGCGCGCCTGGCCGAGGAATTCCGGCGCGCCCTGGAACGATGGCGCGTCAGTGAGCACCGAAAGGCAAGCCGCGCCGCCATCCTCGTAGGCGCGTGCCAGCGCCGGCGGATCGAAGTCGGCGCGGATCACGCCCTTGGACGGGCTTGCCTTCTTGATCTCCGCAATCAGGCCGAATTTGCCCTTGTCGCGTCGCCGCATCAGCGCGTCGCGAAAGCCGCGCGGCGCGGTGTTCGCCCAGGCGCGTTCGTCATTGAGACGATCCGGCACCTTGGCTTGCGCGGCGGCGACCTCCTCGCGTTTGTAAACGGCGATATCGTCGAGGATGGTCATAAGGCGGCTCGCGCGAGGACGGCTTTGGCGCGGCCGCTGTCGATGGCGTCGGCAGCGAGCGCGGCGCCGATGGGCAGGTCGATCACCTTGTCGGCGACGACCAGCGCGGCGGCGGCGTTCAGCAGGACGATGTCGCGGAATGCGTTCTTGGCGCCGCCCAGCAGAGCACGGATCGTGTCTGCATTCTCCTGCGCGTCGCCGCCCTTGAGATCGGCGAGCGTGGCGTGTTTCACGCCGATGATGTCGGGCGTAACGACGCGGCGCGTGACCTTGCCGCCTTCGAGGGTGGCGACGTGGCTGGCGCCGGTGGTGGTGAGTTCGTCGAGGCCGTCGGCGCCGCAGACGATCCACGCTTTCTCCGTGCCGAGCGCGGCGAGGACCTTGGCGAGCGGCTCGATCCACTCCTCGGCGAAGACGCCGATGAGCTGGCGGTTCACTTGCGCCGGATTGGAGAGGGGGCCGAGGAGATTGAAGATGGTGCGGAAGCCCAATGCGCGGCGCACGGGCGCTACGTGCTTCATCGCGGCGTGGTATGCGGGTGCGAAGAGGAAGCAGAAATTGTTCTCACGCAATGCGGCTTCGGCGGCTTCCGGCGTGCGGTCGATCTTGACGCCGAGGGCTTCGAGCACGTCCGCCGCGCCTGTGCGGGAGGACATGTTGCGGTTGCCGTGCTTGGCGACGGGCACGCCGCAGGCCGCCACCACGAAGGCAGTCGCGGTGGAGACGTTGAGCGTGCCGTGGCCGTCGCCGCCTGTGCCGCAGAGATCGATGGCGCCGGGCGGTGGCTCGATGGTCCGCATCGCGCCGCGCATCGCCCGCACCGCGCCGACGATCTCGTCCACCGTGGGCTTGCGCATCGCGAGCGCTGTGAGGAACGCCGCCATGTGCGTCTCGGAGATCTCGCCGGACATCATGGCGGAGAATGCGTTCGCCGACGCATCAACGTTCAGCACGGCGCCGTCGGCCACGCGCTTGAGCGTGACGGCGAATGCGTCATCCGTGCTCATGGGATTCTCATGCCGGCACGCGGGAGAATTCGCGGGCGATGGTGAGGAAGTTGGCGAGTAGCGCATGGCCGTTTTCGGACGCGATGCTCTCGGGGTGGAACTGCACGCCGTGCACCGGATGGGTCTTGTGCATCACGCCCATGATGACGCCGTCATCGGCCTTGGCGGTGACTTCGAGCACGGCGGGCATGCTGGCGGGCGCGATGGTGAGGGAGTGATAGCGCGTCGCCTCGAAATCGTTGTTGAGGCCGCGGAAGACGCTTTGGCCGGTGTGGGTGATGCGGCTCAGTTTGCCGTGCATCGGCGACGGCGCGCGCACGATGGTGCCGCCATAGGCCTGCCCGATGGCCTGGTGGCCGAGGCAGACGCCGAGGATGGGCATTTTGCCGTTCGCTTCGCGGATCAGGTCGAGGCAGATGCCCGCTTCGTTAGGCGTGCAAGGCCCCGGCGACAGCACGATGCCTTCGGCGCCCATGTCGAGGGCTTCGCGCGCGCTGAGCGCATCGTTGCGGCGGACGACGACGTCCGCGCCCAGTTCCCCCAGATAGTGGAACAGGTTGTAGGTGAAGCTGTCGTAGTTATCGATCAGGAGCAGCATCGCGGGGGGCCTTTCGGGCGCAACAAAGCCGGGGTCCGGCGGGCCGTCAAGCGCCGGGCTTACTACATTGACAGATATGGGTATGGGCTTCCTATTGGCCCATGCCGAGGCGACGCCTGATTCCTCCGAAACGCGACGCGACGCTGCAAAGCGCCAGTGCCGCCTTCTGGCTTTTGCTCGTGCTGGCGCTGGCCGTCGGCGGCACGCGGACGCTCGCGGGTTTGCCGGCGCTGGTCGATACGCTGGTGCCATCCGGCCTGATGGCGGCGCAGGCGGAGTACAACGACTCGCAGCATGCCATCGCGATGCCTCTCGACGAGCGTTTCCCGCCGAGCCGCTATGCGCCGCAATGGCTGACGCCGGTGTCGTCGCAGACCTATCCGGATTGGCTCTCGCAGCGTATGGGTCTGGGGCAGGGTGGTGGTGCCGCTGCGCCGGTTGCCGCGGAGGCGCCGACAGAGGTCATCGCCATCGTCATCGACGACCTGGGCGACGACGTGACGGGGACGCGCCGCGCCATCGCGCTGCCGCCGGGCGTGAGCCTGTCATTCCTGCCTTACCCTGCGACGACGCCCGCATTGGCGCGCGAGGCGGTGCGCGCCGGGCATCAGGTGCTGGTCCACGTTCCGATGGAGCCGGATGGCACGACGGATCCCGGGCCGAATGCGCTGCTGACCGCGCTGCCGCCGGCGGAGATCACGCGGCGGCTGGATTGGGCGCTGTCGCGGGTGCCAGGATTTGCCGGGATCAACAATCACGAGGGCAGCCGCTTCACGGCCGATCGTGTCGCGCTGGTGCCGGTGATGGAGACGCTGTCGGACAGGCGGCTGTTCTTCCTGGATTCGCGCACGACCCCCAACTCCGCCGTCGTGCCACTGGCGCGTGCGTTCGGCGTGGCGAGCGCGGCGCGGGATGTGTTCCTGGACGATGTCCAATCGCCAGCCGCCGTCGCGGCGGCGCTGGCGCAGACCGAAGCGATCGCGCGGCGCGACGGCGTGGCGATCGCGATCGGGCATCCGCATCCGGAGACGCTCGATGCGCTCGCGGCGTGGTGCGCCCATCGGGGCGATCTGGTGGCGGTGGATGTGGCGATACGGCTGAAGACAAGGCGCGAAATGCTGACGACGACTTCGCGCTAGACAAAAAAACGCCCGGCTGGTTGGTCGACAGCCGGGCGCAGAGATCGATCGCGAAGCTTAGCTGACCGTGAAGTCGGACATGTTCAAATCCGCGATGTGGACGGCATTGGTGATCTGGATCACGTAGTCCTGGCCGCCCTGATAGCCGGCGACGCCGTTGGCATCGATGATGAGGAAAGTGTCCCCCGCGAGGCTGCCGCTCGAGGCCGTGAACTCCACGACATGGTGAGCGCCAAGCTCGGTGCTGCCGATATCGCGCGTCAGGTCGCCGTTGAACGTCGCGGTGGAAAGCGAGCCGGTCGCGACAGGCGAGTCGATCCCAGTCACTTCCGTCGGCAGGACGAAGTGGTCCTGGTGTGTGTCGAAGCCGCTGATCGTATCGTAGCGAGCATTGGTCGAGTCCGACACGGCATTGTAGATGAAGTTGTCGATCGACGAACCGGCCGTCATGGTGTCGGCGCCGGTGCCACCGATGAATTGGTTGTGGCCGGAGCCGCCGATAAGCGTGTCGGCGCCCGAGCCGCCATGCAAGGTGAGATTGCCGGCGACGGCGGAACCGTCGAAGGTCAACGATTCAGAAGAGCTCAGCGTCTCGCCGTGCACATCGAGCGAATTGCCCGCGGTGTCGTTCCCGGCGTTCAGCGTGAGGTCGTAACTGTCGCCGCGATGCACGTCGAGCTGTTCGATGTTCTCAAGCGACGTCGCGCCGAAGGTCAGGCCGGCGGAATAGTCGCCCATCAGATGGACGACGTTGGTGCCTGCGCCGCCGTCGATATTGTCGGTACCGTCGAAGTTGGCGCCGAAGATGAAGTTGTCGTTGCCGCCACCCCCATTGAGCGTGGCGCCGACGCCGCCGCCGTGGAACGTGTCATTGCCCTCGCCGCCGGTGACGGTCGAGCCCGCTTGGCTGCCGAGCAGGAAGTCGAACTTGCCGTCAGTCTCGGCGGAGCCGTCGAAGCTGACAGTGCCGGTCTGGCCGCGCGCATCGACGACAAGCGTGTTGTTCGCGGCGACGGTCCCGTCGGCTGTCGTGATGTCGTAGGTGTTGTCGCCGGTGAGGTCGAGACGGTCGATGTTGGTGAGCGTGGTATCGCTCAGCGTCAACCCGGCATAGTCGCCGTCCAGGATGACAGTGTTGGTGCCGCCATTGCCGTTGATGCTGTCGTTGGCGCTGAGTGTGTCGCCGAGCTGGAACTGGTCGTTGCCGGTGCCGCCCGATACGGTGTTCTCGACGCCGCTCTTCAGGTTGAAGCTGTCGTTTTTCGCGAAGATCGTGTCGAACAGGGCGGTCGCGTTGTTGTTGGTCACGTCGTGCTCGAACGTGGTGACGTCCAGCGCGATGTGGTTGATGGCGTAGCGCGACTGGGCGTCGCCGGTGCCGCTGACCACCACCATGCTGGTGATGGTCCCGGAGGTGGGCAGGGTGGAACCCTCGCCGCCGGAGAAATCGCCCGTCAGCGTGTAGATCGAACCGTCCGTCGCCTTGATCACGACTTCGCTGGATGTGTTGGTAGTTACGTCGCCGTTGGCGACAGTAGAGAGATCGACGGTGGACATGTCGTTGCTGCCGTCCACGATGAATTTGGCCATAGGTGTAGTCCCTCTGATTTTTGGCGTCCCAACCGCCTTGTGCATTAAGAAGTCAGTCACCGCTGATGCGTTCCCAAAGTTCCGGCCGTTCGTCATTGAAAATTGGATAAGCCCGGGGCGCATTGGCGTCCGCTTTTTATCAATTGAAACGGATAGCGGGTCTTATTGCCCTTTGCGGGCGGCCGTTGCGAAGCGCACGGCCTCTTCGGCCGCGGCCATCAAGGCCTTGGCTTTGCTCACGGTTTCCTGGAATTCGGCCTCCGGAACGCTGTCCGCCACAACGCCGCCGCCGGCCTGGACGTACATGACGCCGTCCTTCACCACCGCGGTGCGCAGGACAATGCAGGTGTCCATCGAGCCGTCCGCGGCGAAATAGCCGACCGCGCCGGCATAGGCGCCGCCGCGCTTCTCCTTCTCGAAGCTATCGATGAGTTCCATGGCGCGGATCTTGGGTGCGCCGGTCAGCGTGCCGGCGGGCAAGCCTGCGGCGAGGGCGTCGATGGCGTCCAGCCCGTCGCGGATGCGGCCCTCGACGTTGGAGACCAGGTGCATGACATGGCTGTAGCGCTCGATGAAGAAGCTGTCGGTGACCTTCACGGTGCCGATTTTGGCCGCGCGGCCGACATCGTTGCGGCCGAGATCGACGAGCATCAGGTGCTCGGCGCGCTCCTTGGGATCGGCCATCAGCTCCTTGGCGAGGGCGGCGTCCTCGTCCGGCGTCACGCCGCGTTTGCGGGTGCCGGCTATGGGCCGGATGGTGACGACGCCGTCGCGCAGCCGCACCAGGATTTCGGGGCTGGAGCCCACGATGGCGAAGCCGGGAAAGGCGAGGTGGTAAAGGAACGGCGACGGGTTCAACCGGCGCAGGGCGCGGTAGAGCGCGAAGGGCGGCAGCGCGAACGGACGGCGGAAGCGCTGGCTCGGCACGACCTGGAACACGTCGCCGGCGCGGATGAATTCCTTGGCGCGCTCGACGATGGCGAGATATTCGTCATGCGTCATGTTGGATTCGATCGCCGCATTGGCAGGCAGCGAATCGAGAGACGGCGCCGCGGGCGCGGGCCGTTCCAGGTCGGCGACGGCGTCCATCAGCCGTTCGCTGGCGCGGGCATAGGCAGCGCGGGCGTCGAGGCCTTTCTCCGGCCAGACCGGCGAGACGACCAGAATCTCGTCGCGCACATTGTCGAAGATCGCGGTGATGGTGGGGCGCAGCAGGATCGCGTCTGGCAGGTTCAGCGGATCGGGCGGCGGTGGGCCGAGATCCTCGATCAGCCGCACCATGTCGTAGCCGAGATAGCCGTAGAGGCCCACCGCCATCGGCGGCACGCCCGGCGGCAATTCCATCTGCGTGGCGCGCACCAGCTCGCGCAGCGACTCGAGCGGCTTATCGGCGCGCGAGGCGGGTACGAACTCGTTCGGATTGGCGCGGGCGTTGCGGTTGATCTCGGCTTTGCCGCCCTGGCAGCGCCAGATCAGGTCGGGCTTGATGCCGATGATGGAGTATCGCCCGCGCGCTTCGCCGCCCTGGACGCTTTCGAGCAGGAAGGCGTTGTCGCGCGACGAGCCGAGCTTGAGATAGGCCGAGACCGGCGTCTCCAGATCGGCGATCAGTCTTGCGTAGAGAACCTGCGCGCGGCCGGACTCATAGGCCTGCGTGAAGCCTGCATAAGACGGTTCAATGGCCATCGATCGCTCACGAGCCTTCGCCGCCGGAGCCGGTGGCCTGGTCCACCTGCTTCTGGTTGACGGTCACGCCCTGCTTGTCGCGCTCGGCCTGGGCGACGGTTTGGGCGATGTCGTCCGCCGTGCCGGCACTGACTTCGTTGATGAAGCGCAGATAGTTGGGATCGCCCATCGGCGGCGGCGGATGCATCACGCCGGTGACCCTGGCCACGATATAGGTGTCGCCCTTGGCGGACTGGCCCGACACCGCGCTGCCCGGCGGCGTGGAGAAGATTTTCGTCACCAGCTCCACCGGCAGGTCGCCGCTAGCCTTATCCCGGTAGAGGGCCTCGCTGGGCTTGGGCGTGGCGTTCAGCGATTGGGCGACGCCGGCGAAATCCTTGCCGGCCTTTGCCGCGAGTACCTGCGCTTTGGCGGCCAGCGCTTTCTGGCGCGCATCGGCGAGCCACATCGCAGTCGCCTGCTGGCGCACGGCGGCGAGCGGCTTGAGCCTGGAGGGCGTGTCGCTCTCGACCTTCAGCACATAGACATGGCCGTCCTTGCTCTCGAACGTGTCGCCTTCCTGGCCGACCTCCGCCTTGAACATCTCGCTTTGGAATTGCGGATCGGCCGGAACGTTTGCCTTGCTGCCGTCCGGCGCCAGGCCGGACTGGTCGACGGCGGGGACGCGAACGACGCGCATGCCGACTTTCTTCGCCGCGTCCTGCAGGCTGAGGCCGCCGCTGCTCGCGTCGGTGTAGGCGTTGGCGATGTCCTCGGCCTTCGCGATGGCAAGCTTGGTCTTGAGGAATTTGGTGATCTCGTCCTTGACGTCGGCGAGCGTCGTGATCTTGCCGGGCGTGATCTTGCTGACATGGAGCAGGGCATAGCCGGAAAGGTTCTTGAGCGGCTGCGTCACGCCATTTTCCGGCAGCGCGAACACCGGCGCTCCGCGGTCGCCCAGCGAGGACGCGGTGACCGTGCCGAGCGAGATCGGCTGGGTGCCGAGCGATTTTGCGAGATCGGCGAAGCTGGTGCCCGTGGCGATCTTTGCGCTGGCGGCTTTGGCGGAGGCCGCATCCTTGAAGTTGAGCTGCTCGACGTCGCGCTTTTCGGGGATGATGTAGTTGTATTGCGGATCGGTCTTGCGGTTGTCGTATTCCTGCGCGACCTGCGCATCGGTGACGCTGACCTGCCCGAGCAGGTCCTCCGGCCCGACGACCGCGTAGGTGATCGCGCGATAATCCGGCACGCTGAAACGGTCCGGGTGCTGCTTGATGAAAGCGTTCAGCTGCGCGTCCGTCGGATCGGCGATGGGGGCGAGCGCGGCGTCCGTCACTTCCACATATTGCACGGCGCGGCGCTCGTTCATGTAGGCGAACAGGGCGCGGCCGAAGCCGGCCGGGACCGTAAAGCCGTTGCGCGCGGCGCTGAGCACCTGCTGGCGGATGCCGTCGCTGCGCATCGCGTCGATGAAGGATTGTTCGGTGAATCCGTATTGTTGCAGGCGTTGCTGGAATGTGCCCTCGTCGAATGTGCCGAGCGGTCCGGCGAAGGCGGGCAGCGAACGGATCGCTTGCGAGATCTGCGCGTCGCCCATCACCAGGCCGAGATGATCCGTCAAGCGGTCGATCGCCGTCTGGTTGATCAGGGCTTGCAGCGCGCGGTCGGCAAGGCCCGCCTTCTGTGCTTCCTCCGGCGTCAGGTCGGCGCCGCGCTGGACGCCCGCGTTGCGGACGAGATTCTTGTAGTCGCGCTGGAACGTGTTGGCGTCGATCTTCGTGCCGCCGACGCTGGCCACGCTGGTATCGTTCGAGCCGCCGCGGAAGATGTCGCCGACGCCCCACAGGACGAAGCTGAGCACCAGTCCGACGAACATAATCTTGACGGCCCAGGACTGGGAGAATTTGCGCATTGTCTGAAGCATGACGGGATCCGGACGTGGCGGTGAAAGGCCGCGGATGATAGGGAGGGGGTCGCGCAAGGGCAAGGCGCGGTTTACAGGGGATTCGGCGGGGATTCGATGGGCAGTTGGGCCGATTTCTTCGTGGCGGAATTGGGCGCGGCGGCGGCGCTGACCGGCCTCGTCATTGTCGCCATTTCGATCAATGTGACCCGTATCCTCGCCCACCCGCTGCTGCCGGGCCGGGCCGCGGAGACGCTCGTCGCGCCGACGGGTGTGCTGGTCGTGGCAAGCTGTGCCTTGATCCCCCACCAGCCGGATTGGCTGTTCGCTTCCGAACTTGGCGTTATCGGCGCCCTGATGTGGCTGATACCCGTCTGGCTTCAGGCACGTGTGATCGGCTCCGGCGAGTCCTATTCGAGCTGGCGCTTTCTGGTACCGCGGGCCCTGCTGGGCCAGTTTTCCAGCCTGCCGTTCCTGGTCGCCGCCGTGCTGATCGTTCTCGGCCATTCCAGCGGGCTTTATTGGATCGTGCCCGGGGTCGTGGTGTCGTTGATCGTGACCGTGATAAACGCCTGGGTCCTGCTCGTCGAAATTCTGCGTTGAGGGAAACGATGCGTCCGCTGATTGCCGGAAACTGGAAGATGAACGGTCTTTCCGCCTCGCTGGGGGAGATCGACAAGGTCTGCGCCCTCGTCGCGGCCGAGCAGCCGGCGGCCGATATCCTGATCTGCCCGCCCGCCACCCTGATCGCGCAGGCGAGCTGGATGGCGAAAGGGCGCATCGCGATCGGAGGGCAGGATTGCCGCGAGGAAATCTCCGGCGCGTTCACTGGCGATATCAGCGCGGAGATGCTGAAGGATGCCGGCGCGTCGGCCGTGATCGTCGGCCATTCCGAGCGCCGCCATTTCCACGCCGAGACCGACGCGATGGTGGCGGACAAGGCGATGGCCGCGTGGCGCGCCGGGATCACGGCGATCATTTGCGTCGGCGAGAGCGAAGCCGAACGCGAGGCTGGACACGCTCTGGACGTCTGTGGACGGCAGATCGCGCACAGCGTGCCCGATGGCATGACCACGCAGAACACCGCCGTCGCCTACGAACCCATCTGGGCCATCGGCACCGGACGCACGCCGACCGTCGCCGAAATCGCCGAAGTCCATGCGCATATCCGGATGTGCCTCACCGAAAAGTTCCCTGGCGAGGCGGACGGCGTTCGCATTCTCTATGGCGGCTCGGTCAAGCCGTCGAACGCGGCCGAAATGCTCGCCGTCAAGAATGTCGGCGGGGCATTGGTGGGCGGGGCGAGCCTGAAAGCCTCGGATTTCCACGGGATTTTCTCGGCCGTACCGAAGCATTAACCACGCATTGCCACGCTTCTTTAACGCGCGGGCGTCATCCTTGGCGGACAGGCCGGGAAGCCATGACACGATTGAGTTTCGACAACGTGCAGACGCTGGTTTACGACCCCGTGTCGGCAAACCGCGCTGCGACACGTTCGGCACTCTACAATCTCGGCTTCCGGCATATCGAGACCGCGCCGACGCTCGAAAGCTTCGCCGAATGCATCAAGCGCCGCCCCCCGGATCTCGCGCTGTGCGAAATCCAGAACGCGGACGCCGATCTCTGCGCGATGATCCAGGGGCTGCGCCAGGGCACGGACGGCTACAATCCGTTCATCGTCATCATCGTGACGGCGTGGGAACATTCGGGCGCGGTGGTCTCCAAGGTCCTGAACTCGGGCGCCGACGATCTTCTGCTGCGTCCGTTCTCCACCGCGCTGCTCGGCCAGCGCATCACGACGCATATCGAGCGCCGCAAAGGCTTCGTCATCACGTCGGAATATGTGGGACCCGACCGTCGGCGCGACTCCGTGCGGCCGTCCAACGTGGAGCTCTTCGATCCACCCAATTCGCTGAAGATGAAGGCGCAGGAGCGGATGACGTCGGAGGAGACGGCGCAAAAACTCGACGCGCAGCTCAAGAGCGCGCGCGAAGCGCTGCTCGCCGAGAAGCTTCGCCGGGACGCCTTCCAGGTCTGCGTGCTGTGGCGGCTGATGCAGGCCTATGTGCCAGGCACGGGGAAATATGAAGTCGATCTCAGCAAGCTGAGGGACATGACCGGCGCGATGGCGCTGCGCTGCCGCGGCACGGGCTATGAGGCCGCCATCGCCTGGTGCGATTCGGTGCTGGCGGCGGCGGAGGGGTTGGAAGCCGGTGTTGATCGCAACGCCTCGATGCACCTGCTGGGTCACGCGGCCCTGAACCTCAACCAGGTCTTCGCTCCGGAAAAGACGACGACCCAGCATCTTGAGGAGATCGACGGCACGGTCGCCATGATCATCGCCCGCCAGGTCCCGGCCCAAACCGAAGCCCAAGCCGAAGCAATGGCCAGCTAATCCCAACGCGCCGTAGGGTTTAGGCCCGAAAAGCTTCCCTTCTTCGCCCGGTTGTTCTATTGACCCCGCCGACAAGAGGAAGCGTCCATGCAAGCCGTCCTGATCGTCATCCAGCTCATCGTCTCGGTCGCCCTGGTCGGGGTGGTCCTGCTCCAGAAATCCGAGGGCGGCGCGCTCGGCATGGGCGGCGGGGGAGGCGGCGGCGGCTTCGGCAGCCTGTTCTCGCCCCGCGGTGCAGCGGACACGCTGACCCGCACGACCGCGATCCTGGCGGTATTGTTCTTCGTGACCAGCCTTGGCCTGACCGTGGTGGCGCTTCATGGCCGCCCGAAGAGTTCGATCCTCGATTCGGCGCCCGTGGGCACGACCCAGCCTCTGGCGCCCCTGAAACCGATCGCGCCGCCGCCGGGCAAGACCGCGCCCGCAATTCCAGCGCCGCATTAAGCCCCTTTCGATTCAATCGGTTAGAGCGTGATCCTCATGCGGTTTGCGCGTGCGTCATATTTCTTTGCGATAGCGCTTGAGTGCGGGGGCGCTCTTCGACATGTTGGCCTTCCATGGCGCGGTTGATCTTCATCACTGGCGGCGTGGTCTCTTCCTTGGGAAAAGGTCTTGCGTCTGCCGCACTCGGTGCCCTTCTTCAGGCACGCGGGTACAAAGTCCGTTTGCGGAAGCTGGACCCCTATCTCAACGTCGATCCGGGGACCATGTCGCCGTTCCAGCACGGCGAGGTCTACGTCACCGATGACGGGGCCGAGACCGATCTGGACCTGGGGCATTACGAGCGCTTCACCGGCGTGGCGGCGTCCAAATCGGACAACGTCACCTCGGGCCGCATCTACCAGCAGGTGATCGAGAAGGAGCGTAAGGGCGGCTATCTGGGCCGCACGGTGCAGGTGATCCCGCACGTCACCGACATGATCAAGGAATTCGTGCTGACGGGGATCGACGACCTCGACTTCCTGCTGGTCGAGATCGGCGGCACGGTGGGCGACATCGAGGCGCTGCCGTTCTTCGAAGCCATCCGCCAGCTTGGCAACGATCGCGGCCACGACCAGACCGCATACATCCATTTGACCCTGGTGCCCTATATCGAGGCGGCGGGCGAGTTGAAAACCAAACCGACGCAGCATTCGGTGAAGGAGCTGCGCGCCATCGGCATCCAGCCGGATATCCTCCTGTGCCGCGCCAGCCATCCCATCCCGGATGAAGAGCGCCACAAGATCGGCCTGTTCTGCAACCTGCCGGCGGAGCGTGTGATCCCGGCGCTGGACCTCGACACGATCTATCGCGTGCCGATCGCCTATCACATGGTCGGCCTCGACACACAGCTGCTCAAGCACTTCCGCATGGACGACGCGCCGCTGCCGGACCTGTCGCGCTGGAAGCAGGTCGTGGAGCGGGTGAAGAACCCCGAAGGCGAGGTGCGCATCGCGGTCGTCGGCAAATACATGCAGGTGAAGGATTCCTATAAGTCCCTCAGCGAGGCGCTGGTCCATGGCGGCATCGCCAACAACGTGAAGGTCCATATGGACTGGATCGACAGCGAGATATTCGAACGCGACGATGCGGCCTCGTTCCTCGAGAACGTCAACGGCATCCTCGTGCCCGGCGGCTTCGGCGAGCGCGGCACCGAAGGCAAGATCGAAGCGGTGAAGTTCGCGCGCGAACGCAAGGTGCCGTTCTTCGGCATCTGCTACGGCCTGCACATGGCGGTGATCGAAACCGCGCGCGATCTGGCCGGCCTCGACGGAGCGGGTACGACGGAGATCGGCAAGCCCAAGCATCCGGTGATCGGCCTGATGACCGAATGGGTGAAAGGCAACGCGATCGAGAAACGCGCCGCCGACGGAAATCTGGGCGGCACGATGCGGCTGGGCGCCTATGACAGCGTGCTGACGCCGGGAAGCCGCGTGGCCGAAGTCTACGGCGCAACCGCGATCAGCGAACGCCATCGGCACCGCTACGAAGTGAACACCGAATACACCCCGCTGCTCGAAAAGCAGGGCTTCAAGGTCTCCGGCTGGTCACCTGACAAACGCCTGCCCGAGATCATGGAAATCCCGGACCACCCCTGGTTCATCGGCGTGCAGTTCCATCCCGAACTGAAATCGAAACCGTTCGAGCCCCACCCGCTGTTCTCATCCTTCATCGCGGCGGCGGTGCAGCAGAGTAGATTGGTGTGATCAGTTTGAGGAGTGCTTTCGCTTCTGCAGCACCAGCATCAAGCCGATCACCGCGATCCCGAGGAAAAGCAGCACCGCGGTCAATTCGGGAAGCGCCGCTTTGAGCGCCGCCTGGCCGTGATAGTGCCGGTATTCGATCCCGATCACGCCGTTGAGCAGAACGAAAATGGCGGGGAAAAAGCGAAAGACTCTCATAGTGCATACCCACCGAGTTTCCGGCAGACAGTGGCAAGCGCAAGTTAAAAGCTTTCTGAATCCAGATGCCCTTCACCAGTGATGGGCCTCGCCGGTGGAAATGACGCAAACAATTTTCGCAAAGCAGGGACGGCACCATTCAAGA
Source organism: Rhizomicrobium sp. (assembly GCA_036268825.1). Taxonomy (GTDB): domain Bacteria; phylum Pseudomonadota; class Alphaproteobacteria; order Micropepsales; family Micropepsaceae; genus Rhizomicrobium. The sequence goes on along the minus strand of DATATK010000165.1, from coordinate 1,983 downwards.
CAAGGACAGCAGAGCGTCAAGTCGGCCCGCCTGCTCGCGGGGAATCCCTTGGTTTTCAACAGGATTGTTTGGGGCCGGGTGTTCGCAGGTGCAACAGATCCGGCTTGCCGCCGCCGCGCAAGGTGGAAAAGCTATTTTTGTAACGGCCGTTACCCCTATCCGCCGCGATGGCAAGACTGTAATAGGGAGGCGGTAAACGTCGATTTGCGCCGGGTCGACGGTTCGGGCTGGAAAGCTTTTCCCGGGGCTTCTGAGGAGAAAAATTCTAATGAAGAAACTAGCGATGTTCGTGGGGCTGATCGCGCTTGCTGCGCCTAGCCTTTTCATCACACCGGCGCAGGCGCAAGCCACGCGCACCTGGATTTCCGGCGTCGGCGACGACGTCAATCCCTGCAGCCGCACCGCGCCGTGCAAGACGTTCCCGGGCGCGATCTCGAAGACCGCCCCCGGCGGCGAAATCGACACGCTCGATCCGGGTGGATTCGGCGCCGTGACGGTCACCAAGGCGATTACACTAGCCAATGAAGGCATCGGCTCAGCCGGTATCCTCGTGGCCGGCACCAACGGCGTCACGGTCAACGCCGGCGCGGGCGACGTGGTTATCCTGCGCGGCCTGCAGATCGACGGCGGCCCGGTCGGATCCAACAGCCTCGCGGGCGTGAAGTTCATCGCCGGCAAGGCGCTTGAGATCCAGAACTGCACGATCCGCAACTTCACGGGCGGCTCGCCAAACGGCTACGGCGTATCATTCACGCCGGTCGGTGCCGGTGAACTCGACATCACCGACACCACCATCACCACCAACGGCCAGATCGGCGGCGGCGCCACGATCGGCGGCGGCGTCTTCATCCAGCCCACTGGCACGCCGGCGGTCAAGGTTGTGATGACGCGTGACGTCATCCTCAACAACACCAACGGCATCCGCATCGACACGAGCGCGGCGACCGGCGGCCAGATCCGCGCGACGATCAACAACACGGTGATCCAGAACAGCGGCTTCCACGGCCTTGCGGTCAATGTCGGCGCGACCGGCACGACCAATGTCGTCGTGGCGTTCGATCAGAGCCAGTCCGTCAACAATTCGGGCAACGGCGTCGTGTCGAACGGGGCGACGTCGAACGTCATCCTGAACAACTCGGTCGTCACCGGTAACGGCATCAAGGGCGTGGACTCTGCCAACAGCGGCGTACTCACGTCCTACAAGAACAACGTGATCGCCGGAAACACCAGCGACAATACCGGCGTCTTGACGCTCGTGAGCGGTCAGTAGTCGCCGTCCTGAAGCCTGACAGACGCCGGCGGTCCGAAAGGGCCGCCGGCGTTTGCCTGATGGGGCTACGCCGCCACGGCGGCGGATACGGCGCTCCATGTCATGATCAGGCCGGCGATGGCGCAGATCAGCAGGCCGATGATGGCGATCCCCGAGATGAGGAAACCGGTGCTGCGCTTGTCGGCCGCGACCATGTAGCCGTTCATGTAGAGCACCCGGCCCGCGATCCAGATGAGTCCAAGGATCGGTGGCAGCCACGACAGATAGGCCATCGACATGGCCGGCGAGAAATAGATCGTGGCGAGCCAGAGCAGCGGCAGGAAGATTACGAACCATTCGAGCGTGTTCATCTGCACGCGCATGGCGCGCTCGAATTCCGGACTGCCGGTTATCGCAGGCGCCGCGACGCCGTGCTTGGTGCGCATCCGTCCGACATTGATGCCGGTCCAGAAGTAGAAAATGATCGCCAGGATCGTGATGGCGGCTGTCACCAGGGTGACCGGATAGTCGAGCATGTTTCCCTCCCAGGAAGCCGGGCGACTCGCGCCCGTTGTGGAAGGGACCTTACAGGATTCGCAAAGAGGGCCGCGCGCTTCCGTGCGCGGCCCCCAAGCGAGTTGCCGGTGGTTTTACTGGCCGCGATTCTGCATGCGCGCCATCCGGTCGGCAATCTTCTGCTCGATGGCCTGTTTCTCGGCGGGCGACAGCGAATC
>DATATK010000164.1:0-7285 GCA_036268825.1 Rhizomicrobium sp. | reverse complement strand
CCGTCGATCCATTCGGTGGTGAGGACGCGCCCGGCGGTGCGGTTCCAGTCGACGGTGGGAACGCGAAAATCCTTGTCGGCCTTGGTGTTCTCGGCCAGCTCCGACGCGGCTGCGGCTTCCATGCGCAGGTCGAGTTCGAGCGCGACGGAGGCGGCCAGCGTGTCAACCACCGCGCGGAAACGCAAGCGGCGCGCCTCGGCCGACATCCGCTCGGCCATGCGCGCGGCGAAGGCGAAGGCGGAAAGATCGCGCGCGAACTGCGCCTCGATTCCGGGGCGCAACACTTTCACCGCGACGTCACGCGGCGGATCGCCGGTTGTTTCGGCCTTGTGAACCTGCGCGATAGAGGCCGCCGCCGCCGCATCGCCGAATGTCACGAAGGTTTCATCGAGCGGTTTCGCCAGCGCCGCTTCGACTTCGCGCCTGGCTACGTCCGTGGGGAACGGCGGCAGGCGGTCCTGCAATTGCTCCAGCGCCTGCGCCACATCCGCGCCGACGAGATCGGGGCGCGTGGCGAGGATCTGGCCGAGCTTCACATAGGCAGGGCCAAGGCTTTCGAACGCCAGCGCGAGACGCACGCCCGGCGGCATCGTCTTGTCGTCACGTTCGCGCGTGCCGATGAGGCGGCGGATGATGCGCGCCCAAAGCGGCATGGCGGCGAGATATTCGCGCGGCACCAGCGCATCGTGCCTCGCCAGAACATGCGCGGCGTGATGCAGGCGGCGTAGACTGTTGAGCGTCCGGATCATATTTTCCAGGCCGAATGCATCGCCGCGATCCCGCCCGTGAGATTGCGCACCTTGACGCGGCTCAGCCCCGCTCTCTCGATCATCTTCGCGAACTTCGCCTGCGGCGGGAAGCGGCGGATGCTTTCGGCGAGGTAGCGATAGGATTCCTCATCGCCCGCCACCAGCGCGCCGAGCTTCGGCAACACCGAGAACGAGAAGCTCTCATAAAGCGTATCTAGCCCCGGCGCCTCGACGCGCGAGAACTCCAGACAGAGAAACCGCCCGCCCGGCTTGAGCACGCGCCGTGCCTCGGCGAGCGCGCGGTCGATATGCGTGACGTTCCTTATTCCAAACGCGATCGTATAGGCGTCCATGCTGGCATCGGGCACGGGCAGCGCCTCGGCATCGCCGCATATCCACTCGACGGCGTTCTCGCCCTTCTCGCGGGCGCGGCGCACGCCCTCGCCCAACATGTCGGCATTGATGTCGCAGACGGTGATCGCCGCCGCGCCGCCGCGGGCGCGCGCGGTGTCGGCGATGCGGAACGCGATGTCGCCCGTGCCGCCGGCCACGTCCAGCACATGCCAGCCCGGCCGCGGATTCAGCCATTCGACCATCGCGTCCTTCCAGATGCGATGCACACCGCCCGACATCAGGTCGTTCATCAGGTCGTAGCGTTTGGCGACTGAGGAGAAGACCTCGCGCACGAGGGCTTCCTTCTCGTCCTCCGGCACGTCCCGGAAACCGAAACTGGCGGTGGGTTTGGAGTCGGCGATCATGGCGCGGACAATAGCTTGGGCCGTATCCCTGGGATACCTTAGCGCCCTGCGACTCTTCATGGTTGGCCATGCCCGAACTGCCCGAAGTCGAAACCGTGATGATGGGGCTGAAGCCGGCCCTGGAGGGGCACAGGTTCACCCATGTCGAGACGCGGCGGCGCAACCTGCGCGTGCCCTTCCCGAAGGATTTCGCCAAGCGGCTGACGGGGCGAAAGGTCGTGCGATTGTGGCGGCGGGCGAAATACATCATGGCGGACCTCGACTGTGGCGAGACGCTGGTCATCCATCTGGGCATGAGCGGGCGGATGAGCGTCTACGCCAGCGGTCACGACCGCAAGCTCGGCCAGTTCCACCATGACGCCGCGCCGGACGGCGCCGGAACCGGCAAGCACGACCATGTGGTGTTCGAGACAGACGCGCCCGCCCGGATCGTCTTCACCGACCACCGCCGCTTCGGGCTGATGACGCTGGTCAAGACCGACGAGGTCGAAGCGCACAAGCTTTTCAAGGCGCTGGGCGTCGAGCCGCTGTCGGGCGATTTCGATGCGGCGTTCCTAAAGGAGGCGCTCAAAGGCAAGAAGACGCCGATCAAATCCGCCCTGCTCGACCAGCGGATCATCGCGGGGCTCGGCAACATCTATGTCTGCGAGGCTCTGTGGCGCGCGAAGATATCGCCCAAGCGGCGCGCCGCGCGCGTGAAGCCGGACGAGATCGCCGCCCTCGCGCCCGCCATCAAGGCCGTGCTGCGCGAGGCGGTGAAGGCCGGCGGCTCGACCCTGCGCGACCACAAGCGCGTCGACGGCGAACTCGGCTATTTCCAGCACCACTTCGCCGTCTACGACCGCAAAGGCAAACTCTGCCAGCGCGCCGACGACGGCATCATCAAGCGCATCGTGCAGAGCGGGCGGTCGAGTTTCTTTTGCCCGGTGTGTCAGAAGTAACCTCGGAAATAGCCTAGGCCCCCTTCGGCGATTGGCGCGCGTCGGGGAGGCTTTCGCCGGTTTCGAGCAGCGATTTGAGGCTCGAAAGGATGCGCGGCCAGCCGCCGGACACCGCTTCGATGAGCTTGGAGTTTTCGCGTTCCATGGTGTGGGTGATGGAAAGCTTCACCAGGCCGCCTTCGCTCGCCAGCTCCATCACGCAACGTGAATAGCCCTCCGCCGTGAGCTCAGGGCGGAATTCATTGCGCCATTTGAGGACGAGGCGGCTGGGCGGATCGAACTCGACCACTTCTCCGGCATCGGCCACGCGGCCGTCGGAAAACTTCAATTGCCATGGAGAGCCGGGCTTCCAGTCCGTCTCCTGGTGCATGCCGAACCAGTAGGCCTTCTGGAATTCCGGTTTCGTCAGCGCATCCCAAAGCTTCTGCTGGGTGGTGCGGATGTAGGTGACGTAGACATATTGGCTCATGGCTCTTCCCTTTCGAGTTTCTTTTTCAGATCCGACAGTGCGGCCAACCGCCCCCGTTCGAACTTGCCGATCCAGCGTTCGGCGATATCGTTGATCGGGATCGGGTTGATGAAGTGCAGCTTCTCGCGCCCCTGCTTCTTGGTGGCGACGAGATTGGCGGCCTCCAGGATTCCCAGATGCTTGGTCACCGCCTGGCGCGACATCGCAAGTCCCTCACACAGTTCACCCAAGGTTTGCCCGTTCTTGTTGTGGAGCCGGTCCAGCAAATGGCGGCGGCTTTCATCCGCCAACGCCTTGAACGCTGCATCCATGTTCATCCTCCTAATATGCAACCATTTGGTTGCCTGTCAAGTGTGATAGAATCCGCCATGGCCACGATTCAAATCACCCCGCGCCTCGCTATCGACGAGAGCCTGCTCGAAGAGAGCTTCATCACTTCGTCCGGCCCCGGCGGGCAGAATGTCAACAAGGTGGCGAGCGCGGTGCAGTTGCGCTTCAACGCACGGCGCGCCCGCCTGCCCTTCGACGTGCACGCGCGGCTGGAAGCGCTGGCCGGATCGCGGCTGACCAAGGACGGCGTGATCGTCATCACCGCGCGGCAATATCGCGACCAGCAACGCAATCGCGACGATGCGCGCGAGCGGCTCGTCGATCTCATCCGCACGGCCGCGGCCATTCCCAAGAAACGCCACCCCACGAAGCCCTCGCGCTCCTCCAAGGAAAAGGGCCTCGAAAAGAAGAAGGCCCATTCGCGCCTGAAGCAGACGCGCTCCAAGCGGATCGACGACTGAACCCGCTTGCATTTGCGGCGTTCCGGGGCGAGGAAGGCGGCAGCAAACGGAGACATCCATGGAATACCATAACATCCTCGTGAAAATCGAAGGCTCGGTCGGCGTCATCACGCTGAACCGGCCCAAGGCGCTCAATGCGCTGAACTCCGAACTGCTGGCCGAGTTGATCGGCGTGCTGGAGGAATGGGACCGCGGCACCGAGGTGCGCTGCATCGTGCTCACCGGTTCCGAGCGCGCCTTCGCCGCCGGCGCGGACATCAAGGAGATGGCGCCGCAGTCTTATATGGACATGTACAAGTCCAACTTCTTCGCCCATGTGAACGACCGCATCGTCGCGATCCGCAAGCCGATCATCGCGGCGGTCGCGGGCTATGCGCTGGGCGGGGGGTGCGAGCTCGCCATGCTGTGCGACTTCATCATCGCGGCCGACACCGCCAAGTTCGGCCAGCCGGAGATCAATCTCGGCGTCATGCCCGGCATCGGCGGCACCCAGCGCCTCACCCGCCTGGTCGGCAAGTCCAAGGCGATGGAGATGTGCCTGACGGGCCGGAACATGGACGCCGCCGAGGCCGAGCGTGCCGGACTGGTGTCGCGCGTGGTGCCGGCGGCGGACCTGATGGCGGAGGCGATGAAGGCGGCGCAATCCGTCGCCGAGAAATCCGTGCCGATCGTGATGATGACCAAGGAGACGGTGAACGTCGCCTACGAGACGACGCTGACCGAAGGCATCCGCTTCGAGCGGCGCGTGTTCCACTCCATGTTTGCCACGGACGACCAGAAGGAAGGCATGGCCGCCTTCAGCGAGAAGCGGAAACCCGGCTTCACGGACCGGTAATTCCGGCTTTTCGGGCGATTTTGACCCCTCGCGGATATGCCGGTTGCGCCGGACGCCGCCAGCTTGTAAACACCCCGCCTTCCAACGGTTTTAAGCAGGACGACCCATGCCCAATATCGCCTCGGCCAAAAAGCGCACCCGGACCATCGCCAAGCGGACCGCCATCAACCATTCGCGGCTCACCCGCGTGCGCACCTTCACCCGCAAGGTGGAAGAAGCGCTTGCCGCCGGCGACCAAAAGGCCGCCATTGCCGCGCTGAAGGCCGCGGAGCCCGAGATCATGCGCGGCGTGAGCAAGGGTGTTATCCACAGGAACACGGGCAGCCGGAAAGTCTCGCGCCTGTCCAAGCGCGTCGCCAAGCTCAAGAGTTAAGCGCGCCGGCTAAGCTACGCGAACTCTTACCAGAATCGTTTGTGATACAAACGGGGCCGCGTTGCGGCCCCGTTTTGTTTGTCAGCACACGGAAGAACTGCGCGCACGTCACAAAACTCTCACGCGCTTGTCGTTAACGTATTGATTCGGTGGACAAAGAGTTTTTCCGCATACGTCACAACACTTTAGTGCACGTCACCGCTTCGTCGCACTGCGCACGACGTGCCGTTTTTTAACCTTCGATTCGCGGTTTTCACTTGCAACGGCACACCCCGCATTTTATCTTCCCCAGCGCTGGTTATGGGGACGTGGCAACAATGCCAAAGAGCAACGATAATAATATGAAAGTATTGGCAAATATTGTTTGCGCGCCGGGCCTTACCCACCAGTCTAGCCACTAATCGAATTCTTGTCTGAGCAGGACGCGGAGCGCCTCGCGGCGCGCCGGTGCCTTTCGTTTCCCTGGAGTGCGACCGAAGTGACCCTGCCGAACCCCACCACCGACTATGCGGGCGACATCGATGTCCAGGATGCGTGGGCTTTGCTGGCGAGCGATCCCAAGGCGCAGCTCATCGATGTGCGCACCACCGCAGAGTGGAACTTCGTCGGCCTGCCGGATTTGTCGGGCGTCGCCCGCCGCGTCCATTGCATCGAATGGCAGAGTTTTCCCAGCATGGCTGTCAATCCGGGCTTCGCTGAGGCCGCAGCCGCCACGCTGCGCGAGGCCGGCGCCGGTGCCGGAACGCCGGTCTTGTTGCTGTGCCGCTCGGGCGCGCGCTCGCGCGCCGCGGCCATCGCGCTGACCAGGAACGGTTTCACCCGCGCCTACAACGTGGCGGGCGGTTTCGAGGGCGATCCCGATCCGTCGGGCCATCGCGGACATATCAATGGCTGGAAGGCCGCCGACCTGCCCTGGCGGCAAGGATGAGAGGGCACATGCGAAAAACCTGACGGGAAGGCCGTCGCACGAACGGCCACACAAAAGATCTCACTACCAATAAGGGGAAGCCGGCTTCGAAGCCGGACGATAAAAAGGCAAGGGACCATGACACAGGCCATGACATCTCACATGGATTGGGAAAACGTTTGGATCGCCGCGCGCGAGCGCCTTCGGCGGGAATTGGGCGAGGCGGTGTTCGACGCCTGGATCGCGCCCCTGGTTCTTGTGCGGTTCGAAAAGGATGAAATCCAGCTCGGGGCCCCCAAGCCCTTCCATCGCAACTGGGTGGCCAACCAGTACATGCCCCGCATCGAGCGCGCCCTTCGCGCCGAGGGCGGCGAGCCCGTGTCACTCTCCGTCGAATTGAGCGCGCCCCAGCCGGTGATCGGCGGCCGCGTCGCCAAGGAGGTTCCCGCCGAGCCAGAGCCTGCGACCATCTCCTATATGCGCGAAGGCCTCACGAGCGATCGCCCCGAGGTGCGCCGCGGCTTGTCGCATCGCATGGTCAATCCCGGGCAAAGCTTCGACAGTTTCGTCACCGGCCCCGCAAACGATTTCGGCTACCGCGCCGCCCGCGCGCTGGCCACGGGCGAACAGGAAGACGTTTCGCTGCTCTACATCCATGGCGGCTTCGGCTACGGCAAATCGCATCTGCTCAACAGCATCGCGCTCGAAGCCAAGAAGCGCGGCCGCCGCGCGCTGTTCCTCGGCGCCGAAGATTTCATGCGCCAATTCCTCGGCGCGCTGAACCGCAAGGACACGCTGTCGTTCAAGGAGGAGCTGCGCGCCGCCGATATCCTGCTGATCGACGACCTGCAGCATCTCTGCCGCTCGACCTATACCGTCGCCGAGTTCCTGCACACGCTGAATGCCTTCGCCGACCTGCATCGCAAGCTCGTCATCGCCTGCGACCGCATGCCGGCGGGACTTGAGAACCTGACCGAAGACGTGCGCTCGCGCCTCACCGGCGGCCTCGTCATCGCGCTCGACAAGCCGGAGCGCGCCACGCGCCTCGCCATCCTGAAATCGCGCGCGGCTGAATATTCCCGCCTGCGTCCGGACGGCGCGCTGCCCGAAGATGTGCTGGAGCGCATCGCCGACATGGAAGATGCGAGCCCGCGCGACCTGATCGGCGTGTTCACCAAGCTGGCGACCTATGCCGACCTGACCAAACAGCCGGTCACGATGGAAGTGGCCGAGCAGACGCTGGGCAGCCGTGCGGCGGGCAATCGCAAGACCTCCATCGAGGACATCCAGCGCAAGACGGCCGAGTTCTACAAGCTCGACCTGCGCGACTTCCAATCGGCCGGCCGCGCCCGCCGCATCGCGCGCCCGCGCCAGGTGGCGATGTATCTCGCCCGCGAACTGACGATGCGGTCGCTGCCAGAGATCGGCAAACGCTTCGGCGGGCGCGATCACACCACCGTCC
>DATATK010000163.1:0-6094 GCA_036268825.1 Rhizomicrobium sp. | reverse complement strand
ACTTCCTCGATGTCCATGCCGCCTTCGGTCGAGGCGATGAAGGCGATGCGCGAGGTGGCGCGGTCGACCAGAGCGGACAGATAGAGCTCGCGTTCGATGGCCGAGCCGTCCTCGATATAGAGGCGGCGCACGACGCGGCCGTGCGGGCCGGTCTGGTGGGTGACGAGCGTCATGCCGAGCATGCGCTCCGCTTCTTTCGCCACGTCCTCGATGGATTTGACCACCTTCACGCCGCCGCCCCTGCCGCGGCCGCCGGCATGGATTTGGGCCTTCACGACCCAGACGGGACCGCCGAGCGTCTTGGCCGCCGCGACCGCCTCCGCCACGCTGAAGGCCGCGATGCCCTTGGGCACCGGCACGTTGAAATCGCGAAGAAGCGCCTTGGCCTGGTATTCGTGGATGTTCATGGAAGTCCTTGCGGGAAAGGGAATTTCGGGCGCGTCGCGCACGGGGCACTATCGGCTGAACCCCGCTTCTCCCGCAAGCGCGGCGGCGCCGCGGAAGCCCTGCCGGACCAGAAAATTCACAATAGTTAGTTGACAGCTTTGCTGCCTCAGCCAGAAATGGGCGGCAACGGGGCGATTCCGTTGAGGGAGAATCGAATGAAACGCGTGTCGAAACTGCTTTGTGCCGCGCTGGTCAGCGCGGCTGTGATCCTGCCGGCGGGCGCCGCTGGCGCCCGCATCTTCGTGGGCATCAATCTGGCGCCGCCGCCGCCGCAAGTCGAAGTCCGGCCAAACCGGCCATGGGGCAACGGCGTGTGGATCGACGGCCACTGGGCCCGGCGCTACGGCCAGTGGGTCTGGATCCACGGCCACTGGGACCGGCCGCACGGCCACTATTCCGGCTGGGTGCCCGGCCATTACGCCCGCAATGGCGAATGGATCGAAGGCCACTGGCGCTAGCCTGACCTGAATGCCGAAACGCCCCGCCCGGAACCCCGGACGGGGCGTTTCTTTTTTGCAAAAGAAGCAACCCTCCCCTTGAGGGAGGTGGTTCTCAGTTTCCGCCGTCGCCGACGCCGCCGTCGAGGGCCATGCCGGTCAGTTCGGTGGCGCCCGTTCCGCCCTTGCGCGCCTGGGTGGCGCAGACCTGGGTGCGGAAGGAGAAGAAGAAGTCGCCTGTCCCATAAAGGCGCAGGTTGGTGCGCTCGGTGCAGTCCTTCACCGGCACCGCGGGGGCGCATTTGAGCATGCCGTCCTTGTAGTGGCGCAGGGCTTCGTGCGCGCCGCAAACCAGGACCTGGCCGTTGGCGTAGGTGCCGGCCATGCCTTCGTCGGACTGCACGACATCGCCGATCACCGCCTTGACGGTGGCGCCCGGAATGCAGCGGGCGACTTCGCCCTCGTAGCCCGATTCCAGCCACGTATCCTTGAGCATGTGCGAGGCGGGGAATTCGCGGCCGTCCGGCGTGATGCAGACGACGTGCAGCGCTTTGACCACGGTGGCGTCCTGCATCTGGCAGGTCTGTTCGGCCGCCACGGCGACGTCGCCGCCGCCGCCGTTCTTGTTGATCACGGTGGAGTCCGAATAGGCCGCCGAATAGGAGACGGACGAGGCGCTCGCATTGGCGTTGGCGCTGGCGCTCGCCGCGGCCCAGGCCGACGCTTCGGCGCTGCCGGAGCCGCCTTTGTTGATGACGATCGACTTGTTGATGGTGACGTCCTTCTGGATATCGATGTTCTTCTGGATGTCGATGTTCTTGTTGATGTTGATGTTGTTCTGGACGTCGATGTTCTTGTTGATCGTCACCGGCTTGTAGACGTTGATGTTCTTCTCGATCGTCACGGGTTTGTAGACGTTGATATCCTTGTTGATGGTCACCGGCTTGTAGACGTTGACGCTCTTGTTGATCGTCACGGGCTTGTAGATGCTGACCCCGCCGCCGTTCTTGCATTTGGGGGCGCTGGGCATGCCGTAGCTGGGCGTCCCGAAGGAGCCGTGCGACATGCCGTTGGCCGTCGCCGGGCAGACGAACGCCACCGACAGGGTTGCCGCCGCCGCCGCCGCGAGCATGAGGGATTTCAACGCCATGATGTCTGCTCCTTGGTCCGGGCCGTGCCACACGGCCTGTCGAGCCCGCGCCACGTCCCAAGCCTGAATTGCCGTGGGCGGTGTTTCAGGAACCGTGCCATGCTCGCGGCGGATTCGGCGGCGCGGCCTGTTTCATTGCGGGACAGCCGCGCGGGGGCGATGATGAAGACGCGTCAACCATGATCCCGATCTCGGACGACAATCCCAGCCGGCGTCCCGCGCTCGTCAATTGGGCGCTGATCCTCGTCTGCATCGCGGCCTATGGCTGGGAGTTCGCGCAAGGACGGCGGCTGGACTCCATCATAAAAGTGTTTGGCTTCACGCCGCTCTCGCTCTCCGGCCACTATTCGCTGGGGCACGGCCTCGCCACCTATCCGCCCTGGGTGACGATTGTCACCTCGATGTTCCTGCATGGCGGCTGGCTGCATCTGGGCGGCAACATGCTCTATCTGTGGATTTTCGGGAACAATGTCGAAGACGCGATGGGGCACGTCAAATACCTGGCGTTCTATCTGATCTGCGGTTGCGCGGCCGCGCTGGGCTTTGCCTATGCCGATCCCAGTTCCGCCGTGCCGATGCTGGGCGCGTCGGGCGCGATCTCGGGCGTGCTCGCCGCCTATGTCCTTCTCTATCCCCGCGCGCGCGTGACGGTGGTGGTGCCCTTGGGGATCGTCTTCTATCCGCTCGCGATCAGCGCGGTGTGGGCGGTGGGGCTGTGGTTCGGCCTGCAGCTCATCAGCGCCTGGTTCACGAGCGCAGCGGACCAGGGCATCGCCTGGTGGGCCCATATCAGCGGCTTCGCGGCGGGGCTGGTCCTCACGCCGCTTTTCAAATCCCGCGACGTGCCGTTTTTCGGCAGCCACCCGCCGGATGCCCGCTCCGGGCCGGGGGACAACCGCCCGCGCTGAGACTGGCATAGCTTTCGCTCTTCCCCCCTCGAGACGGCGCCGAGCCGTCCCGGACTGGATCACAGGGAATTGGGGAACGGGCGATGAAACATCGGAACAGCCATCTGCTGGTGGGATATTGGAGCCGTCTGCGCCGTGGCCGCGATGTGCCCGATCAAACCGACATCGATCCGCGCTCGATCAAGCGCATGCTGTCCTTCGTCTTCATTTTGGACGCGGCCGACTTGGCGCGCCCGACCTATCGCCTCGCCGGCACCTCGGTCTGCGACCGCTTCGGCATCGAACTCAAAGGCACCAATTTCCTCTCCCATTGGGACGCCCAGAGCCGCGCCGCCCTCACGGCCCTGCTCCGCCAGTCCCTCGCGATCAAGCAGCCGGTGTGCCTGTCCTCCATCGCCGCGACCTCGGACCACGGCATGGTCGAGCTCGAAACCATCCTCGCCCCCGTTTCCTTCGGCCCCGGCCAGCCCTTGCGCTTCATCGGCCTGGTGCAGGTCTTGAGCGATGCCTCGCAGCTCGCCGGCAAGCCCATCGCCTTCGAACGCCTCGTCGGCTCGGCACTGGTGCGCGAGGACGAGCCGCTCTCCACCTTCGACGTACCGCCGCCCCCGATGCCGCCGATGATCACCACCATCCGCCCCCACCCCCGCGCGCCGCATCTGCGGCTGGTGGTGAGCCAGGACAAGCCCGTGACCTTGCATTTCGGATTGGACGACGCGATGCGCCGCCTGATGGAAGCGCTGAGCATCGAAGCGCTGCCGGCGCCGGCTTAGTTACTTCCCCGGCGGGTTGTCGTCGTCGCCGGGCTGGGGGGTTGGAGGTTTGGAGATCTGGGTCGGGTTGTCGACCGGATCGTTGTGCAGGATCACGCGGTTGAGCTGCGAGCGGTTCTCTTTTTCCTGCAGGTAGGGAATCTCGTATTTTTCGATCTTGTTGCGATAGGCCTGGAATGCGGCATCGTCCACGGGCAGGCGCTTGTCGCAGCGTTCGGGCGGCAGATGCTGCTGCTCCTGGCACCACAGGTCGAAGTTCATTTCGGTGAGGTCATAGCGCGTCGATTGCGCGAGCGCGCTGCCGGACAGGGCAGCGAGGGCAAGGGCGGCGAGGATCAGCGTGCGTGTCATCCCGGACATAACGCCAGCATAGCCCCGAAGTTGCCTTTGTTAAAGCGTCAGGCCGCCGATTTAACCTCGTCCCCGGCGACGCGCACCGTCTCCGGCGCGGGGGCCTGGCGGCTCAGGATCATGTCCGCCGCCTTTTCCGCGATCATGATCGTGGGCGCGTTGGTGTTGCCCGAGACCAGCGACGGCATCACCGACGCGTCGACCACGCGCAGCCCGTCCACACCGTAAACCTTCAATGACGGATCGACGACGCTGTCCGCGTCGCGGCCCATCTTCGCGCTGCCGACGGGGTGATAGATCGTCTCGGCGGTCTTGCGGATGAAGGCATCGATCTGCGCGTCCTTGGTGACGTGGGCGCCGGGCATCAGTTCGGGGCCGCGATAGGGATCGAACGCGTCCTGCGCGAAGATCTCGCGGGCGAGCTTGACGCCTTCGCGCAGGGCGCGGCGGTCTTCCTCGGCTTCGAGATAATTGGGCTGAATCAGCGGCGCGGCCATCGGATCGGCGGATTTGAGCGAAATATAGCCGCGGCTTTCGGGCCTGAGCTGGCAGACATGCGCCATGAAGCCGTGCCGGTCCGCCTTGCGGCGGGTGTGGTCGTACATCAGCGCGGTGATGAAGTGGAATTGCAGGTCGGGCGTATCGAGGTCTGGCCGGCTCTTGAGGAAGGCGCCGGATTCCAGGCCCTGCCCCGCGGCGAGGCCCGTGCCGAACAGCATGTATTGCAGGCCGGTCTTGAGCGCGGCGAGCTTGTTCGTCTGGCTGTAGAGCGTGATCGGCTGGCTCGATTCATATTGAATCGAACAGTCCAGATGATCCTGCAAATTCCGGCCGACGCCCTTGAGCTCCACGATCTGCGGGATATCGAAGCGCTTGAGCGTCTCCGCGTCGCCGACGCCGGAGAGCAGCAGGACTTGCGGCGTGTTCACCGCGCCGCCGCAGAGCAGGACTTCGCGGCTGGCGCGCGCCTGCAGCGTCTTGCCGTCCTGCCGGAACTCGACGCCGACGGCGCGCTTGTTCTCGAACAGGATCTTGCCGACCTGGGCGTTGGATTCGATGGTGAGGTTCTTGCGCGACAGGATCGGCGTCAGATAGGCGCTCGCCGCGCTCCAGCGTTTGCCGTTGTGGATGGTGAGCTGGTAGGGGCCGAAGCCTTCCTGCTGCGCGCCGTTGAAATCGCGCGTCTCCGGATGGCCGGCTTGCAGCCCCGCCTGCACGAAGGCGCGGAACAAGGGATTGGCCGAGCGGCCGTTGGAGACGTGGAGCGGGCCGCCGCCGCCATGGAATTCGTTGCCGCCGTTCTCGTTGGCCTCGGCGCGCTTGAAATAGGGCAGCACGTCGGAGAACGACCAGCCTTCATTGCCCATCTGCCGCCAGTGGTCGTAGTCGCGCGCGTGGCCGCGGATATAGATCATGCCGTTGATCGAGGACGAGCCGCCCCAGCCGCGGCCGCGCGGCCAGTACAGCTTGCGATTGTTGAGGTGAAGCTGGCCTTCGGTGTCGAAATACCAATTGTGCTTGTTCTTCTTGCCGATCAGCGCCGGGATGCCGGCCGGCATGTGGATCATCATCGACTTGTCGCGCGGCCCCGCCTCGATCAGCAGAACCTCATGCGCGGAATCTTCCGACAGGCGGTTGGCAAGCACGCAGCCCGCGCTGCCCGCACCGGTAATGATGAAGTCATAGGCTTTCATAGGAAGCGTCCCGACCATTTGTTCTTGGCCGGGAGCCTAGCGCAAAGATGACGCCGGTGTCGCTTTCAAAAACTCCCCACGGCCGCATTAAATGGGGCCATGGTGATTATCAAGGAACGAGCGTGATCACCGCGCGGCGATTCTTCGGCTCTTTCACGCCGTCTGCCGTCTGCACTGCCAGATCGGTTTCGCCGACGCCGGAAGCGGAAATCGCCTCGCGCCGCGCACCCAGATCGACCAGCGCTTCTTCCACCACATTGGCGCGCTTCACCGACAGGCGTTGATTGTAAGCCGTGCTGCCCGACGTGTCGGTATGGCCGACGATGGTGATATG
>DATATK010000162.1:0-8427 GCA_036268825.1 Rhizomicrobium sp. | reverse complement strand
CGCCTCGTCCGCGCAAACCTCATGCATCGAAGGCGGCTCGACCGACTGATCGAGCCCCCGCCACACCACCAAGCCGCTTCCCAGCAGTTGGCGATACAATGGCGCTAAATTTAAACCGGACAGCCGTGGGACAAGCCGGGCGATGACGGTGGTTGGTTTGAGAGATGGAAGTGCGCGTCACCTGGGTGGCCCGCAGTCGCGGGCCATGACAGCGGTGGGGGCCTACCCCGCCCTCTTCGCCTGCGGCGTCTAGCGCGAACTCTAACCGGACGCCAAAAGGTGCGTGGCTGCAGATATGGCTGCCAGGTGGGGGGGGAGGGTTATTCCGCCGCCTGCAAAGTCGGGATTCCCTTCAGCGTTTTCGCCAAAGCGCGCTGGGCGATTTCGAGGTCGTAGGACTGCTGCATGCGCAGGAGATTCTCGGGGTCGTCGCCAATGAGTTTGCCGATGCGAAGAGCGAGATTGGCGGTGATCGGCTGCTTCTCGTTCAGGACATCGTAAAGCGTCTGCCGCGACACGCCGAGCAACCGCGCAATCTCCGTCTTCGATGTTCCAAGCGCGGGAAATACGATTTCGCGCAACATTTCTCCGGGATGGACGGGCCGGATACCGGGCCAACGCTTGTTCATCAGTGATAATCCTCCAGATCGATGTCGACCGCGTCTTCAGCGTCCCAACCGAATGTCAGCCGGTAATTTCCTGTGACACGCACCGAATAGCGGTCTCGATCACGCCCCTTCAACGGGTGAAAATGGAAACCGGGCAAATTCATATGCTCCGGCTGCTGCACCGAATCGAGACGGCGAAGCAGTATTTCCAGGCGGCCCACGTTTTGGACACTCAGCTTCGATGCGTCGCCGGTTTCGGCGAAACGTCTGAGGGCCTTGCTGCGAAAGGACCGGATCACAGAAATTGAACGTAAGCCATTGCCTGACATCTTTCAAGCATCGCCTTACGCCTTCTTCGCCTGCGGGGTCTGGCTGAGGACGTCCTTCACCTTGGCGGCGAGTTGCTTGAGGCCGAACGGTTTGGGGAGGAAGTGCAGATCCTCCGCCTTCTCGTCGTTCTTGCGGAAGGTTTCCTCGGCGTAGCCGGACATGAAGATGACGGCGATGTCGGGGCGCAGGCGCTTGACGGCGCGGACCAAAGTGGGCCCGTCCATGTTGGGCATCATCACGTCGGTGATGAGGAGATGGATCTTGGTCTCGTTGCGGCGGACGATCTCCAGCGCCTCTTCGCCGCCCGACGCCTCGAACACCTGGTAGCCGCGCAGCTTGAGGGCGCGGGCGGCGAAGCTGCGCACCGCGTCTTCATCTTCGACCAGAAGGATCGTGTCCTGGCCGGTGATGTCGCGCGCCGGCAGCGCCTCGACTTCGGCGGCGACCGCCTCGCCCTTGTGGCGCGGCAGGTAGATGCGGAACGCGGTGCCGCGGCCGCGCTCGCTGTCCACCGCGATATAGCCGCCGGTCTGCTTGACGATGCCGTAGACGGTGGCGAGGCCGAGGCCGGTGCCCTGGCCGACATCCTTGGTGGTGAAGAACGGATCGAAGATCTTGCCCAGATGTTCCTTGGCGATGCCGGTGCCGGTGTCGGCGACTTCGATGCGCACGTAATCGCCCGCGGGCATGATCGCGGTGCCGAAGGCGGATGCCGCCTCCACCGTTTCGTTCGCGGTGCGCAGCGTGACGCTACCGCCCTTGGGCATCGCGTCACGCGCGTTGACCACGAGGTTGATGATGGCGTTGGAGATCTGCGTCTCGTCCGCATAGACGAGCCACAAATCGGCCGCCTGGTCGAGCTTGACCTCGATGCCTTCGCCGACGAGGCGGCGCAGCATATGCGCAAGCTCGCCGATCGTGTCGCGCAGCATGAGCGGCTTGGGCTGCAGGGTCTGCTGGCGCGAGAAGGCGAGGAGCTGGCCGATCAGGTTGGCGGCGCGCAGCGCGGTCTGGCGGACCTCGTTGATCTCCTTGAACGAGGGATCGCCCGCGTGATGGCGCATCAGCAACAGATCGCAATTGCCGATGATGACGGTGAGCAGGTTGTTGAAATCATGCGCCACGCCGCCGGCGAGCTGGCCGACGGCCTGCATCTTCTGCGACTGCGCGAACTTGGTCTCCAGCGCCTTCTGCTCGGAGACATCGACCAGATAGAGGATCGTGCCGTTCTTGACCGGGCTCGCATAAAGCTCGGCCATGCGCTCGGGCTGGCCGAGCGGGCGCAGCTCGATGGACGCAGCATGGCTCGCGCCGTCCACCGCCTTGGCGAGGAGCTCGGTCACGCTGGCGCGGTCCGCGACCTCGACGAGATCGCCGAGCGCGCGGCCGCCGGTCGAGGACTGGCCGAAGAACTTGGCGAAACACTCGTTGGCTTCGGAGAGCTTGCCGCTCGCATCCGCGATCGCCACGCCCACCGGCGCGTCGCGGAAGAACGCGGCGGACGCGGGAAGCGGCGCCGCGGCGGCTGGCGCGGGTGTTTCGGCGGGCACGGAGGCGGCGAGCCTTGGCGCGAACCACCACGCCGCCTGCCCGTCGCTGAGCGGCCGCACCGCGACGACGACTTCAAGGCCGGAATTGATGCGCAAGGATTCTTCGAGCGGCTTGCCGTCCGCCGCGCTGCGGGCGAGGCGATAGAGCATGGCGGACGAGGCTTCCCCCCCGAGCGCCAGTTCCGGCGGCGGGGCCGCGCCCACATCGCCGGCACCGGCCATGCGGCGGTAGACATCGTTGCAATCCATCACCGCGCCATCCGCGCCGGTGATCGTCCAGGCGACATTGGCGCGGGACGCCGCTTCCGCGATCCGGCGGGCTTCCGCGCCGCTCAGGCTCTCGCGCGGCCACACCGCATAAAGGAAGAGACAGGCCACCGCGCCGACGCCCGCCAGCAGCATGATCCCCGTCCAGCCGCCCGCCGTGCCCGCCTCGACGGCTAGCCCGGCCGACGCCACCGCCAGCACGACAAACCCCAACGCCGCCCAACGCCAGGCGCCGGCAGGCAGTCCGTTGATTCCATGGGTGATCGAACGCGCATTCATCGGTGATTCGTCATAGCAGGATTCGCCGATTCGCGCGTGGTTCGGCGGGTCCGCGCCCGCCGTGGTGCCGGCGAAGAGAAAGGTTATTGCACGCGGAGCCGGAGAGACGCGGAGGAGGGTGCGGGTGGTTGGCACCAACTCTCGTTATTTACATCCTCACTCCCAACACCCGTCATTCCCGGGCAAGTCCCGGGGGGCCCATAACCTCGGTCTCGACTGTACGGCCACAGACCGAGGGTATGGGTGGCCGCCACTTGGGCGGCCATGACGATCTTGGAGTGTGAGGGTGTCGGTGGATGGGCGCGGGTGCCAACCACCCGCACCCTCCTCCGCGTCTCCGCGGCTCCGCGTGCCAAATCTTTGCTTACCCAAGCGCCCGATGTGGAGTAGCGGCGCTCAGTTCGCCCGCATCTGCCCCGACAGCCGCATGACGTAGCCGATGACCTGGGCCACGGCCTTGTAGTGCTCCGGCGGCACCGCCTCGTCGATCTCGATGGCGGCGTAGAGGGCGCGGGCGAGCGGAGGGTTCTCCACCACGGGCACGTCGTTCTCCTCCGCCACGTCGCGAATGCGCAGCGCGAGCGCGTCGACGCCCTTGGCGACGCAGACGGGGGCTGCCGTCTTGCCGTTCTCGTATTTGAGCGCGATGGCATAATGCGTCGGGTTCATGATGACGACGGTCGCCTTGGGCACCTGGGCCATCATGCGGCGGCGGCTCTTCTCGGCGCGGATCTGCTTGATCTTGGCCTTGACGGCCGGATCGCCTTCGGACTGGCGGAATTCCTCCTTCACTTCCTGGCGGCTCATCCGGTTCCTCTGCAGGAAGCGGAAGCGCTGGAGCAGGTAATCCAGAATGGCGACCACCGCGAGCACGGCGAGCGCGGCGATCAGCAGATGCACCACCAGCGTGCCGATATCGGCGGCGACCGCCATGGGCGACTGGGTGAGGATGCCGTCGATCTGATCGCGCATCGGCCACACCGCGGTCCACACCGCCGCGCCGACGATGGCGATCTTGACGATGCCCTTGGCGAGATTGGACAGCCCATCCACGCCGAACATCCGCTTGAAGCCCTTGGCGGGCGAGAGCTTGCCGAAATCGGGCTTGAGGCGGTCGGTCGAGAACACCGGGCGATGCTGCAGCAAATGCCCTGCCAGCGCCGCCGCGACCATCACCGCGACCACCGGAAAGAGCAGCGCGCCGGCATGCATCACCGCGCCGTGGAAGATCGCCATGACGCCGTTGCCGTCAACGGGGATCTGCTCGGGCTGCTCGAGGAAGACGCGGAAGGTCTCGGCGAAGCCGATCGCGGTCGAGCCGCCGAAGGTCGAGACCGCGATGGTGACGCCGAGCAGCACCACGAAGGCGGAGACCTCCGTGCTCTTGACGATATCGCCATGTTCCTCGGCCTGATCGAGCCGTCGCTGTGTCGGCTCTTCGGTCCTTTGGGAATCGTCGCGATCGTCGGCCATGTCAGCCGAAGCTCCCCATCTGCGTCCCGTAATAGGAGAGGAACAGCGTCATCATCGAGCCGATGAGCAGCACCAAGAGCAGGAAACCGGCGAGAATGTTCACCGGCATGGCGATGAAGAAGATCTGCATCTGCGGCATCAGCCGCGCGAGCAGGCCCATCGCCGCATTGACCGCGAAGCCGAACACCAAAAACGGCGCGGCGAGCTGCAGGCCCAGCGCGAATGACCCGCTGACGAGGCGCACCGTCAACTCCGCCATATCGGCGGTGGGGAGCGCCGCGCCCGGCGGGATCAGCGTGTAGCTGCCCGCGATGGCAGCGATGGCGAGATGGTGCATGTTCGTCGCGAAGATCAGCACCACGCCGAGCATCGAGATGAAGTTGCCGATGACGACGCTTTGCTGGTCCGAGGTCGGATCGACCTGCTGGGCATAGGACAGGCCCGTCTGCGTCGCGATCAGGTTGCCGGCGATGGAGAGCGCGCCCATGATGATGCGCGTCATCGCGCCGACGAGGATGCCGGCGGTGATCTCCTGGAAGATCAGAAGACCAAGCGCCAATTCGTTCGCGGGCGCCTGCGCCGGATAATCCTGCGCGACGGTGGGCGCGAAGGCGAGCGAGATCGCCAGCGCCAGCATCAGCCGCACGCGCGACGGCACGCCCGCCTCGCCGATCGACGGCAACAGCATGACCATCGCGCCGGTGCGCGCGAAGACGAGGAAGTAGACGAGGAGCGTTCCCGAAAGATCGCTCAGGTGAATGGTCACTTCATACCCTCCCCTTGAGGGAGGGTCGAAAAATGCAAAGCATTTTTCGGGAAGGGGCTCACCCCTCGATCTCGGACTTGAGCGTCTTCGGAAACAAAGGACGGATAAAGCGAGGGATGAGCCCCTTCCCGAAATCCGCGAAGTGCGGATTTCGACCCTCCCTCAAGGGGAGGGTATGAAAAGTGTGTGCGCATCAATACGCCGATATCCGTGCCGCGATATCGACCATCAAGCCGTTCATGGCGGCGCCGGCGAAAGGCAGCGCGATGAGCAGGACGAGGAAGATCGCGATGATCTTGGGCACGAAGACCAAAGTCATTTCCTGGACCTGCGTCAGCGCCTGGAGCAGGCCGATGCCGAGGCCGACCACCAGCGCGGTGATCATGGCTGGGGCGGAGATCTGGAGCAGGACCCAGATGCTCTGGCGGGCGAAATCGATGGCGTCGGCGGGTGACATGTCTGTTCCTCAGATCGGCATCTGCATGATCGACTGATAGGCCGCGATCACCTTGTCGCGCACGGCCACGACCGTATCCAAAGTGAGTTCGGCCGAATTGACGGCGTTGACGACATCGACGACGTCGGCTTTTCCGGCCGCCTGTTTCGTCGCCATCTGCTCGCCCTGCTGCATCGTGCCGGTGGCGTCCTTGATGGCGTTGGAGAGGAAATCGCCGAAACCGCCCTGGCCGCCCGCGGCGCCGGGAATGGCAGTGGGCGCAGTGGCGCCCATCTTGGCGACGGCCTGATAGGCGGCGGATGCGGCGGCGGGTGCGATGGCCATGGTCTAGTCCTCTACTTCTGCAACAGCGAGATGGTGCGCGAGATCATCGATTTGGACGCGCTCATCACGTCCAGATCGGCTTCGTAGGAACGCTGCGCCTCGCGCATGTCCATGATTTCGACCAGCGGATTGACGTTGGGCATCTTCACATAGCCCTGCTTGTCGGCCGACGGATTGCCGGGATCGTATTGGCGGCGGAAATCGGACGTGTCGTCCACCGGCTTGCCGGATTCCACCATCGTGGCGCCGAGCTCGCGGTCGAATTCGCTCTTCATCGTCGCGACCTTGCGGCGATAGGGTTCGCCGTCCGCCGAAGGCGACGTCGAATTGGCGTTGGCGATGTTCTCCGCGATGACGCGCATGCGTCCGGATTGCGCGCGCATGCCGGACGCGGCGATGGCCATGGAGGTTGCGAGATCCATTGTGCGTCTCCTTACGGCTGGCCGATGGCGGTGCGCATCATGCTCAGCGCCTTGGAATAAAGCCCAGTCGCCGCGGCGTATTGCGCCTGGGTGTCGGAGACCTTGATCATCTCCTGCTCCAGCGAAACGGTGTTGCCGGTGGGATTGGATTCGGTGTCGGGCGAATCCGCATTCTCGAAATTCGACGTCGTCTCGGGATTGATCGCGATGTGGCGCGGATCGGTGATCGCAAGGCCGGGGCCGGTCTGCGAGGTGCCTTTGAGGATGTCACTGAAGTCGATCGGCTTGACGTCGCGCGCGGCGTAACCGGGCGTGTCCGCATTGGCCACGTTCTGCGACAGCACGCCCTGGCGGGCGTTGAGCCACGACATGCGCTCACGCAACATGCCGAGCAGCGGGACTTCGGTGAGATTCACGGGCGTGCCTCCGTAACCATTCGTTAGCCTTAAGCACGCGCATGATGGCGCGGCTCTCTTAATCGCCGCTTAACGCAAGCGAACCTTTTTGCCGGGCAAATTTTTCCTGCGCTTAACCCGCGATTAAGGTTGACCGGTTTGGATGGGCGCATGGACATCATCGATTTCGCCCGCTACTTCGGCGCCCTCGCTCTCGTGCTCGCGCTGGTTGGTTTCGCCGCGCTCGCCGCAAAGCGCTATGGCATTCCCGGCCTCGCCAAAGTGGGCGGCCCGGCGCGCCGCCTCTCCGTCACCGAGACGCTGATGGTCGGCGCCAAGCACAAGCTCTTTCTCTTCAAGCGCGACGGCGTCGAACATCTCGTGCTGATCGGGCCGCAAGGCGCCAGCCTCATCGAGAGCGGCATCGCGGCCCCGATGCTCGCACAGATCCATGCGATCCACGCGGAAGAAGACGCGGCATGAAAACGCGCGCACTTCTCCTCGGCCTCCTCGCCGCAGGCTTGTTGTTCGTGCCCGGCTCTGCCTTCGCGGCGGCCGCCGCCGCGGCGCCCGCCGCCGGCACCAGCCCGCTCAACATCGACCTGTCCGGCAGCGGATTGTTCACCGATCACATGATGCAACTGATCGCGCTGATCACGCTGCTGTCGATCGCGCCGTCGATCCTCATCATGATGACGAGCTTCGTGCGCATCGTGGTGGTGCTCTCGCTTTTGCGCACCGCGATGGGCCTGCAATCGAGCCCGCCCAACAGCGTGGTGGTGAGCCTGGCGCTGTTCCTCACCCTCTTCGTGATGACGCCGACGCTGCACGAGGCCTACCAGGCCGGCATCGTGCCGCTGGTCAACCAGCAGATCACCACCGAGGAAGCTTTCGACCGCGCCATCGTGCCGATGAAGGGCTTCATGCTCGCCCATGTGCGCGACAGCGACTTGAAGCTCTTCCTCGACATGAGCCACACCAAGCCGCCCAAGACCGCTTCCGATGTCCCGCTCACCACGCTCGCGCCCGCCTTCATGATCTCCGAACTCAAACGCGCCTTCGAGATCGGCTTTTTGCTGTTCGTCCCGTTCCTCATCATCGATATGGCCGTCGCCTCGATCCTGATGAGCATGGGCATGATGATGCTGCCGCCGGTGATCATCTCGCTGCCCTTCAAGCTGATCTTCTTCGTCCTCGTCGACGGCTGGCGCCTGGTCGCCGGCTCCCTCGTCGAAAGCTACGCCCACGCCCCGCCGCCGCATTGATGCGGGTGGCGTTACACGTCTAGCCTCCACGAACAGAACTGGAGGAAGTCATGGCGATGCGTGTTACATTGAGTAAGAAGTCAAAATCCATTATCGCGCGGCTGGTCGCAAACGGCCGCTTCAGCTCAAGAAACGAATTGCTGAAGGAAGGCGTTCGGCTGCTTGTCGCGCGCGATAAGCTTCTTGAAAAAGTCGGAGCCCAAAAACGTAAGGCGCGAAAGAAGCGCTAGCCGCGGAGCCGCGAAAGATCGCAGGCGATCTCCACCAACTGTCATGGCCCGCGAATGCGGG
>DATATK010000161.1:0-3296 GCA_036268825.1 Rhizomicrobium sp. | reverse complement strand
TGGACAGGGCGAAGCCGGCCTTCAGATTCGCGTGATGACGCAGATGATCTACGGCTTTCTGCTCGCCGGTGTTCTCAACAGGGACGCGCCGACGAAGATCAGCGATGCACGCGCCATCGGCGAACTGGCCGATGCCTGCGTCGCCTATATCGGGAAGAACACACGATGACCCTCAGCATTGATTTGTTCTGGTCGTTTCGCAGCCCCTATTCCTATCTCGCAACGCCGCGCCTGGTAGAGATGCAGCGGGAATACGATCTCGACATCGCCGTGCGGCCTGTCTATCCGCTGGCCGTTCGCTCCGGGCAGTTTTTCGCCCAGGTGAATCCGATGTGGATTCCCTATCTGCTGCGCGACACGTTTCGCCTGTCGCAAATGCTCGGCCTTCCCTATGCGTGGCCGAAGCCGGATCCCGTGGTTGTCGATCCCGGCACGCGCGCCGCAACGCCGAACCAGCCCTACATTCACCGACTGACGCGATTGGGATGCGCTGCGGCCGAAGCGGGACACGGGTTGACCTTCCTGAATGAAGTCAGCCGCGTCATCTGGTGTGGCCGGAACGAAAATTGGCACCAGGGGGATCATCTGAAGAACGCGGCGGCACGCGCCGGCGTCGATCTCGCGGAACTCGACGCGAAAATCGAAGCGGCCCCCGAAAAATACGAAGCGATCATCCAGGCCAATCAGCGGGCCCATGCCGATTGCGGCCATTGGGGCGTGCCGACGATGGCTTTCAACGGCGAACCCTTCTTCGGCCAGGACCGTCTCGACGTTCTGCTATGGCGGCTGAAGCAGAACGGTCTCCAGCAAAGGACGAAATCATGAAACGCGCGGCAATCGTCGTCGGCTGCCTCCTGCTTGCGCTGATAGCGGGCGCATGGATCGCCACGCGCTTCATCTCCGTCGATCTTTGGCTCTATCGGCAGGCCGCCACGCACATCGTCGGCAGGCCGGAGGTTGAACTCGCGCGGCCCGGCGAGCTTTCCGTTCTGCTTTGCGGCACCAACGCGCCGCTTCCCGATCCGCACCGCGCGGGCGCGTGCACGGTGATCGCGGCAGGCAGCGATCTTTATGTGATCGACTCAGGGCTCGGCTCGGTGCCGAACCTGATGAACTGGCGCGTGCCGCTGCAAAACGTCAAAGGCGTCCTGCTCACGCATTTCCATTCCGATCATATTGCGGAGTTGGGCGAGCTGCGCTTGCAGACATGGGGTGCAGGTCGTCACGCGCCGCTGAAGGTGTATGGGCCGCCCGGCGTGGAAGACGTGGTGGCCGGATTCAACCAGGCCTATTCGCATGACGCGGACTATCGCACCGCGCACCACGGCGAGAAATTCCTGCCGCGCGAGGATGTGGACCTTGTCGCCATTCCCATTCCGATGAGCGGCGCCACCGCGCCGGTGTTCGACATGAACGGGCTGAAAGTCACGGCCATCCGCGTCGATCATGGCCCGGTGAAACCGGCGTATGGCTATCGCTTCGATTATGCGGGGCGCAGCGTCACGATCAGCGGCGACACGTCCTATTATCCGCCGCTCGCCGTCGCCGCGCGCGGCACCGACGTGCTGGTGCATGAGGCGCAATCGAATGTGCTGGTGAGCATATTGGGCGAGGCATTGACGGCGGCGAACCGCCCGCGTCCCGCGAAGATCATGCACGACATCCAGACCTATCACACGACGCCGGTCGAGGCCGCGCGCCTCGCCAATCTGGCGCAGGCGAAGCTGCTCGTGTTCACGCATATTAATCCACCGCTGCCCAACGCCATCGCCGAACGCGCGTTTCTCGACGGCGTTTCAGATGTGCGGCCTGACGGCTGGGCGCTGGGGCGCGACGGCATGCTGATCCGCTTGCCGGGACATAGCGACGCGATTGAGAAAACAAACATCAATTAACGCGCTCACTAACCGTCGTCATGGCCGGGCTTGTCCCGGCCATGACGGTTGAAAATTTAGCGGCGCGCGCGAAAAAACTCTCTGAGCAATGTACCCGCTGCTTCGGCGTCGCCCGCGCGCGAAATTTGCGGGCGGTGATGGCAGGTCGGCTGCTCGAAGAAGCGCGGGCCGTGCAGCACCGCCCCGCCCTTCGGATCGTCCGCCGCGAATACCACGCGCTCGACGCGCGCCATGCTGATCGCGCCGACGCACATCGCGCAGGGTTCGAGCGACACATATAGCGTTGCGCCGGTCAGCCGTTCGTTGTTCAGCGCCGCAGCGCCCGCGCGCATCACAAGCATCTCGGCATGCGCGGTGGGATCGTGCCGCTCGACAATGCGGTTGCCGTCGCGCGCCAGCACCGCGCCATCCGCCCCCACCAGCACAGCACCTACGGGCACCTCGCCGCGTGTGGCCGCCGCCTTCGCTTCGTCCAACGCCATCGCCATGAAGTCTTCGTCGCTCAAGGATGCACCAGCATGTCATCAAGGACGGTCAGCTTCATCAGCGGTTCGCGCGGCGCGGGCTCCATCGCATCGACAAACAGCGCCGATGCAGCGGGATCGGCAGGCTCGGGATTGTCGAAAAAAGTGCGCCAGCTTGCCTCATCCGGCCATTGCGCGTAGCCGACGAAGCGGCCGTCCGCCTCGCGATGCAGGCGCGAGCCGAAGCTGGCGTATTTCTTCACGATGGCCGCGGTGCCGCGCCGCCAGCCTTCGCGGAATTGCTCTTCCTTGCCGGGCTTCACCCGCCAGGCATAGACGGCGATAAACATGTCCCCTCGCTTGCATCGGCGCGGCGGTCAAAGTACCCCCATGCACCATGGACAAGGAAGCCTCCGCCGAACGCCTCTCCAAGATCATCGCGCGCGCGGGCATCTGCTCGCGGCGCGACGCGGAGAAGCTTATCGCGGACGGCCGCGTGACGCTCAACGGCGAGAAAATCACCGAACAGGGCACCAAGGCGGGCGAAAACGATGTCGTCGCGGTGGACGGCAAGCCGCTGATGGAGCCGGAGCCTTCGCGGCTGTGGCGCTATCACAAGCCCGCCGGTCTCGTGACCACGCATCGCGACCCCGAGGGGCGGCCGACGGTATTCATGAATCTCCCCAAACATCTGCCGCGCGTGGTTTCGGTCGGGCGGCTCGATGTGAACTCCGAAGGTCTGCTGCTGCTCACCAACGATGGCGAAGTCGCTCGCAAGCTGGAGCTTCCCGCTGCGGGCTGGACGCGGAAATATCGCGTGCGCCTGTTCGGCAAGGTGAAGCAAACCGATTTCGACAAGCTCGCGCACGGCGTGACAGTCGCAGGCGTGAAATACGAGCCCGCCATCGCCGATCTCGAGCGCAGCAAGGGCATGTAT
>DATATK010000160.1:0-1643 GCA_036268825.1 Rhizomicrobium sp. | reverse complement strand
GCCAGCGCCCCGAGCGCCACGGCGCTCTCGTCCCACATCTGCGACACGCCCACCGCCACGATCAGCACGATGAACACGAAGCTGTGCATGTTGAGCGAGAAGATCAGGTGATCGACGAAATAGAAATCCTTGCGCTTGCGGATATAGAACAGCATCAGCAGCAGCGCGGACATCGGCAGCAGCAGGAACAGCACGCGCGGCAGCCAGGTGGTCAGGGGCTCGTTGAGCGCGGCGGGGTCTGCGGCCAGCCGGTTGACCGCACCCATGATTTTCTTCTCGAACCAGCTGTCCGCCGGCGCCTTGGTGTGCGGGTGGCCGTCATCGGAATAGTTCAGCAGCTCGGCGCGCGCCTCGGGCGAAAGATCGGAGTGGTAAGCGCCGACCGGTGAAAAGAAATGCGTTTCTTCGCTGAAGGCGAATTTCGAGCCCGGCTCCTCCGCCTTCGCTTTCGAGATCGGCATCAGTGTGGGTTCGCCGGCAGCCGGATGAGGGGTGACGACGAAATACCCCTGGGCGTTGTGGACGACCTTTTCCGGCGTTGCCACCATCTGGAACTGCATGATCGCGAGGCCGGATGCGCTCAGGATCACGAAGAAGAGCAGCGAGACGAAAAAGTAGAGCCGCAGCGCCGGCACATAGCGATGCGGGCGGCCTTCGCGGAACGCCGTCGCGATCTCGCCCGGCTCGGCCATCAGCGCCACGCCGGTGCGCAGGATGCGGCTGTCGAAGCTGACGATATCCTCGAACAAATCGCCGATCAGGCTCCAGACCGATCGCCGATGCGTGTCGCGCTCCTGCCCGCAGATCGCGCAATAAGGCCCGATGATGGGCGAGCCGCAATTGTGACACCGGATGGTCGCGTGCCCCTGCGCCGCCAGCGCCGACGCCGCAACTTCCACCGCCGCCGCGTCGTCGCCGCCCTCTTTTGCTGCTTTGTCGTTCATCGCCCCAACCTCGCCACCACTATAGCAGCATCGCGGCCGGTTCTTCGATGAAGCTCTTGAAGGCTTGCAGGAAGCGGGCGCCCGTCGCGCCGTCGATCACGCGGTGGTCGCAGGACATGGTCACGGTCATCATCGTGGCCGTCTTCAGGATGCCGTTCTGGACGATGGCGCGGGCCTCGCCCATGCCGACCGCCAGGATCGCGGCCTGGGGCGGATTGATCACGGCGGTGAAATCCTTGATCCCGAACATGCCCAGATTGGAAATCGAGAACCCGCCGCCTTCATATTCCTGCGGCTTGAGCTTCTTGGTGCGCGCCAGTTCGGCGAGCCGCTTCACCTCATTGGAGATGACGGCGAGCCCCTTTTCTTCCGCGCGGAACACGATGGGCGTGATCAGACCGAAATCGAGCGCAACCGCGATGCCGATATCGGCGTGCTTGTGGCGCAGGATCGACGTTTCCGTCCAGCTGGCATTCACCGCCGGCACGCGCATCAGCGCCAGTGCCGAGGCCTTCACCACGAAATCGTTGACCGAGAGCTTGTAGCCGTCCTCTTTCGGCGTCCGCTCGTTGAGGCGCGCGCGCGTGGTCATCAGCTCGTCGATGTTGCAATCGACGGTGAGATAGAAATGCGGGATGAGCGTCTTCGCCGAGGTCAAGCGCTTGGCGATGGTCTTGCGCATGGAGTCATGCGGAATTT
>DATATK010000159.1:0-2353 GCA_036268825.1 Rhizomicrobium sp. | reverse complement strand
GAGACCATCATCCCATCCTTGTCGGCGGTGGTGAGATAGATAGTGTCGCCGTCATGCAGCCGGGGATCACCGGGGCCGATGTTCGGGTTGGCATGGGAAAGATCGATCAGCTTGCGGCGCTCGTCCGCATAGGCGTCCGACAGCAGGCCCTTCATCGGCACGTGCACGAAGGCGGGATCGGCGTACCATTTGGCGAGATCCTCGTAAGCGAGGCGCTTGGCTTCGAGCAGTGCGGTCAAAGTGTCGGCCGAACCCGCGCCCATCTTCTTGAGGTCATAGCCCTTGAGAATCTGCAGCATCTCCAGCACCGCGGCGCCCTGGCCGTTGGGCGGCAGCTCGTACACATCGTAGCCGCGATAGTTGACGGTCAGCGGCGTGACCCATTCGCCGTGATGCGCCGCGAAGTCTTCGTAGCGCAAGTCGCCGCCGATGCGCTTGAAATAGGCGTCGATCGTGTGCGCGATGGGGCCTTTGTAATAGGCGTCACGGCCGTCATTGGCGAGCAGGGTCAGCGTGTGGGCGAGGTCGGGGTTCTTGAAAATCTCGCCTTCGGCCGGGGTGTGACCGTTCGGCATGTAAGTGGCGCGCGCGTTGTCGAACTCTTCGATCAGGCCCTTGTTCTTCTCGAACGCGGCCATGTTGCCCTTCCAGTAGAGCGAGATCAGCTGCGTCACCGGAAAGCCATTGGTGGCGTAAGCAATGGCGGGCGCGAGGTCTTCCTTCATCGGCAGCTTGCCGAATTTCTGGTGCAGGGCGAACCACGCATCCACCGCGCCCGGCACCGTGATCGGCAGCGAGCCGACGGAGGGGATATGCGGCTTCGGCGCCATGCCTGCTTTTTTGTAAGCCGCCTCGACTTCGGCGGTCATCTTCGCGAGATCGCGGCCCATCGCGGCGCGGCCGGAGCCGTTATAGCCGTAGAGCCGTCGCGTCTTGGGATCGTAGACGATGGCGAAGAGGTCGCCGCCGATGCCGTTCAGCACCGGCTGCATCAATCCGATAGCCGCGTTGGCGGCGATGGCCGCATCGACCGCACTGCCGCCTTTCTTGAGGATGTCGATGGCGATCTGCGAGGCGAGCGGCTGCTCGGTCGCGGCCATGCCGTGCTGCGCGAGGACGGGTGAGCGCGTCGCCCACGGCGCGCCCGAATAGCGGTCGCCGCGCGAGATCTGCCCGTAAGCCGATGCCGATGTGAAGCCAATTGCCATGATGATTGCCGCCCCCGCGATGCCCTTCGAGATGTTCATTGGTGTTCCAACTCCGCGTAAGTGACGTGGCAGGAATGCCCCTGGTTCTTGTCGAAGTAATCCTGGTGATAGTCCTCCGCGCGCCAGAACGTCGCCGCCGGCTCGATCACGGTGGCGATGGGGCGCTTGTAGCGGCCGGACGCTTTGGCGGCTTCGAGCTGCTCGCGCGCGACGCGTTCCTGCTCCGGCGAATGGGTGAAGATCACCGAGCGGTATTGCGTGCCGACATCCGGGCCCTGGCGGTTCATCTGCGTCGGGTCGTGCATCTTGAAGAACAGATCGACCAGCTTGGCGTAGGACACCTTCGCCGGATCGAACGTGACTTCCACGACCTCGGCATGGTTCGTCTGGCCGGTGCAGACCTGGCGGTAGGTCGGCCGCTCGATAGCGCCGCCCTCATAGCCTGACGCCGCGTCGCTCACGCCGGGCACCTCCGCATAGAAGTGCTCGACACCCCAGAAACACCCCGCTCCGAATGTGGCTTTTTCCATGAGAGGACTCCGTTGGTGGCGGCAATATAGGTAGCCCGCGCCAACAGGTCACGCACTGGTTTGCCGCGGATTTCCCACTTGCGGGCTTGCTAAATCGGGGCGGAAGACGACATTGCCGCCATGCTCGATGCCCCGCTTCGCAAACTCTCCGCGCCCGTCCTGGCGGGCGCCGGAGCCCGCCTGCCGGGCCTCGGCGCGCGTGGCGATATGATGTCGGTAGTGGCGTTCGCGGTAGGGCTTGCCGCGATCCCGGTGCTCGCGGTGCAACATTATTGGATCGGGCTTGCGCTGATCCTTCTCAATCGGCTGATCGGCGCGCTGGTCGATGCGGCGGCGCCGCGCGTGACGGGGCGCGGCGCGTTCCTGGACATGACATTCGACCTGATCGTGTTCGCGGGGCTGCCGTTTGGCTTCGCGCTGGGCGATCCGTCGCATGCGCTGGCCGCTTGCTTCCTCGTATTCGCGATTGCGGCGTCGGGCGCGTCGGCGGTGTTCTTCAATGTGCAGGCGACAAGTTCGACCGGCGGGATCGTGTTCGGTTATGTCGGGCGGATCATGGAAGACACGGAATTGACCTTGGCGTTCGCGGTCGCCTGCATCATGCCCGGATGGTTT
>DATATK010000158.1:0-9830 GCA_036268825.1 Rhizomicrobium sp. | reverse complement strand
AATTCCGGTGGTGCGCAGCGTATTAGTCCGACCTCCTCCTGCAATTCCCGTATAACGGCCGCGGCCGGCGGCTCGCCCGCATCGACGCCGCCGCCGGGGAAATGCCAGCCCGCCATATAAGAGTGCCGCACAAGCAGGACGCGCTTTTCCGCATCTTCCACGATGGCGGTGGCGCCGAAGGCGACGGGCGTGCGCAGCGCCTTGGCCGCCAGCACGAGACCGAGCCGGAGACGCTGCGGAAACTTCATATCGCTTTGCAAACTGTAAGTTCCTTCATCCGCGCTAAGGTTTTGCTAACCAGACAATAATAGCGTGTCACTGCGTCAGAGCTTTGGGGAGCCGCGATTTTGCATATGTCTGGCCGCATGCCGCAAGCATCGCGACGCATCCTTCCGGGTGCGCCCAGGGCCATGCCATGACCACTGCCGCATTCGACTATCTGAAGGTCCTGGTCGTCGAGGACAACGCGCATATGCGCACGCTGCTGCGCTCGCTGCTCCATGCGCTGGGCATGAAGCAGGTCTATGAATGCAACGACGGCGCATCGGCGTATAACGAGCTGCGCGAGCGCAAGCCCGACTTCGTGCTCACCGACTTGTCGATGAAGCCGGTGGACGGCATCGAATTCACCCGCATGGTGCGCAACGCCGCCGACAGCCCGAACCCTTACGTGCCGATCATCATGATCACCGGCCACACCGAGCGCCCGCGCGTGATGGCCGCGCGCGATGCCGGCGTCACCGAATTCCTCGCCAAGCCCATCACCGTGCAGAGCCTGATGACGCGCATCGCCGAGATCGTGGACCGCCCGCGCGCCTTCGTGCGCTGCGAGAGCTATTTCGGCCCCGACCGGCGCCGCCACCGCATGGAAGACTTCGCCGGCCCCTGGCGCCGGCACGACGATTTCAAAGACGATATCGATATCCAATAGGCACAGAGATGTTTACCCGCAAGCGCAAGGCCGAGTTCATCGACGCCAAGTCGTACCCTGCGATGATGCGCGCGATCGACGTGCCTCATGTCCTGACGCTGCTGAGAAGCGAGAACGCCATGAAACGCGCCGACCGCGCCCTTTTGGCGCGCACCAGCCAGTTGCGCGACGCGGTGCTGGACTATGTGAGCACGCTCGAACGCGCGGCCCAGTTCGGCGATTATGACGCGGTGTTCGCGCAGGCCCACGAGATCCGCGGCCTCGCCGAAATGGTCGGCTTCGTCGCCGCCGGCCGCATCGCCAACAAGCTCTGCCTCTATCTCGACACAGCCGCACGCCGCGACCAGGCGCCGGACCGCATGGTGGTGATGCTCCACATCGACGCTCTCACCCGCTCCGCCCGCGCCAAGGACGAAGCCACGCGGCTGGGCGACGAGGTGGTCAGCGAACTCGAAGCCCTGGCCACACGGAAGCTGTCGGGCGCGCCGGAGCTGGCGGCCGAGTAATCAGTACCCCATCAGCCTTGCATACCGGTCCCGGTGGAACGCCGACCCACCGAACGTCGCTTCCGCGGCGCGGGCGCGTTTCAGATAGAGGCCAGAGTCATGCGCGTCGGTCATGCCGATGCCGCCGTGCATCTGCACCATCTCGTTCGACACCAGATGATCCAGATCGGACGCCTTGGCCTTCGCCAGTGACGCGAGCGCCGCGACGTCGTTGGCGTTCTTGTCGATGGCGCTCAGCGCGGCCTCGACGCAGGAGCGTGTCAGTTCCAGATCGGTAAACATCTTGGCGGCGCGGTGCTGCAGCGCCTGGAACGTGCCGATGACCTGGCCGAATTGCACGCGGGTCTTGAGGTAATCGAGCGTCGTCTCGAAGCTTTGCGTCGCCGCGCCCAGCATCTCCGCGGCGAGACCCGCGCGGGCGCGGTCGAGCGTGGCGTCGAGGATGTCGAAGCCGTTATCGACGCTGCCCAGCACCGTGCCTTCGACATTGTCGAACGCGAGGTTGGCGACGCCGCGGCTGTCGACGCTTTTCAACTTATGGCGCGTGAGCCCCTTCGCGTTGCCCGGTACGAGAAACAGAGTGATGCCGGCCTTGTCGCCCGATTTGCCGGAGGTGCGCGCCGCGACGATGAACAAATCCGCCGCGCCGCCGTCGAGCACGAAGCTCTTCTTGCCGGAGAGCGTGTAGCCGCTGCCGGATTTCTTCGCGGCGAGCGCGATCTTCTCCGGCGCGTGATGGGCGCCTTCGTCCACCGCGAGCGTCGCGACGACTTTGCCTTCGGCGATCTTCGGCAGCCATTCCTGTTTCTGCGCGTCGTTCCCTGCGAGCAGCAATGCCGTCGTTGCCGTGAGCGCCGTGGAGAGCAGCGGCGAGGCAACCAGCGTGCGGCCGGTCTCTTCGAGCACCAGGCCCATCGTCAGGTAGCCCATGCCGACGCCGCCGAACTCCTCGGGGATCAGGATGCCTGCCCAGCCCATCTCGGCCATGTCCTTCCACGCCGCGCGGTCGAAACCGTCTTCGTTGCCGCTGTCGCGCATCTTGCGGAACGCGGTCACCGGCGACTTCTCGCTCACCCACGACTTCGCCGCGTCGCGCAGCATGGATTGTTCTTCGGATAACACAGCCATGTTCATTCCCACCGGTGTCTATTGATGATCGAGCAAGCCAAGGATTCTCTTGGCGATGATGTTGTTCTGGATTTCGTAGGTGCCGCCATAGATCGTGACGGCCTTGCCGCCGAGCCAGGCGCGGGTGCCTTCGATCTCCTCGCGGGCGAAGCCTTCGCCTTCCCAGCCGAGACCCTGATGGCCCATGATCTCCAGCAGCAACTCGGCGCGCTCCTGCTGGAGCCGCGAGCCCGCGTTCTTCATGATCGAGGTCGTGGCGCTGGGGCTCATGTTCGATCTGGCTTCGGCCTGGGCGCGCGCGATGGTGAGCGCGAAGGCCTTCGCGTCCATCTGGTGCTGCGCCACGCGGACGCGCAAATCAGCGTCGGCGATACGGCCTCTGTCGTCCACGCCAGCATAATCCTTCGCGA
The DNA here is from genome assembly GCA_036268825.1 of Rhizomicrobium sp. Taxonomy (GTDB): domain Bacteria; phylum Pseudomonadota; class Alphaproteobacteria; order Micropepsales; family Micropepsaceae; genus Rhizomicrobium. The sequence continues at coordinate 6,855 of DATATK010000158.1, read as the reverse complement.
TCTGGTCGAGGCCCCGCGCGTCGCCGCCGCGGCCCGCGCTGCCGCCACCGCCGCCCAGACCGGCGCGCTCGAACTGCAGCAGCCGCTTGCCGATGGTCCAGCCGCCATTCAGCGGGCCCATCAGATTCTCCTTCGGCACTTTCACATCGGTGAAGAAGGTCTCGCAGAACGGCGAAAAGCCGCTGATCAATTTGATCGGCCGCACCTCGATGCCGGGCGACTTCATGTCGATCAGCAGGAACGAGATGCCTTCGTGCTTCTTCGTATTGTCGGTGCGCACCAGGCAGAAGCACCAATCGGCGAATTGCGCGCCGCTGGTCCACACTTTCTGGCCGTTGACGAGATAGTGGTCGCCCATATCGACGGCCTGCGTGCGCAGCGCCGCCAGGTCCGATCCCGCGTTCGGTTCGGAATAGCCCTGGCACCAGCGCACCGTGCCGGTGACGATGCCGGGCGCGTGGCGCTTCTTCTGTTCCTCGCTGCCATATTCGATCAGCGTGGGGCCGAACATCATCACGCCCATGCCGCCGATGGGATTCTTCGCGCCGATGCGGGCCATCTCCTGCGTCAGCACGCGCGCCTCGGCCGCCGACAATCCGCCGCCGCCATATTGGGAGGGCCATGTCGGCGTGCCCCAGCCTTTGGCGCCCATGCGCTCGGTCCACAGCTTGCCGTCGCCGCTGGGCTTGCCGCCCGCCATCGCGCTCATCGCGACGTCGACATTCTTCAGCGACGGCGGGAAATTCTCTTCCAGCCACGCGCGCGCTTTGGCGCGGAAGGCGTCCAGCTCGGTATCGAGCTTCTCGGCAGCAGACATGTTTCCTCCAGCTTCGCCGCTCTCGTGGGCGGCGTTCGCTTTATTGATGGTCCAACAATCCCAATACTCTCTTCGACACCACGTTCAGGTTCACTTCGCTGGTGCCGCCCTCGATGGAGTTGCCCTTCGAGCGCAGCATGCCACGCACCGCGGCGATCTCCGCCGGCGTGAAACCCTCGCCGTCCCAGCCCAAACCTTGCGTGCCCATGGCTTCCACCATCAGCTCGCAGCGATCCTGGTTGAGCTTGGCGGCAGCATATTTGATGATCGACGTCGCCGGGCTCGGACCTTTCATCGATCGGGATTCTTCCTCGACGCGCCGCACGGTGAGCGCGAAGGCCCGCGCGTCCATCCGGTGCGCCGCGATGCGCCCGCGCAGGTCGCGGTCCGCGATCTCGCCGTCTTCCTCGCCGGCATAGTGCTTGGCGATGTCTTCCAGCTCGATCCCGCCGCCACCGCCGAAGCCGCCGGAGGAGATGTTCTGGCGCTCATACTGGAGAAGCCGTTTGGCGATCTCCCAGCCGCCATTGAGCTTGCCGACCATCTGCTTCTTGGGGACCTTCACATCGGTGAAAAACGTTTCGCAGAACGGCGACTGGCCGGAGATCAGCTTGATCGGCCGCGCTTCGACGCCCGGCGTCGCCATGTCGAACAGCACGAACGAGATGCCTTCGTGCTTCTTCGTCGCGTCGGTGCGCACCAGGCAGAAGATCCAGTCCGCCTGGTCGGCATAGCTGGTCCACACTTTCTGGCCGTTGATCAGGAAGTGATCGCCTTTGTCCTCGCACTTGGTTTTGAGCGAGGCGAGGTCCGATCCCGCGCCCGGCTCGGAATAGCCCTGGCACCAGTGGATTTCGCCGCGCACGATGCGGGGCAGAAATTCTTTCTTCTGCTCGTCGCTCGCATATTCCAGCAGCACCGGCCCCAGCATCCAGATGCCGAAGGAAAGCAGCGCCGGCCGCGCCTTGATGCGGCCCAGCTCTTGCGTCAGCACCTTGGTCTCGTCCTTGGAGAGCCCGCCGCCGCCATACTCTTTGGGCCAGCCGGGCGCGGTCCACCCCTTGGCGCCCATGCGGTCCAGCCAGAGCTTGGCATCAGGGTTTTTGTAAGTCGCCTTGCGGCCGCCCCATACCGCATCGTCCTCGAACGCGCCGCCGCCCATGCCCCGCATCGAAGGCGGGCAGTTGGCTTCCAGCCAGGCGCGCGTTTCGGCGCGGAACGCATCCAGATCGGCCATGTCGTCTCCCATACCGCTCCTTCGATTGCAGCATCAAACGGCGCTTATGGCTAGCCCAAAGCGGGGCCCGTCCGTTACGGTCCGGCCCATGAACTTCATCAGCGACAATGCTTACGGAGCGTCCCCCGAGATATTGGCCGCATTGGCCAGGGCGTCGGACGGGACCGCCGCGTCCTATGGCGACGACGCGATGACCGCGAAGGTGGCGGCCAGGATGTCCGCTTTGTTCGAGCGCGAGGTGGCGTGTTTCCCGGTCGTCACCGGCACGGCGGCGAACGCGCTGATCCTGGCCACGCTCTGCCCGCCCTTTGGCGCGGTCTTGTGCCACGAGAAGAGCCATATCGCGGTGGACGAATGCGCCGCGCCTGAATTTTTCACTGGCGGCGCCAAACTGGTCCACCTTGAAGGCGCGGACGCCAAGCTGACGCCCGAGGCGATCGAGCAGGCCCTGCGCGGTTTCAGCAGCGGCGTGCATAGCCCCAAACCCAGCGTCGTCAGCATCACGCAGGCGACCGAGCTCGGCACGCTCTACACGCCCGGCGAGATCGCGGGCCTCGCGGCCTGCGCGCACGCCCACGGCATGAAGCTGCACATGGACGGCGCGCGCTTCGCCAACGCCGTGGCCGCGCGAGGCTGCGCGCCCGCGGAGTTGACATGGAAGGCCGGCGTGGACGCGCTCTCTTTCGGCGCCACCAAGAACGGCGCGCTGATGGCGGAAGCCGCGGTGTTCTTCCATCCCGACGACGCGCGCGATTTCGATTATCGCCGCAAGAAGAGCGGGCACCTGATCTCCAAGATGCGCTTCGTCTCCGCGCAATGGGACGCCTATCTGGAAGACGGGCGCTGGCTCCAGACCGCCGCGCACGCCAACGCGCTGGCGGCGCGGCTGGCAGCGGGATTGTCGAAGATCGCCGGTGTCGAGATCGCCCATCCGGTGGAGGCCAACGCGGTGTTCGCATGGCTGCCCGACGCGATGGCGGCGCGGCTGCGCGCGAGGGGCGCGAAGTTCTACGACTGGCTGCCGTCGCAGGACGGCCGCGTGATGGCGCGCCTGGTCTGCGCCTTCGCGACGCCGGAAGCGGACGTGGGGAGGTTTTTGGAGGTGGCGGGGTCGTAACGCACTGCACCTCCCCCTTGTGGGGAGGTCGACAAACCTTCGCGCGAAGCGTGAAGGTTTCGGGTGGGGGCCGCTCCATACGGAGGTCCGGCCCCCCACCCGAAAACGCTTCGCGTTTTCGACCTCCCCACAAGGGGGAGGTGCGATTTGGTTCTTAAATCCGTCCGATCAGCGTGAGTGTGCCGTCCTGGGTGACGCTGTCCTTGCCGCCGCCGTTGCCGAGGCCGCGGATGTAGTCGTAGTTGAGTCCGATGGACCAGGCGCCCGTCGTGGTGGCGATGCTGGCGCCGAGGACGCCGTTGCCCTTGGCGGGATCGGGACCGGTGATATCGAACGCGGTCGCGCCGCAGCCGCCGCTGGCGACGGTGATCGTCGAGCACGCGAACTGTGCGTGCAGCTTCTCCGCCGCGTTCAGGAAGTCGTAGCGATAGCCCGCGCGGACTTCCGGCTGCAGGAAGAAGTCGCCGAAGTTCATGTCCTGGCGGACGTCGAGGCCGGCGAAGCTGCGCAGCGAATTGTCGTATTCCTGGCGCACCTGCAGGTCGAAGCCGTCGTCGGCCACGCCGGTCGTCTCGCCGTTGTTGCTTTCGGTATAGCCCTCCTGGCGCATCGTCATGCCGTCGACGCTGATCTGCGGCATGATCACGGTGCCGCCCGCCGTGAGCGCCACGCCCGCGGTGGCGCCGCCGGAGGCGAGCTCCGCGGAGCGCTTGCCGTTCGCCACGCGATCGATGTCGCCGAAATCGAACTGGCGCTTGCCGTCGATGTTGCCGTAACCGACCGACAACTGGCTGTCGAAGAAGAAACCCTTGCCGCGCCAGTCGGTGTAGCCGGTCACCATGTACCATTCCGACGTGGTCTTGCTCAGGCGCGGCTCCTTCTCGCTGGTGTCGCCCGAATAGAAGGTGAAGGCCGCGCCGTAGCGGCCAGAGGCCGGCGCGCCGCCATCCATGCCCAGCGCGAAGCCGAAGCCGGAATCGCTGAAGCCGCCCGCGGCGACCTGGTTGCCGACATTGAGGCGCTCGGTGAATTCCTGGCCCCACATCGTGGCGTCGCCGTCCTGGTTCGCATACATGCGCAGCGCGCGCTGGCGCGCGCCAACGGGGCCGGTCTGCTGGTCGGTCAGCGAGACGGCGAGTGCGCGCTGCGATCCGGTCACGTCGGGCGCGAAGGCCGCGTAGGCGGCCTGCGCCTGCGCCGCGTTGGTGACGCCGTTGATGAGCGCGGCGCCGAGGGCCGGATCGTTCGCGACCGCGACGTTGGCGATCGGGAACATCTTGGCGGCAAAGCCGGTGAGGCCGAGATCCGTGGCGGACTTGGGCGTCAGGTTGAGCACCAGCTCCGAATCCGTCGTGCTGACCGGCTCCGCTCCCGTGCACATGTCCGTCGAGCCCGCGACGTTGAAGGTGCAGACACTGCCGGTGAACAGATAGGGGATTTTGCTCGCCGTGGGCGTGCCCGCGATCTGGGTGGCGATATCGGACACGTTGCCGATGGTGAGATTGCCGGCGCGGGCGTCGAGCAGCACGAATTGGGAATTCGCCGTCGTCAGATCGGTCGAGCTGACGAAGCTGCCGAAGGTCACGCCCATCTGCGCGCCGTTGGCGATATTGATCATGCCGGTATCGTTCGCCTCGACGATCGGGCCGGCGAAATCCGACGCGTTGACGTTGAACGCCTGCGAAAGCGTCTCGTTGAGAAGGCCGCCATTGGTGACCGACAGGTGGCTGACCGGCAGGTTCGCGCTGAGCGGGTTGGTGGTGCCGAGGTCGGTGGTGAAGGTGGTGAGCGCCGGATTGCCCGCCTCCTGCCCGACGCCGGCATTGCCGAGATACAGCGAGCTGCCGGGATTGATGGTGACGGCGACGGCGCCGCCGTTGGCTTCCTGGATCGAGCCGGTGACCGTACCGATATCCAGGCCGTTCGGCGTGCCGATCGTCAGCGTGTCCTGGCCGCCGCCGAAGCTGATATTGCCGCCGATGGTCGCAACCGAGGTGTTGCCGCCGGTTCCGGCGTCGGTGATCGTGTCGTTGCCGTTGCCCAGCGCGATCGCGCCTTGGATCGCGCCGGAATTGGTGAGCATCAGGTTCTGCTGGCTGTCCGCAAGGTCGATCGCGGCTTCGATCTGCAAGCCATTGTTCAGCGTGCTGGTGCCGGCGGTGATCTGGCCGGAATTGACGATGGTGGTCAGCGTGCCGCCGAAGGTGCCGTCGCGGATCGCGACGGCTTCCAGGTTCGCGATGGTGAGATCGGTGCTGGTCGCCTGGGCGCTGATGGTTCCGCTATTGTCGATCTCGGCAAGCGATGCGTTCGAAGCCGGGTTGCTGCCGTCCGCCTGGATGTCGATGGCGACGGCCGACCCGACCGTGGTGCCGGACACCGTGGCGCTGATCGTGCCGCCGCCGTCGCCGTTCGCGGACGTCTCGTCGGAGTTCACCAGCTTCTTGGTGGTTGTGTAGTTGCCGAACACGATGCCTTCGACGACGGTCGAACCGCCCGCGACCTGCGAAGTGCTCGTCGTGGACGTGGCTGTGATCGAGCCGCCGTTGAAGAAGCCGCCCTCCACCGTCAAGCCCTCGTTCGGCGTGCCCTCGAATTCAATCGCATTGACGTTGAGATTGGCGTTCAGGGTGGTCGCGCCGATGTCGCCACGGTTGACGAAGCCGAAACCGGCGGCGTTCGCGTCGGTCAAGGCCGTGGGTCCGATGGTGAGCGGCGCGGTGTTGTTCACGCCCGAGAATATGTCGATCGCGGCCCCCGTGCCCGACAATGCGATATTGGCGCGCGCGGTTGCGGTGCCGCCCGTCGAGGGACCGGCATTGTAGAACCCGCCAGTGATGCTGTTCTCGATGATGATCGCGCCGGCGGCTTCCGGGTTGACGGTGCTGCCGCTCGTCGACGGCGTGGTGGTGCCGAGCGCCTGGATGGACCCCGAATTGGTGAAGCCCCCGTCGAGTTCGCCGATCTGCTGGTAGCCAACCGCGCCCTGGCCGGCCGCGGCGATCGAACCAGTGCTCTGCACGGTGAAGTTGCCCGTCATCGAGCCTTCGAGATTGACGCCGACCACGCCGCCGCCGCTGCTCGAGCTCGCACTGGTTGGCGCCATGTTGATGCCACCGCCGATCAGTATGTCGCCATTGGCCGTGAGACCGGTGCCGAGCAGGATGCCGGTCGAGCTGTCGCCGGTCACGTTGAGTTCCGAGCTGGCTTCGAGGTCGATGATCGTGTTGGTGGTGACGGGCGTGGCCGCGTTGGGCAGCGGGACACCGGTGAAGGCGGTATTCGTGCTGCCGGTCGGGTTTGCGATCGAGATGCCGATCTTGTTCGAGCCGCTGCCGGACAGATTGATCAGGCCGATCGAATCGAGCGCGCCGGAATTGCCGGTGTCGAGCTGCACGCCGACCGCGCCGGTCGTTCCGGTGTTGCTGATATTGCCCTTGTTGGTGACGATGTTGCTGGAATCGACCTCGATGATCGGGGTGACGGAATTGACCACCACCGAGCCGTCGGTCTCGATCAGGATGTCGGATGGCGCGCCGGATTTGGCAGTGCTGGTCTTGAGGTTCGTCGTCACCTTGGTCGTGATGTCCGAGTAGTCGGTATCGGCGGAGAATGCCGGGCCCGACAAAAGGGCCATCGTGGCGGCCGTCAACAGTAACGCGCGTTTGTACACGGTGAACCTCA
>DATATK010000157.1:0-14589 GCA_036268825.1 Rhizomicrobium sp. | reverse complement strand
ATGAGCGATCTTTATGAGATCGAGTCGTCGCGGATCGCGCTCGACCGCTCGGCGAGGCCGGACGTGAAGGCCTTTGCGCGGCAAATGATAAAAGATCATCAGAAAACGACCGAGGAGCTCAAATCCATGCTGGGCTCTCTCAACGAGCCGACGACATTGCCGGCCAAGCTCGACGCCTTGTTCCAGATTTTGATCGACGATCTGAAGGGGGCCAGCAACAAAAATTTCGACCACCGCTATGTCGCGCAGCAGCAGGAAGTGCATGGCGTCGCCATCACGCTGGTGAAGCATTACCGCGATCATGGCGACAATAGCGCGTTGAGAGAGCTGTGCAAGCTGGCGCTTCCGGTGCTGGAGCATCACCGGCACATGGCGGATGAGATGGCGAAAGCGGCATAATACGGTACGCAATCGTACCGTGTCGGTCGCGGCCCGATCACATCTTGATCGTGCCACGATTAAATTCGCGACCTCGTGGAACAGTTCTGAAAAACGGGCATTAATATTTGGTGTTGCCGCTGGCGCCCGCCGACGGTTTCTGGGCGGCCCATTCTCCAACCGGCCTTTCTAACTTTGGGGACCGACCGACCATCTCGCCAAGGAGGTCGTCGCCATGTCCGAACGCCCCGATGCCAATCCAATTGTCCGCAAAGGTTTGATACCGGAGCCCAAGGTCAAGGAGGTCCACATCCTGTGGATCACCCAGGGCCTCGGCTGCGACGGAGACAGCGTCTCGATCACCGCCGCGACGAATCCCAGCATCGAAGACGTCGTGCTGGGCGCCATTCCCGGCCTTCCAAAGGTCCATCTCCACAATCCCTGCCTGTCCAAGGAAAACGGCGCCGAGTTCCTGGTCCCGTTCTTCAAGGCGACGCGCGGCGAACTCGACAACTACGTCGTCGTCGTCGAAGGCTCGATCCCGAACGAGAATCTCAGCGGCGAAGGCTATTGGGCCGCGTTCGGCTACGAGGACGGCGATACCTCCAAGCCGATCAAGACGACCGACTGGATCAAGCGGCTTGCGCCAAACGCGCTGGCCTTCGTCGCCGCGGGCACCTGCGCGACGTTCGGCGGCATCCACGCCATGCAGGGCAACCCCACCGGCTGCATGGGGCTGATGGATTTCCTGGGTCACGATTGGAAATCGAAAGCCGGCTTTCCCATCATCAACGTGCCCGGCTGCCCGGTGCAGCCGGACAATTTCATGGAGACGCTGCTCTATTTGCTGCGCATGATGGCGGGCGTCGCGCCGATCATCCCCATCGACGAGCTCGGCCGGCCCAACTGGCTGTTCGGGCAGACGGTGCATGAAGGCTGCGACCGCGCCGCCTATTACGAGACCCACGATTTCGCCGAGGAATATGGCGACCGGCGCTGCCTGGTGAAGATCGGCTGCTGGGGCCCGGTGGTGAACTGCAACGTGCCCAAGCGCGGCTGGATGAACGGCATGGGCGGCTGCCCCAATGTCGGCGGCATCTGCATCGGCTGCACCATGCCGGGCTTCCCGGACAAATTCATGCCGTTCATGGATGAGCCCCCAGGCGCCGCGGTTTCGTCGCAGCTCATCGCGCCCTATGGCGTGCTGATCCGCAATCTTCGCAAGATCACCAACCACACGGTGAACGAAGAGCCCAAATGGCGACACAACAAGAACAAGAACACCACCGGCTACGACGCCAAGACATCGCGTCCCGACAACGCTCCAGCGAGGAACTAGACATGGCCATTACGGACACGGTGGCGAGCCCCGCCATCAAGACGTCCAATCCCGATCTCGTGGAGATGAACTGGGATCCCATCACCCGAATCGTCGGCAGTCTCGGCATCTACACCAAGATCGACTTCAAGAATCGCGAAGTGGCCGAGTGCCACTCCACCTCGTCGATCTTCCGCGGCTACAGCATCTTCATGCAGGGCAAGGACCCGCGCGATTCGCATTTCATCACCAGCCGCATCTGCGGCATTTGCGGCGACAACCACGCCACCTGCTCGGTCTATGCGCAGAACATGGCCTATGGCATCCGCCCGCCGGCCATCGCGGAATGGATCGTCAATCTCGGCGAGGCCGCCGAATACATGTTCGACCACAACATCTTCCAAGACAATCTGGTCGGCGTGGATTTCTGCGAGCAGATGGTGCGCGAGACCAATCCCGGCCTGTGGGAAAAAGCCAAGACGACGGCCGCGCCGAACGCCGAGCATCACGGCTACAAGACCATCGCCGAGATCATGACGGCGCTTAATCCCTTCACCGGGGATTTCTATCGCGAGACGCTGCATGTCAGCCGCTTCACGCGCGAGATGTTCTGCCTGATGGAGGGCCGCCATGTGCATCCTTCCACGCTCTATCCCGGCGGCGTCGGCACCGTGCCGTCGGTGCAGCTGTTCCAGGAATACATGGTGCGGCTGATGCGCTACATCGAGTTCATGAAGAAGTGCGTGCCGCTGCACGATGATCTCTTCAACTTCTTCTACGAAGCCCTGCCCGGCTACGAAAAGGTCGGCCAGCGCCGCATCCTGCTCGGTTGCTGGGGCTCGTATCAGGACCCCGACCACTGCGATTACAATTACAAGAACATGACGGACTGGGGCCGCAAGATGTTCGTCACACCCGGTGTGATTGTCGACGGCAAGCTGGTGACGACCGATCTTGTCGACATCAACCTGCAGATTCGCATCCTGCTCGGAAGCTCCTATTACGACGGCTGGGAGAACCGCGAGACCTTCGTGAAGAAGGACCCGCTGGGCAATCCCGTGCATCAGGATCACCCCTGGAACCAGACCACCATCCCGCGGCCGCAGAAGCGCAATTTCGACGGCAATTACTCCTGGGTGATGAGCCCGCGCTGGCTCGACAAGCGCACCGGCGATCATCTCGCGCTCGACACCGGCGGCGGCGCCATCGCGCGTCTGTGGTCCACCGCGCTTGCCGGGCTCGTCGATACCGGCTTCGTCAAGGCCACCGGCAACTCCGTGCAAATCCATCTGCCCAAGACGGCGCTCAAGCCCGCGATGGACCTCGAATGGAAAGTGCCGCAGTGGTCGAACACCATCGAGCGCGACCGTGCCCGGACCTATTTCCAGGCCTATTGCGCCGCGATGGCGATGTTCTTCCTCGAGAAGGCCTTCGCTGCCGTGCAAGGCGGCCAGACGAAGACCTGGACCGACTTCAAGGTTCCGGAAGAAGCCATCGGCTGCGGCTTCCACGAAGCGGTGCGCGGCGTGCTCTCGCATCATCTCGTCATCCGCGACGGCAAGATCGCCAATTACCATCCCTATCCGCCGACGCCGTGGAACGCCAATCCGCGCGACAAATACGGCACGCCCGGGCCCTATGAAGATGCGGTGCAAGGCTGCCCGATCTTCGAGGAGAACGGGCCGGAGAACTTCAAGGGGATCGACATCATGCGCACGGTGCGCAGCTTCGATCCGTGCCTGCCCTGCGGCGTGCATATGTATGTCGGCGGCGGCAAGACGTTGAAGACGCTGCATCAGCCGATGTTCGGCGCCGGCGCGCACAAGGATCACGGATGACCAACCGCAGCCATGTCGAAGATCTTCTGCGGCGCATCGACGACCTCACCCAGGGGCTCGACAAGATCAAGGATCCCGTGGCGCGCAGCGCGGCGCAGAAGCTGTTCGAAGCGGTGCTCGATCTGCACGGGCTCGCGCTGGCGAAGATTTCCGCGACGCTTGCCGTGGACGATCATGGCCGCGAACTCCTGGACGCGCTGGGCGAGGACGAGCAGGTGAAGGCCGTGCTGTTGCTTTACGGCCTTCATCCTGAAAGCGCGGAAGACCGCGTCCGCGCCGCGGTCGACCGTTTACAGGATCGGCTCGGCGTTACGATCCGCCTGCTGTCCGTCGGCGACGGCGTCGCGCGCGTCGCGATGCAGTCCAGCAAGGGCGATTGGGATTCGCTGTGCCGCGAAGCCGGCCGCGCGATCATCGATGCCGCGCCCGATCTCGACGATGTCGCCATAGACCGCCTCGTGGAGCCGGGCGTGGAAGCGACGCCGGAGCGGGATTTCGCCATGGCGGCGGGGTGAACGCCATGCAAGCGGGCGGGTCTTCCGGAACGGCGATGCGGGCGATCTTCTCGCTGCGCCGGTTTGTCTATCCGCCCGCCGAGCGCTGCGAACTGTGCCGCGCCAGCCTGCCCGCCAAGCACGCGCATCTCCTGGAGACCGCCGCCGGCAAGATGCGCTGCGCCTGCAAATCCTGTGCGGAGCGCTATGGCCGCGCCGAGGAAGGCTTTCTGCCGATCGCGCCGCGCAAGGAACGGCTGACCACGTTCGAACTGTCCGATGCTGATTGGGACGGCTTTCAAATCCCCATCGATCTCGCCTTCCTCGTCCGCAAAAGTGGCGGCCTTACCGCGCTCTACCCCGGCCCGGCGGGCATCGTGCAGTCCGAGCCCGATCCGTCCGCCTGGGAGTCGCTCGCCGCGCACAATTCCGTTCTGCATGAACTTCAGCCCGAAGTGGAAGCGCTGGTCGTCAATCGCGTCCACGGACGGCGCGAAGCCTATCGCCTGTCCATCGATCATTGTTTCACGCTCGCGGGCACGATGCGCAGCCAATGGCACGGCCTCTCCGGCGGCCCGAAAGTGTGGGACGAGATCGCGCGATATTTCGACAGCATCGGGGCGGGCGGCCATGCCTGACCTGACATTCGCCATCGAAGGCGTCGAGATCGAACATTACGCCATGACGCCCACGTTGCGCTTCCGCGTCGCCATCGGCGCCTCGCAGCCCATCGAGAACATCGCGCTGCAATGCCAACTGCGCATCGAGCCGATGCGACGCGCCTATGCCGGCGGCGAGCATGAGAAGCTGACCGACCTGTTCGGCGAACGGGCGCGCTGGGGCGAAACGCTGAAGACCTTCCTGTGGACCAATCTCGCCGTGAACGTGCCGCGCTTCGATCCGTCCACCATCGTGGACGTGCTGGTGCCCTGCAGCTTCGATTTCGATGTCGCCGCCACGAAATATTTCCACGGTCTCGAAAGCGGCGACGTGCCCGTCTCCATGCTGTTCAGCGGATCGCTTTTCTATCGCGATGCCGGTGACCGGCTGCAGATCAGCCAGATATCCTGGTCGCATGCCGTGACCCACCGCCTGTCCGCGAAGCTCTGGCACGGGCTGATGGATCAATATTATCCGAACGCCGCGTGGCTGCGCCTCGACCGCGAGACTTTCGAGCGGCTCTACCGCCGCAAGCGCGAGCTTGGCGCCTCCAGCTTCGACGCGACGCTCAACCGCCTGCTCGGCGCGCCGGAGGCGGTCCAATGATCACGCCCGAAGTAAAAGCGGTTGCCGATGCCATCCTCTACGAAGGATACATCCTCTATCCCTATCGCAAGTCGTCGCTGAAGAATCAGCAGCGCTGGACCTTCGGCGGACTCTTTCCCAGCGACTATGCCGCGCGTGGCGGCGGCGACCGCAGCTTCCTGCAATGCGAATGCCTGGTGCGCGGTGACGCGGACACGAGGGTCAGCATCCAGCTTCGCTTCCTGCAGATCGCCGCGCGCAACATCGCGCAACTCCAGACGCCCGCGCGCACGATCGATGTTTCGTCATTGCCCGGGCACGAAATCGTCGACACGCTCGAAATTGGCGGCAAATCCTATATGCCGTGGGACGAAGCCATCGCGCGGGAAGAAACGGTCGCCTGTGCGGCCCTGGGGCGCCTGACAGCCAAGCCCGAAACATTCGACTTCACGTTCCCGGCCGATATCGCGGCCGAACCCATCTCCGGCGACGGCGGCCTCATCGCCGGGCTGATCCTGCGGGAGACGAAGGCGATTACCGCGCGCCTGTCGGTTTCCGCCGAGGAAGTCGCGCCGAATGCCTTCAAGCTGACGGCAAGGATCGAGAACACAACGCCGATTGACGAACGCCTGTGCGCCAAGCGCGATCTCGCCGCGCCATTCGCGCTCGCCTCCACCCATCTCATTCTTCAGGTCGATGGCGGCGCCTTCGTCTCGATGACCGACCCGCCGGAGGAACTTGTTGCCGCCAGCCGTGCCTGCGGCAACGACGGCTGCTGGCCGGTGCTCGCCGGCGAGGACGGCACGACCGATACGGTACTGGCCGCGCCCATCATCCTTTACGACTACCCGAAGATCGCGCCGGAAAGCGGCTCCGATCTGTTCGACGGGACCGAGATCGACGAAATCCTGATCCTGCGCATCCTGACCATGACGGATGCGGAGAAGCGCGAGATGGCCTCGGGCGACGCGCGCGCGCAGGCGTTGCTGGCGCGGCTGGAATCCCTGGGTCCCGCGGAGCTGGGCAAGCTGCATGGCGCTTGGCGCAACGTCGCCGCCGATCCGCGCGCGGGAAAACCGGCGCTCGTCAGCATCGGCCATGGCGGCCTCACCGTGGGCGACCGCGTGCGGCTGAAGCCGCACAAGGGCGGCGACGTGATGGACATCGTGCTCGCCGGCAAGGTCGCCGTCGTCGAAGCCATCGAGCGCGACTTCGAAGACCGCATCCACGTCGCTGTCGTGGTCGAGGACGATCCGGGCCGCGAATTCGGCGACGGACGCTTTCCCGGCCACCGCTTCTTCTTCGCCCCCGAGGAGATGGAGCCCGTGGCATGAGCATTCTCGTCGCCGGCATCGGCAACATCTTCCAGGGCGACGATGCGTTCGGCGTGGAGGTAGCGCAGCGCCTGCTCAGCGGCCCGCTTCCGCCCGATGTGAAGGTGGTGGATTTCGGGATCCGCGGCGTCGATCTCACTTACGCGCTGATGGACGGCCATGACGCGGTGGTCCTGGTAGACGCCGCGGCGCGCGGCGAGCGGCCGGGCACCGTATCGCTCATCGAATGCGACCGCCCGGCGACCACGCCGCTCGATGCGCCGATCGTCTCCGCGCACGATCTCGATCCCGCCAAGGTTATGCAGCTTGTTCAGGCGCTGGGCGGCAATTGCCGCCGCGTGCTGCTCGTCGCCTGCGAACCGGCGGATTGCGGCGGCGACGAAGGCCGCATGGGCCTCACGGCACCGGTGGCGGCGGCCGTCGAACCGGCCATCGAAATGATTCAGAGCCTGCTTGCCGAGCTTCGCGCGAACGAAGCGCAAGCGGCATAACGAAGGAGAGAGTGACATGGTGGAATGGTGGTGGATACCGGCCTCGTTCGTCATAGCCTTTGTCGGCGTGGCGCTGATCTTCTTCGTGCTGAATCTGGGAAGCTTCTTCCGTTATCTCAAGATCAGCTCGATGTAAGCGGATGAACGGGGCGTATGAAATCCGCGTGCGCGGGCGCGTCCAGGGCGTCGGCTTCCGGCCGACTGTTTGGCGTCATGCCCATGCGCTGGCGCTGACCGGCGAGGTGCTGAACGACGGCGAAGGCGTGCTGGTGCGCGTCGCCGGCGGACGCGACGCCGCCGGCACGCTGATCGAAGCGCTACGCCGCGAGCCGCCGCCTCTGGCCGATATCCAATCCATGGAGACACATGAAGCGCAGGCCGAGCTGCGCCCCGGTTTCTTCATCGTGGAGTCGGGCTGTGGCCCGGCCAAGACGCAGGTGACGCCCGACGCGCGCCTCTGCCCCGATTGCGCGGCCGAGATCGCCGATCCCGCCAACCGGCGTCATGGCTACGCCTTCACCAACTGCACCCATTGCGGCCCGCGTCTCACCATTGTCCGCGCCACCCCCTATGACCGCGCCAACACGACCATGGCGGCGTTTCCGCTCTGCGCCGATTGCCGCGCCGAATATGAAGACCCAGCCGATCGCCGCTTCCACGCCGAACCCATCGCCTGCCCCGTCTGCGGCCCGAAGCTCAACACGCCGCTTACCGAAATCGCGCAGCTTTTAAAGGACGGCGGCCTCGTCGCGTTGAAAGGCCTTGGCGGCTACCAGCTTGCGTGCGACGCCACAAACGAGGACGCGATCCTGCGCCTGCGCCGCGCCAAGCAACGCGACGGCAAACCCTTCGCGCTGATGATGCGCGATCTTGCGATGGTGCGGCGCTATTGCCGCCTCGGAGACGACGAAGCGCGATTGCTGGACAGCGCCGCCGCGCCTATCGTGCTGCTTGAACGGAATCCGGACGCGGAATTGCCCGATGCCATAGCGCCCGGATTGCGCAGCTTGGGCATCATGCTGCCGACCACGCCGCTGCATGCGCTGCTGCTGGCGCAATGCGATGTTCCGCTGGTGATGACCAGTGGCAATCTTGCCGGTGAGCCACAGATTACCAACGACGCGGAGGCACACGAAAAGCTGGGTGGTCTGGCACATATCCTGTCGCACGACCGCGCCATCGCGAACCGGGTGGACGATTCCGTGGTGCGGGTGATGGCAGGTGCGCAACGCGTGATCCGCCGCGCGCGCGGCTACGCGCCGGCGCCGATCCGGCTGCCGCGCGGCTTTGAGGTTGCGCCGCAGATCCTGGCATTGGGCGGCGAGTTGAAAGCGGCGTTCTGCCTCGTCAAGGACGGCGACGCGACCCTGTCGCAGCACCAGGGCGACCTTGAACAGGCGCCCGCCTTCGCCGACTTCCGCAAGAACCTCGCGCTGTACCAAGACCTGTTCGCGCATCGCCCCGTCGCCGTCGCGGTGGACAAGCATCCCGACTATCTGTCGTCCAAGCTCGGCCGCGCGACGGGATTGCCCGTCGTGGAGGTGCAGCATCATCACGCCCATATCGCCTCTTGCCTCGCCGAGAACGATTGGCCGCTCGATGGCGGCAAGGTTCTCGGCATCGCATTGGACGGCCTCGGCTATGGCGAGGACGGCACGATCTGGGGCGGCGAGTTCCTGCTCGCCGATTATCGCGGCTTCGAACGGCTGGCGTGGTTCAAGCCGATTGCGATGCCCGGCGGCGCGCAGGCGATCCGCGAGCCGTGGCGCAATCTCGCGGCCCATCTCGGCGCCGAGGCGGAGCCGTTCGGTCCCTTGATCGGCAAGCCGCTGGCCACCATCGCCGCCATGATCCGCAGCGGCGCCAACGCGCCCTTGGCATCGTCTTGCGGGCGGTTGTTCGACGCGGTCGCCGCCGCGCTCGGCCTGTGCGACGGCGCGCAGGCCTATGAAGGCGATGCCGCCAGCCGCCTCGAAGCCTTGGCGCAAACCGCCAAGCCCGATTTCGGCTATGACTTCACGTTCGACGGCCGCGTGCTCGATCCCGCGCCGATGTGGCGTGCCTTGCGGGCCGATCTGTCGCGCGGAACCGACGCCGCACGCATCGCCGCGCGTTTCCATGAAGGCCTGGCGGCGGCGCTGGTGGGCGCGGCCGTCACGAGCGGTGCGGCGACCGTCGCGCTCTCCGGCGGCTGCTTCCAGAACAAGCTGCTGTTCGAACGGACCCTGCGTGGCCTCGAAGAGGCGGGTTTGCGGGTAATCACGCATGCGCGCGTGCCCGCCAATGACGGCGGTCTGGCGCTGGGACAGGCGGCCATCGCCGCGGCGCGGCTGCTCGAAGGGAAAACATCATGTGCCTAGGCATCCCGGGACAGATCGTCAGCATCGACGATGCCGAGAACCTCGTCGCCACGGTCGACGTGCTGGGCGTGCGGCGCCAGATCAACATCGCCTGCGTCGTCGGCCCCGATCATCCGCCAGAGGCCTGCATCGGCGACTGGGTGCTGGTGCATGTCGGCTTCGCGATGAGCCGGATCGACGAAAAGGAGGCGCAGGAGACTCTGCGATTGCTCGAAGAGCTGGCGCAGATACAGGACGAGATGCGCCTGTTCGCCGAAGAGGCTGCCGAATGACCCAAGCCTCGCTCGCGAGCCTTTATCCCTTTCTGCACGGCAAGCCGCAGGACTCGGAGAAGCTCGACGCCGCGCTGATCCATTCGGTGTCCGTCAAGGCGGCGGAATCGCGCGCCGCGAGCGAAGCGTTCTTCGCTTCGCAAGCGGAGCCGCTGGTCGCCGCCGCGCATGCGCTGGCGAAGATGTGGAAAGACGGTGGGCGGCTCTTCGCGATGGGCAATGGCGGATCGAGTTGCGACGCGGCGCACGTTACCGTGGAATTCCTGCATCCGATCACAGCCGGACGCCCGGCCCTTCCCGCCGTGCAATTGGGCGCCGATCTGGCGATGCTGACCGCCGTAGGCAACGACATCGGCTTCGACCAGATTTTTGCCCGCCAGGTCGAAGCGCAGGCGCGCGACGGCGACGGCCTGATCGGCTTCTCCACCAGCGGCAATTCCGCCAACCTGCTGGAAGGCTTCGCGGTGGCAAAGAAGCGCGGCCTCGTCACGTTCGGTTTCGCGGGCGGCGACGGCGGCAAGATGAAATCCTCCGGCCTCGTCGATCATCTGCTGGTCGTGGACACGCAATCGGTCCACCGCGTGCAGGAATGCCATGTCGCGGGCTATCACATCCTGTGGGACCTCGTGCACACCCTGCTCGCCGACAGCAGGGGCCAGCCATGAAATATGTCGACGAATTCCGCGACCCCGCGAAGGCGAAATCGCTGATCGGCGCGATCGAGCGCCTCGTCGCGCAGATCGCCCCCAAGCGTCCGATCGCGATCATGGAGGTCTGCGGCGGCCATACGCACTCGATCTTCCGCTATGGGATCGAAGGCATGCTGCCGAAGGAAATCGAATTGATTCACGGGCCCGGCTGCCCCGTTTGCGTGCTGCCGATGGGGCGGATCGACGATTGCATCTCCATCGCCGAGCGGCCCGGCGTGATCTTCACCACATTCGGCGACGCGATGCGCGTGCCCGGCTCGCGCAAATCGCTGCTCCAGGCCAAGGCCGACGGCGCCGACATCCGCATGGTCTATTCGCCGATGGACGCGCTGGCGCTGGCGCGGAAAAATCCGGATCGCGAGGTCGTGTTCTTCGGCCTGGGCTTCGAGACGACGATGCCGTCCACCGCGCTGACCGTGCTGGCCGCCGAGCGCGCGGGCGTCTCCAATTTCTCCGTCTTCTGCAACCACATCACCATCGTGCCGACCATCAAGGCGATCCTCGACAGTCCAGGGTTGAATATCGACGGCTTTCTGGGGCCGGGGCATGTCACCATGGTGACGGGCATCGAACCCTATCGTTTCATCGCGGAGTATTACCGGCGCCCGCTGGTCGTCGCCGGTTTCGAGCCGCTGGATGTGCTGCAGTCCATCGCCATGGTGCTGCGCCAGATCGCGGAAGGCCGCTGCGAGATCGAGAATCAATATGCCCGCATTGTGCCCGATGACGGCAACACCCCCGCGCTGGACGCGGTGTCGAAAGTCTATGAGCTGCGCGAGTTCTTCGAATGGCGCGGGCTGGGCTCCATCGATCATTCCGGCGTGCGCTTCCGCGAGGCCTATGCGCGCTTCGACGCCGAGCGGAAATTCACCATCCCGAACGTGCGCATCGCCGATCCCAAATCCTGCCAATGCGGCGAGGTGCTGAAGGGCGCCATCAAGCCGTGGCAGTGCAAAGTCTTCGGCACGCAATGCACGCCGGAGAAACCGCTGGGCGCGCTGATGGTTTCGTCCGAAGGCGCTTGCGCGGCCTATTTCCAATATGGCGGCGCGCCGAAGCAGAAGGTGCCGGCATGAACCAGATCGCGGATCCCGGACAATTCGGCCCCCGCCGATTCGCCACCGTTTCGGTGCCGACCGTGACGCTCGCCCATGGCGGCGGCGGCAAGGCGATGAAGGATCTGATCGACGACGTCTTCGCCCGCGTCTTCGACAACCCGCTGCTGGCGCCGATGGAGGACCAGGCGCGGATGGACATCGCCGCGCTGGCGGCCAAGGGCGACCGTCTCGCCTTCACCACCGATTCCTATGTCGTGACGCCGCTCGAATTTCCCGGCGGCGACATCGGCAAGCTCGCCGTCTGCGGCACGGTCAACGATCTGGCGGTCGGCGGCGCGCTGCCGCTTTATCTGTCCTGCGCCGTCATCATCGAGGAAGGTTTCGCCATCGACAGGCTGCGCAAGATCGCGCGCTCGATGGCGCAGACGGCGCGCGCGGCCGGTGTGTGCATCGTCACCGGCGACACCAAGGTCGTGTCGCGCGGCGCCTGCGATGGGCTGTTCATCACCACGACCGGCATTGGCGTCATCCCAAAAGGATGCATGCTTGGCGCGGATCGCGCGCGGCCCGGCGACCATATCCTGGTGAACGGCGTGCTCGGCGATCATGGCGCGGCGATCCTGGCGGCGCGCGGCGATCTGGCGCTGGAGACGGCGCTCGAAAGCGATTGCGCGGCGCTGCATGGGCTGATCGCCGATCTTCTCGCGGCCGCGCCCGCCACGCGGTTCATCCGCGACGCGACGCGCGGCGGCATCGCCACCGTGCTCAACGAGCTGGCGCAGGCCTCCGGCGTCGCCATCGAGATCGACGAGACCCGCACGCCCTTGCGCAACGAAGTGCGCGGGATGTGCGAAATCCTGGGCCTCGACCCGCTCTATCTCGCCAACGAGGGCAAGATCGTGCTCGCCGTGCCGCCCGAAGAGACAGCCGCCGCGCTCGCCGCTTTGAAAGCCCACTCTTTGGGCCGCGACGCCGCCGATATCGGCATCGTGCGCGACGGCGAACCGGGTCGCGTCACGATGAAGACCGTGTTCGGCGGCACGCGCATCGTCGACATGCTGGTCGGCGAGCAACTGCCGAGGATTTGCTGAGATGCACGAGCTCGCCGTCGCCCAGAGCATCGTCGAGAAGGTGGAGGAGACCGCCGCCGGACGCAAAGTGCGCCGGGTGACGGTCGAAATCGGCGAGCGCAGCTGCGTCTCCGGCGAGGCGCTGAGCTTCAGTTTCGGCCTGGTGGCGGAAGGAACCGCGGTGCAAGGCGCGGTGCTGGATATCGTGGCCGTCGCCGGCGACGCGCTCAATCTCAAGAACATGGAAGTCGAGGAGGCAGCCTGATGTGCGGAACCTGCGGTTGCGGCAGCAGCGAAATGAGCGTCACCAACATGGAAACCGGCGCGCGAACGGATTTGACAGCGGCACATGGCCACGAACACGTCCATGCCGACGGCACGCGACACTCCCACGACCACGACCACACGCATGGCCACGACCATCATCATCACGACGACCATGCGCATCACCACCACGAGCCCGTCTCGGTGATCGATCTCAACACCCGCATCCTGGCCAAGAACGACGCGGCGGCGGCGGCGAACCGTGGCTGGTTCAAGGGCCGCGAGATTCTCGCGCTCAACCTGATGAGCGCACCGGGCGCCGGCAAGACAACCTTGCTGGAGCGCACCATCGCCGGCCTCAAGGATCGCCACAGCCTGTTCGTGCTCGAAGGCGACCAGGCGACGGATGCTGACGGAAGGCGGATCAAGGCCGCCGGTGCGCCGGCCGTGCAGATCAACACGGGGCAGGGCTGCCACCTCGATGCCGAGATGCTGGCGCGCGGCCTCGCCGAACTCAAGCCCAAGGCGGGATCGGTGCTGTTCATCGAGAACGTCGGCAATCTGGTCTGCCCGGCCCTGTTCGACCTGGGCGAGGCCAAACGCGTCGCGATCCTCAGCGTCACCGAGGGCGACGACAAGCCGGCCAAATATCCGCACATGTTCCGCGCCGCCGATTTGATGTTGCTCAACAAGATCGACCTGCTGCCGCATGTGCGTTTCGACGTCGACCGCGCCATCGCGCATGCGCGGGAGGTCAACCCGAAGATCGAGGTGCTGCAATTGTCTGCGCAGACCGGCGAAGGGCTGGAGCGCTGGTTCGGCTGGATTGCCGCCGCTCACAGGGATGCTGCCGCTGGAGCCTTTGCGTGAACCGCATCCTGACCGAGCCTTTCCGGCGCCGCGTCGTCGGCATCTACGCCCTGCTGCTCGCCGGCAACGCCGCCGCGTGGCTGTGGGCGGTGGCGCTGTTCGGCGGCAATCCGGTTCTGATCGGCACAGCGGTGCTCGCTTACGTGCTCGGCCTGCGCCATGCGGTCGATGCCGACCACATCGCGGCGATCGACAACGTCACCCGCAAGCTGATGCAGCAGGGCCGGAAGCCTGCCGGAGTCGGCCTCTTCTTCTCGCTCGGGCACTCGACCGTGGTGGCGCTCGCCTGCGCCGTGATCGCGGTGACGTCGGTCGGCCTGCGCGCGCGGTTCGCCGGCCTGCGCGACATCGGCAGCCTCGTCGGCACCGGCGTTTCGGCGAGTTTCCTGTTCATCATCGCGCTCGCCAACATCGTCACGCTGGTTTCGGTCTGGCGGACGCTCCGCCGTGCGAAAGCCGGCGCGGACGAAACGGCGAGCCTGCCCGGCGGGCTGCTGACCCGCATCCTCAAGCCGATGATGGCCGTGATCTCGCGGCCCGAGCAGATGTATCCGCTGGGCTTCCTGTTCGGCCTCGGCTTCGACACGGCGAGCGAGGTGGGGCTGCTCGGCATCTCCGCCAGCCAGGCATCGCACGCGGTGCCGCTATGGACCATCATGGTGTTCCCCGCGCTGTTCACCGCCGGGATGTCGCTGATCGACACGACGGACGGATTGATGATGGTCGGCGCTTATGGCTGGGCGCTGGTGAAGCCGATGCGCAAGCTCGCTTACAACCTCACCATCACGCTGTTCTCGATCCTGATCGCGCTCATCATCGGCGCGCTGGAAGCCTTGAACCTGATCGCCGACCGTTTCGCGCTGAGCGGCGGCTTCTGGCGCTGGGTC
>DATATK010000156.1:0-26410 GCA_036268825.1 Rhizomicrobium sp. | reverse complement strand
TGGAGAAGCTTGCCAAGGCCGGCGCGCTTTCGCCGGCGGATGCGCAGACTTTGCTGTCCACCGCGCGGATCGAGAACGCGCTGACGCAGATCCTGCGCATCGCGGTCGAGGGGACGCTGGTGCCGGAGAGCGCATCGCCCGGCCTCAAGTCGCTGCTCGTTCGGGCAGCGGGCGCGAAGGATTTCGCGGCGCTCGAAGCGTCACTCGCCGACGCGCAGGCGCGGGTGCGGGCGATCTTCGTCCAAACGATGGCGCGGTGATCTCAGGCGGCGATGCGCGCGACACGTTGCTGCCACAGGCAGATCGCGGGCGTCACGATGAGCTCCATGGCGATGGCGAAATACATTGTCGGACCTGGCGCGCCGGCATCGAGAAAGGCGAGAAGGCGGGCGCAGCCGCCGAGCACGACGATGGCGCCGAGGAGGCGGAAGCGCGCCGCGTGCCGTTCGATATGCGGGATCGAGATCCAGAAGGCGAGGCCGATGCCGAGCAACAGGCCCGAAAGATAGCGGATGTGGCTGTCGTTCGAGACGCTGGCGGCGACATCCAGGAAGTGCGCGCCGCGGAGCACGCCGCTGAGGCCCGCACCGAACGGCACGAGGCCCGCCACACCCACGACGATCTGCAGCAGAAGCTTCTCGGTCGCGGGCTTAAGGGACAAGGCGCTTGATCCATTCGGGCAGCGCGAACGCAGCGGCGTGGATGGCGGGATTGTAATAGTCGGTCTTGAGCTTTGCTTTCTTATATGCCGCCGCCGCGCGCTTGATGCCGGCTGGTGTGCCGAGCCTGGCGCTCTTGCCCTTGCCGGCCCAGCTCAGCGCCATGAAGCCGCCGATATAGCTGGGCACGACCGTCAGATAGAGACCGGATTGCGGGAAGAACTGCGCCAGCTCCTCCAGCGCCTCGGCGATCTCCGAGGGCTGGTAGAAGGGCACGCCGGTCTGGAAGGTGGCAAAGCCGCCGGTCTTCAGGGCGCCCAGGACACGGTCGTAGAAGGTCTCGCCGAACAGAGCCTTGCCGGGGCCGACGGGATCGGGGCGGTCGGCGATGATGAGGTCGAAGCGGCCTTTGCTCTCCTTGCGGCCGAGATATTCGAAGGCGTCGGCGATCTCGATTCTGAGGCGCTTGTCCTTGAAGGCCTTCGCGTTCATCTCCGCGAAGTGCTCGCGGCAGAGTTCCACCACGCGGCCGTCGATATCCACAAGAACGACCTCTTTGACGCCTTTGTGCTTCAGCGCCTCGTCGGCGATGGAGAGGTCGCCGCCGCCCACGATCATCACGCGGGCCGCCTTGCCGTGCTCCAGCAGCGGCAAATGTGTCAGCATTTCGGCATAGGCGCTCTCGTCGCGCGTGGTGATCTGGACGATGTCGTCGAGCGTCATCACCCGGCCATTGGCGACGGTGTCGAAGATTTTGATGCGCTGATATTGGCTTTTCTCTTCCGCCAGCGGCGCGCCTTTCAGCTCCATGACCTGCGCGTAGCCCTTGTGGAGGCGCTCTTTGATCGTGCTCGCGGCCATCTCGTGCTCCCGTCCTGGCGGATAAAGAAAGTGAAAGGCGCGGCGTTTTAGGGCCCGCATCCGGCGCTGGCAAGCGCCGCGCGCATAACGCGCGAGGAGCGAATGTGACAGCGCGAGAGGCCCCTCGGACACGGCGCTTATAAAAAATTGACGGTTGGGTGACAAAATTTCTTGCGTGGGGGACCAACATCCCTATATTCCGCGTTGATCCCGGCAACGGGAGCAGGGCGGCGCGGCGGAAGTATCCCTTCCTCCGGCCGCTTTCTTCTTATCGGCGTCCGGAAGTCCGTAAGGCCAAGGCGCAGGTGTCAACCTTAGAGAAGGGTAGGTGCCCGAAATGGCTCGACTGCAACTAGTGACGGCGAACAAAGAAGCGAGGGCGCCACGCGCCCGGACCTCCACAAAGCCGGTAGCCTCGATCGTTCCCCAACAGGCGAACGACGAGTTCAAGGACCACTTCATCACGCGCAATGGGCTGACCTTTGCGGGCAGCCATCTGATCATCGATCTGTGGGAGGCCGAAGGCCTCGGCGATCGGGACCGGATCGAAACGGCGCTGATCGACGCGGTGAGGGAAGCAGGCGCGACGCTCCTGCATATCCATCTGCACACCTTCTCGGATGGCGGCGGCATCTCAGGCGTTGCCGTGCTGGCCGAGAGCCACATCAGCGTGCACACCTGGCCCGAGAAGGGCTATGCGGCGTTCGATGTGTTCATGTGCGGCGACGCCGAGCCCCGCAAGGCGCTCTCGGTGTTCAAATCGGCCTTCAATCCGGGCCGCATCGTGATCGGTGAGCACAAGCGCGGCGTCGTCTGAAACGGCCGTGAATTAACCAAGGGCGGAAATGGCCGGACAAAGGCCGTTTTCGCCCTTCGTCTTGCTCTACTATCCTCGCACCGTTAACCGCATCCCGTCATGATGCGGGAATGGGTCGGCGAAAGGGTTGAGGCTTGCGCTACGACGCGTGCGTGATCGGCGCGGGCGCGGACGGCTTGGCCGCCGCGCTGATGCTCGCGCGCGCCGGTCTCAAGGTTGTCGTCGTCGAGAAGAGCGAGCAGCCCGGTGGGCGCTGCGCGCTTCGCCAATTCCATCCCGGCTTCCACGCCGCGCCGTTCTGCGATGCGCTGCCGCCGATGCCCGCGGAGATTTTCCAGGCGCTCGGCTTGGCGCGCAAAGGGCTGTTTCTCGCACCGCCTGTCGCGTCCGTCGCGCTGTGGCCCGATCGCAGCCACCGCTTTTATCCGCACCGCGCCTCCGCCGCGCAACGCCTTCTGCGCGATGCGGCGCAGGCGGTGGAGAATTTGCGCGAGCGCGCGGCGCGCGACGCCGAAACGCCCCAGCGCAAAGCGCTGTTCGCTAAGCTCGCCAAGCCTGCGCCTTGGCCCGATGAAGAGAGATTCGCCGGTGCGCTGACCGATTTGGTCGCGCGCGCGGTCGCCGGCGCGGACGAGGGCGCCCATCTGATGGCGATGGCGCTCCAGGGCCGCGCCGCCGATCCGTTCCAGCGCGGCAGCGCGCTCCACCTCCTCGCGCCCGTGGGCGGAAGCCTCATCGTGCCCGGCCTCGCCGAGGCGCTGGCGAGCGTGGCACGCGAGGCGGGCGTCGAGATCGTCTGCGGTGTCGAGGTCACGGACATCAAGCGCGCGAAGGATCGCGTCTGCGCGGTCGCGCTGGCCCATGGCGAGGAGATCGAAGCCCGCATGGTTCTCTCGACGCTCGACCTGAAGCGCACGTTGCTGTCGCTCTTCCCGTGGGACGCGCTCGCCAAGCCGGTCGCCCGGCGCGTGGGCGCGTTCCGAATGGCCGGCGCCACCGCGCGGCTGCTGCTCGCGCTGGACAAGCCGCCCGCGCTCGACGCCGAAGCGTTGCGGTCGCCGCTTCACATCGCGCCCGATCCCATGCGGATGGCCGAGGCGTGTGCCGCTTGGCGCGCCGGTACGATACCGGACCATCCGCCGCTGACCTTACGCGTGGTCTCCGCCGAAGCGCCCGCGCTCGCGCCGCCGGGGCAGGCCGTGATGACGGCGACATTGGGCTCCGTCCCCGCGCGCCTGTTCGACGGCGCGTGGACCCATGACAAGCGCGACCGTCTGCGCGACGCCGCGCTCTCCGCCATCGAGGCGGTGCTGCCCGGCACGCGCGAGACGGTGCTGGCGGCGGAACTGATCGTGCCGCCGGATATCGAAGAGGCGCTCGGCGCCACCGACGGCGACTTGATGGGCGGCGAGATCGCCTGTGACCAGATGTTCGCCGCGCGCCCCGGCTTCTGTGTGCCCACGCCGCGCATGCCGATCGCGGGGCTCTATCTTGCCGGTCCGTCTTCCGCCGGCGGTCCGCTGGGCACCTGCGTGGCGAGCGCCATCGCGGCCGAGGCGATGATCGCCGATCTCAAAAGCGGGCGGCTCAAATGAGCGCGCGCAGCTTCTACGCGGTGGTGATCGGCGCGGGCGTCAGCGGGCTTGCCGCGGCGTGCTATCTCGCGAAGGCGGGCAAGCGCGTGCTGGTCTTGGAGGCGCGCAACAGGCTTGGTGGCCTGGCGGAGATGGCGCCGTTGGGTGAAGGCTTCACCGTTCCCGTTGCCCATACGCTTTACGCGCTCGATCCGCTTCTGGTGAAGGAGTTGAAACTCGCCAAATTCGGACTCAAATTCGCCGCGCGCGACCTGCCGCTCGTCGGTCTCGGCCATGGGGGGCGCAACGTCATTGTCACCCGCGACATACATGACACGGTGCGTAATATCGCCGTCCACTCCAAGGCCGATGCCGAAGCGTGGCCGCGGTTCCGGCTGGAACTGTTCACGCTTGCCCGCGCGCTCAGGCCGCTGTGGTGGGAGGCGTCGCCTGCACGCTCGCTCGCGCAGGACGCGCAAAATGCGTTGGACAAACTCACGCGGGTGAGCGCGGCGGCGTGGCTCGACTCCTGGTTCGAATCCGAAGCGCTGAAATCCGCGCTCGCCTACGACGCGACAGCCGACGGTCTCTCGCCCTTCGAGCCGGGCTCGGCGTTGCTGCTGCTGTGGCGCGCGGCACAGGAAATGTCCGGCCTGCAGGGCGCGGTCGCGTGGCCGCAGGGTGGGCCGGCCGCGGTTGCGATGGCGCTCGCGGCCTGTGCGAAGGCGCGCGGCGTCGAAATCCAGACCGGCGCCAGCGTGGCGCGCGTACTGGTCGAGGACGATGGCGTCGCGGGCGTCGTGCTCACCTCGGGCGAGACCATCGCGGCGACGCGCGTGCTCTCCAGCCTGTCGCGGGGGCGGACGCTGCGTGATTTCGCGCTCTCCGCTGGCATCGGTTTCGACGCCTTGGCCGCGCTTCCTGCTGCCGCGAAGACGGGCGAAGCCAAGGTCGTGATGACGCTGAAGGCGCTGCCGCCGTTCAGCGGCATGGCGGTTCCGGACATGGCGCGCTTCATCGTTGCCGACCGGCCGGACGTTTATGCGGCCGCGTTTTCGGCGGCGCTCGCGGGGAAGTTGCCGGGCGAGCTTGCTCTGGAGTTCGTCATCCCCAGCAGGATCGAGCCGGCCTTGGCGCCGCATGGCCAGCATGTGCTCAGCGCGCTGGTGCGGCCGGTGCCGCTTGCGATGGATGCGGCGATGAAGACGGAATTGGCGGCGAAAGTGGTGGGCGCACTCGATGCGCATGCGCCGGGGCTGTCGAAAAATGTCTCGGCCGTCGAGGTTCTTTCGCCCAAGGACATCGCGGAGCGATATGGTCACAACGAGGATGGTTTCGGCTTCATGCTCTCGAACTGGAATACACGCATCATGACACCGATCTCCGGCCTGCTCCTCTGCGGCGCCGAACCCGTGCCCTCCATCTCGGGGCGAGCCGGCCGTATCGCGGCGTCTCTCGCTTGGGGAGCCGCGCGATGACTGGCGAGAAACCTTTCGTGCAGTCCACGCCGTTCCACATCCGCGCTGCCGCGTGCAATCGCGACAATGCGTGGGTGCTGCGCAATGGCTTCACGCTTTCGCTCGCCTATGACGACACGGGCGATGAAGCGCTCGCCGCGCGCACGCGGGTTGGCATGGCGGATATTTCGTGGCGCTGGCGCATGGCGATCGAAAGTCCGCGCGCCGGCGAATTCCTGGCGCGGCTCCTGACCCGCGATCCGGGCAAGCTCGAACCCGGCGCCAGCATGAAGGCGCTATGGCTTGGCGACGCGGGCGGCGTACGCGGCGCTTGCGCGGTGGCGCGGTTCGGGCGGGAAAGTTTCCAACTCGTCTCCGCGGAACCCGATCGCGACTGGATCGCCAGGGCGGCGTCCGCTTTCGGCATCGAGCCGCGTGAGATCGCGGAGGAGGGTGGCTTGGCGCTGGTCGGGCCTTATGCGCGCGCGACGCTTGTGGCCGCCGGTCTCGATGCGGAGATGGAGCCGCTCGCGTTCCGAAAATTGTTCTGGCGCGGTCTCGACGTGACCGTGTCGCGCTGGGGCGAGCATGGCGGCTACGAGTTGTGGTGCAAAGCCGACGACGCCATCGTGGTGTGGGACCGGCTGATGCGTGCGGGCGCGGCGTTCGGCATCCAGCCGGTGGGCCTCGCCGCGATGGATTTGCTCGACATCGAAGCCGGCATCGCGCGGCCAGGCCGCGATTATGCGCCGGCCCGCGAGCCGTTCGCGGCGACACCGACGCCGCCTGCGCTGGGTCTGGAAACACTCGTCGATGAAAGCCACAAAGGCTTCAACGGCCGCGAGGCGTGGTTGCGGTCACGCCTGACCGAGACGCGTAGGCTCTTCGGCCTCGCGCTCCACGGCGACACGCCCGCGCCCTTCACGCCGCTGCTGCGCGACGGCAAACTGGTTGGGCATACGCTGACTTCGGCCTATTCGCCGGCATTGCGCCATGCGATCGCGCTCGCGCAGGTCGAGGTTTCTTCGGTGCAGCCCGATACGGCGCTGTCGCTGAGCTTGCCGCCGTCACGCGACGCGCCGGAATTGCGCATGGCGGCGGCGCGGGTGGTGAGCCTGCCGTTTCTCGGCGCGCCGGAGCAAAACGTCTCGTAATCTGCGGGCCGGGAACGGAACGGCAATGAAGGCGTGCGTCCCACGCAATCTCCTGTCTTTGCGGGGGTTCCCGGCGCGCAACGCAGTCTTTATGATTGTGACGCTATCCTTCGAGCACCCGCCATGAACAAGGTCAGCCCACCGCCGAGTTTTTCGCGTCCCGCGTTTGCGGGCGAAGCGCGCGCGGAGTTCGAGGCGCTGAAGGCGGCGAATCCGGACCTGCAATATGTCGATGCGGTTTTGGCCGACGTGATCGGCGTCCTGCGCGGCAAGCGCCTGCCCATCGGCGAGGCGGAGAAGCTGTTCGATAGCGGCATGCAGATTCCCCACTCGCTCTATCTGATGGACGCGCATGGCGAGATGACCAATCCGTTCGGCCGCGGCGTCGGCGACGGCGATCCGGACGGGACGGCCTGGCCGATCCCCGGAACGGTGTCGCGCGTCTGGGGCGAGAAGCGGGCGCAGATATTGATGAGCCTGCGCGACGGGCAGGGCGTGCCCGATCCCGCCGAGCCGCGTGCCGCGCTGGAGCGCGTGCTGGACCGGTTCGCGGAGATGAAGCTGCGTCCCGTCTGCGCGCTCGAACTGGAATTCTACCTGATCGATCCCAAGCGTGATGCCGCCGGCGCGCCGCAACCGCCGCTCGATCCGCGTTCGGGCGCGCGCGAGCACACCGCGTCGGTCTATGGCATCGACGATCTGGATCGCTACGCGGCATTCCTGTCGTCGCTCAACGACGCGGCGGTGACGCAGCGCGTGCCGGTGAGCGCGACGAGCAAGGAATATGCGCCGGGGCAGTTCGAGGCGAACCTGCGCCACCAGGCCGATGCGCGCATGGCCGCTGATCATGCTGTGCTGCTCAAGCAGATCGTGAAGGCCGCGGCGCGCGCCAACGGGTTCGAAGCCAGCTTCATGGCCAAGCCCTATCCGGATCGTGCGGGCAGCGGGCTGCATATCCATCTCAGCTTGCTCGACGCGCACGAGAACAATGTGTTTGACGACGGCAGCGAGGCGGGCTCCGGCGTGCTGCGCCATGCGATCGGCGGCTTACAGGCCCTGATGGCGGATTCGATGGCGTTGTTCGCGCCGAACCTCAATTCCTATCGCCGTTTCCTGCCCGACATGTTCGCGCCGGTCAATCGCCGCTGGGGCGTCAACAACCGCTCGGCGGGCCTGCGCGTGCCGGTCGGTCCGGGCGAAGCGAGGCGCGTCGAGCATCGCGTCGCCGGTGCGGACGCCAATCCCTACTACGCGCTCGCGGCTGTACTCGCCGGCGTGCATCACGGCCTCAGCGCGAAACTCGATCCTGGCGCGCCGGCGACGACGAATGTTTCGCGCGAGCCCGATCTCGCATTGCCCGTCACCATCGACGCGGCGCTGGCGCGGCTCGAACAGGCGCCGGAGTTGACTGGTTATCTCGGCGCGGAAACGCTGTCGCTCTATCGCGAGACCAAGCGCATCGAAGCCCAACGCCTGCGCCGCATCATCGCGCCGGCGGAGTATGACTGGTATCTCTAGGGCGCGTTCGCCGCGGTGACGGCGCTGGGCGTATCGCCGAAGGGCGCGCGCAGGTCGTCCCGCTGCATGCCGTCAGGCGCGGGCGCTGTGTCGGATGCGTCCTGGCGCAAAGCAACGGCGGTTGGCGCCGGCTTGCTGTCCCACGGAAAGTCGATGGAGGGCAGCTTGAGCGACGCCAGATGATCGAGCGTGTCGCAGCCGGACAGAAGCAGCGGGCTCAGCAGAAGTAGTGTGCGGATGATGCGCTTGGAATCGCTCATGGGATTGAAGTTTACCTCAAGCGCGCGGCAGCCGCAGCTCGGCCGCTGCGCCTTCGCCCGAGCCGCCGCCGATGGTGAGCGCGCAACCCATGCGATGCGCCAGCGCCATCGCGATGGCGAGGCCGAGGCCTGCGCCGGTGACGGCGCCGGGGCGTTTGAACGTGGCGAAGGCCTTGCCGGCATTGGCGGATTCCCACGCCTCGAAGCCATAGCCGCTGTCGCGTACGCCCAGCACGACGACATCGCCCTCGGTGCGCAGTTGCAGCCGCACCGCCCCGCCCTCCGGCGTGAACTGCACGGCATTGGCGATCAGATTGGCGAGAACGCGTTTGAGGGCCAGCGCGTCGGCGATGGCGGGCGCGCATTCGGGAAGGGCGATCGTAAGCTTGATGCGGCGGGAGAAGGCCTTGCCGGCGAACTCCTCCACCGCCTGGCGCGCGACGGCGGCGGCATCGACAGGGCCGAGAGTGAGGGGATGGCGGCCGGCTTCGAGATCGGCAAAATCGAGGATGTCGCCGACCTTGGTGTGCAGGTTGCGGCCGGCGGCGCCGATATCGCGGGCGTACTCGACATATTTGGGATGGCCCGCGGCGCCGAACACGCCCTGTTCGATTACCTCGGAGAAACCGATGATCGCGTTCAGTGGCGTGCGCAGTTCGTGGCTCATATGGGCGATGAATTCGGCCTTGGAGCGTTGGGCTTCCGCGGCGCGGCGCTCGGCATCGGCGAGGCGGATCAGGAGGCGCGCTTCGCCCGGATCGGCCGGTTGTAACGAACGTGCCGCCTGCGCCGCCCGCGCGCGGCGCTCGAAGCTCTTGACGAAAACGACGGCGAGGCCTGCGCCCGCCAGCGAAGGCCCCAGGATCAGGAACAGATAAAGCGGCAGCGCGCCGTACCATGCGCCGAGCGCATCTCCGACCGCGACGGAGGCGCCGGCGACCAGCGGCCAGCCCGCGACAGGTTTGAGCGATGTGAGCCGATTGCCCGAGGGCAGCACGATCAGGCGCGTCACGCCGTTGTTGCCGCCCAGCGCCAGGGCACTCGCGGTGGGGATGGTCTGCCATTGCGATCCGGCAGCGCGCACTTCACCGGAGGGGCTCGCGATCAGCGCGTCTTCCATCCCGGCCGCGGGCAGGATCGCGGCGGCGTCGAGCTGCACGGCGACGATGCGTGCGCCTTGCGGGAACAGAAGCGCGATGGTGTGGCCATCTGACGAGGGAGCGACCTCGCGCGCCCGGTTGGCGTGGGCGAGCGCGGAGGCGCTGAGCGGCAACAGGCCCTGCGGCATGCTGCGCATCTCGGAGACGACTTGGCCGCGATCGTCGAGCAGCGCGATGTTGCGCAGCGCCGGGCCGCCCGCTTCGGACAGCGCCGCCGTGCCGTCCGCGCCGCTGGCATTGGCGAAGGCGGCGCCCAGGGCGGCATAGTGGTCGAGCGTCGCGGAGAGGTCGGCGGCGATCTCGCCGGCGCGGCGCTGGCTGAAATGGGCTGCCTGCGACAGGGCATGGAGCCGGTCGAGCCGCATCTGCAGCCCAGCGGCGGCGGCGAAACTGCCCGCGATCAGGACGAAAGCGACGATGACGACGAAGCGCACTTTGCGGGAGGCGGCGCGAGCGCGACCGGCCGCGGCGTCCATCGCTATGCCGATCGGGCCTGCCGCTGCTTGCGCCATTTGTGGCGCGCTCCACTGATTCGCGTCCCGACGATCATACGAATCGCCGATTCGTTGTCACCCAAGCATCTTGCCGGCGACCTCGAAAATATTGGGCGACAGGCCGGAGGAGCCCGCGATGACCTGGAGCTGGCCGCGCATCAGCTCCTGACGCCCGGCATCGTAGCGGCGCCAGTTCTCGAACGCGCCGGCGAGGCGGGCCGCGACCTGCGGGTTGATCTTGTCCATCGCGCGCACGACCTCGCCCACCAGCCCGTAGCCCGCGCCGTCCTTGGCGTGGAAGCGTAAGGGATTGCTTGCGAAGGCGCCGATCAGCGAGCGCACGCGGTTGGGGTTCTTCATCTCGAAATGCGGATGCTTCATCAATTCGCGCACGCGGCCGATCGTGTCCGGCAGGGTGGAGAGCGCCTGCAGGCTCATCCATTTGTCGAGCACCAGCGGATCGTTCCGGAAGCGGTCGTGGAAATGGGCGAAGGCGGCGTCGCGCCTGGCGGAGTGCATGCGGCTCAGCGAGGCGAGGCCCGCCATCATGTCGGTCATGTTCGACGCGTTCTTGTAGTGCGCCTCCGCGATGGTGGCGGCGGCTTCGTCGTCGGCGGCGGTGAGGTAACGCAGGGCGGCGTTGCGTAGTGCGCGCTTGCCGGCGGGTTCGGCGCCGGGATCGAACGCGCCGTGCTGGTCGAGTTTGTTGTAGAGCGCGTCGAACTGCTTGTGATGTGCCGTCGCCACCGCGCGGATCATTGCGGTGCGCGCGGCATGGATCGCGTCGGGATCGGCGGGCGTCATCGCCATGGCGAGTTCGCTTTCCGACGGCGGCAGCAGCATCAGCGCCGCGAAGGCTGGATCGTCTTCGGCGCGCGCCAAAGCTTCGCCGATGGCGGCGATGTAAGACGGATCGGTCTTGAGGGCTTCGCCGGATTGGGCGTGGCCGGCCATTTCGAGCAGCACGTCGGTGGCGAAGGCCTGGCCGGATTCCCAGCGGTTGAACGCGTCGGGATCGCTTGCCATCAACGCAGCGCGTGCTTTGCGGTCGAGCGGGACCTTGAACTTCACCGGCGCGGAGAAATGGCGGCCCAGCGACAGCAGCGGTGGCTCGGCGACATCGACGAAAGTGAAGCTCTGCTCAGGCTGGTTCAGCTCCAGCACGCGCTCGTCCGGCCCGGTGGCGTTTTCGCCTTCGAGTGTCAGCGGCAAAGCGCGGCCTTTGGCGCCGACAAGGCCGATGCGCACCGGAATGTGCATCGGCTTCTTGTCGGGCTGGCCGGGCGTGGGGCCGAGAGATTGCTTGAGCGTCAGCGCATAGGTCTTCTTCGCGGCATCGTAGGTGCCGCTCGCCTCGACGGTGGGCGTGCCGGACTGGCGATACCACAGGCGGAACTGGGTGAGGTCGCGCCCATTGGCGTCCTCGAAACATTTCACCCAATCCTCGACCGTCGCGGCCTGGCCGTCATGGCGTTCGAAATAAAGATCGGTGGTCTTGCGATAGCCTTCGTCGCCGACCAGCGTCTTCAGCATGCCGATGATCTCCGAGCCCTTCTCGTAGACCGTCGCGGTGTAGAAATTGTCGATGGTGATGTAGCTCTGCGGCTGCACCGGATGGGCGAGCGGGCCGCCGTCCTCCATGAACTGGCGCGCACGCAGCATCTTCACGTCATCGATGCGCTTGACGGCGCGGCTGCGCATGTCGGCGGAGAAACCCTGGTCGCGGAAGACGGTGAGGCCTTCTTTGAGCGACAATTGGAACCAGTCGCGGCAGGTGATGCGGTCGCCGGTCCAGTTGTGGAAATACTCGTGCGCCACGACGCTTTCGATGCGGCCGTAATCGTCGTCGGTCGCGGTCTCGGGGCTGGCGAGGAGAAGCTTGTCGTTGAAGATGTTGAGGCCCTTGTTCTCCATCGCGCCGAAATTGAAGGCGGACACCGCCACGATCATGAAGATGTCCAGGTCGTATTCGCGGCCGTAGACCTCTTCGTCCCATTTCATCGCGCGCTTGAGCGAATCCATCGCATAGGCGGATTTCGGCTCGTTGCCATGCTCGACATAGATGGCGAGCGCGATCTTGCGCCCCGTCATGGTGACGAATTCGTCGCGCAATACGCCCAGATCGCCCGCGACCAGCGCGAAGAGATAGCAGGGCTTGGGGAATGGATCGTGCCACACCGCGAAGTGACGCCCGCCGGACAGCTCGCCGCTGTCGATGCGGTTGCCATTGGAGAGCAGCACGGGCAGCTTGGCTTTGTCCGCCTCGATGCGGGTGGTGTAAACGGCGAGCACGTCGGGCCGGTCGAGGAAATAGGTTATACGTCTGAAGCCTTCCGCCTCGCATTGCGTGCAGTAGATGCCGCGCGCGGTGTAGAGCCCTTCCAGCGAGGTGTTTTTCGCGGGCGCGAGCTGGGTGACGATCTCGAGCGTGAACGTGTCCGGCAGGTTCGCGAGCGTCAGCGTCTCGTCGTCCAGCGTGTAGGCTCTGGCGGCCAGCGTCTTGCCGTCGATGGCGACGGAGACCAGCTTCATCTGCTCGCCGTTCAGCACCAGCGCCGCGCCGGGCTCTCCGCTACGCGCGACCTTGGAAGTCGCGATGACGCGGGTGGCTTCGGCGTCGAGGACGAAATCGAGCGAGATTTCGGAAATGCGGTAGTCGGGGGCGCGATAGTTCTTGAGTTCTATGGCGCGCGGTTCATCGGTGCGCATGGGCGTCCTGTGCTGGGGCTGCCCGATATAGCCCCGCCCCGTCCGTCCGACAATCGCCTCGATGTTGGCGCCCCGATAGCGGCGCCGGCGCTTACTCTTCCGTGCTGTTGACGCGGGTGAGCAGGTCCTGTGCGCTGTGGGCGAGTTCCACCAGCTGGGACGGCATGTCCTCGCCGGATTTGCGGGCCCATTCGACCAACTCGTTGGCGAAATTGGCGAAAGCGGGGGCGTAGGCGATCAGGCGGGCCTGCTGCTCCACCTTCACCGGGTCGAGGTCGTATTCCGCGCCGGGCACCCGCCAGCCGCCCCAATCGGCATCGCCGGTGACGACGATAGGATAGGTGCCGGGGAAGGGATGGCGGGCGCAGTCTTCCGACGGCTGCCATTTGTTGCGGGCGCGCATGATGCGCCAGTGCTCGCCAGAGGTGTCGGCGTTGTTGGAGATCGGCTGCTCGGCCTGCAATTCCTCGGCGGCGAATTCGCGGCCCAGGCCCAGTTCGTAATAGACGCGCAACGGCTCATCGAGCCCCTTGGCCCAATGCGGGATCACACGCTCGACCAGCGCCCAGGTGCCGACGGGCTTTACATAGACCCGCTGGTTTTTATGAAACTGTGCCTTCGCCATGGGGCAATCCCGATATCGCCGTCCCATCCTAGGCATCCGCGCTTAAGCAGCGGTTAAGGGACGGGAGAGCGGGGGTTCCGCTACGTCAAAATATGGGGTGTTGGCGGCATCCCCGCCGCCCTCTATCGTGGCGGTTAACGGATAACAAAAATCAGGGCAGGACGATGAATTTCGACTTTTCCGACGACCAGAAAATGCTGCGCGACCAGGCGCGCAAATTCCTCACCGAAAAGTGCACGACCAAGACCGTGCGCAAGGTTTTCGAGGGCGCGCAGGGCTACGACAAGGATCTGTGGAAGCAGGTCGCCGAGATGGGCTGGCAGGGCGCCGCGATCCCCGAGGAATTCGGCGGGCTGGGCCTCGGCTATCTCGAGCTCTGCGTCATCGCCGAGGAACTTGGCCGCGCGCTGGCGCCGGTGCCGTTCTCCTCCACCGTCTATCTTTTCGCCGAGGCGGTGCTGGCGGCGGGGACGGACGAGCAGAAGAAGAAGTACCTGCCCAGGATCGCCAGCGGCGAATTGATCGGCACCTTCGCGCGCGCCGAGGGCCCGGGCGCGGTGACGCCCAAGTCCATCCGCACGACCTTCAAGGGCGGCAAGCTTTCCGGCAAGAAGATCGCGGTGGTGGACGGCATGGACGCCGATTTCGCCATCGTGCTCGCGCGTTCGAGCGACGAGCCGGGCGAACGCGGCGTCTCGCTCGCCATCGTGGATTTGAAGTCCGTGTCGCGCCGTGCGCAGGACTCCATCGATCCGTCGCGCAAGCACGCCGAGATCAATTTTACCGATACCACCGCCGAAGCGCTGGGCAAGCCGGGCGAAGGCTGGAGCATCGCGAGCACCGTGCTCGACCGCGCCGCGATCATGACTTCGTTCGAACAGGTCGGCGGCGCCGATGTCTGTCTCGTCGCGGCGAAGGACTACGCGATGCAGCGTTACGCCTTCGGGCGGCTGATCGGCTCCTATCAGGCGATCAAGCACAAGCTCGCCGATATGTATGTGTTCAATGAGCTGGCCCGTTCCAACGCCTATTACGGCGCCTGGGCGCTTTCGACCAATGCGCGCGAGTTGCCGCTGGCGGCCGCCGCCGCGCGCGTCGCCGCCACGCAGGCCTTCGACTATGCGTCGAAAGAGAACACGCAGACCCATGGCGGCATCGGCTTCACCTGGGAAGTCGATTGCCACTTGTTCTACAAGCGCTCGCGCGAGTTGGGGCTCAGCCTCGGCCCGCAGCGCGCGTGGAAGGACAAGCTCGTCACCCAACTCGAACTCAGCAACGCGGCGTAAGGAACACTCCCATGGATTTCGAAGACAATCAGGAAGAAGCCGCGTTCCGCGCCGAAGCGAACAAGTGGCTCGCCCTCAACGCCAAGCCGCGCGGCAAGAAGACCTCCGCCGACGATCTGGAAGAGATGGAGAACGGCTCCGGCGGCGGGATGGAAGCCTCCAGGGCATGGCAAAAGAAGAAGGCCGAGGCCGGCTACGCGCGCATCACCTGGCCCAAGGGCTCGGGCGGCATGGGCGGCACGCCGATGCAGTCGATCATCTTCGGCCAGGAAGAAGGCAAATACGACGTCGCCAACGGCGCACCGTTCGCCATTGGCCTGGGCATGTGCATCCCGACGCTCATGGCCTACGGCAATGAAGAGGCCAAGAAACGTTACGTCTGGCCGGCGGTGCAGGGCGATGAGATCTGGTGTCAGCTGTTCTCGGAACCAGCGGGCGGCTCGGACGTCGCGGGCCTGCGCACGCGCGCGGAGAAGGATGGCGACGAATGGGTGATCAACGGCCAGAAGATCTGGACCACGGGCGCCCAATTCTCCGACTACGGCATCCTGCTCACCCGCACCGACGCCAATGTGCCCAAGCACAAGGGCCTCACCATGTTCTACATCGACATGCACGATAAGGCCGTCGATGTGCGCCCGATCAAACAGGCGAGCGGCGGCTCGGGGTTCAACGAAGTGTTCTTTACAGACCTGCGCGTCAAGGATTCCCAGCGTCTCGGCGAAGTGGGTCAGGGCTGGCAGGTCGCGCTCACCACGCTGATGCACGAACGCCTCGCCGTCGGCGGCGGCCAGGGCGGCGGGCTCGATGTGAAGGAGCTGATGGGCCTTGCCCGCACGCTCGAACTCGAAGACGGTCCGGCGATCAAGAATGCGTCGGTGCGCGAGAAGATCGCCGACTGGTATGTGCGCTCGGCCGGTTTGAAGTACACGACCTATCGCACCATGACGGCGCTCAGCCAGGGCAAGCAGCCTGGGCCGGAAGCCTCGATCGCCAAGATCGTGGTGGCGTCGAAGCTGCAGGACCTGTCGGCCTTCGCGATGGAACTGGAAGGCGAAGCGGGCGCACTCAAGGGCGAGGACGCGCCGATGCACGGCATGTTCCAGATGGGCTGGATGAGCGCGCCGGGCCTGCGCATCGCCGGCGGCACGGACGAGATCCTGCGCAACATCATCGCCGAACGCGTCCTCGGCCTGCCGCAGGACGTCCGCGTCGACAAGGACGTCCCGTTCAACAAGATGCCGGGCGGCAGATAAAAAACTCAGGAGGAAGCCATGATCGGTTACGTCACCATCGGAACGAACGATTTCGAGAAGTCCAAGGCGTTCTACGACGCGCTGCTCGCCGATCTCGGCGGCAAGCGGACGTTCGGGAGCGAACGCATGCAGGGTTATGGCGGCGGGGGCGGCGGGATGATCGCGATCTGCACGCCGCATGACGGCAAGCCCGCCACCGTGGGCAACGGCACGATGTTCTCGCTCGCCGCGCCGTCGCAGGAACTGGTCGACAAGGTCTATGCCAAGGCGATGTCGCTCGGCAGCAAAGACGAAGGTGCGCCGGGCCTGCGCGGCGACACGTTCTACGGCGCCTATTTCCGCGACCCGGACGGCAACAAGCTTTGCGTGTTCAAGGCGGGCTGATTGGTTTCTTCGCCCTGCATCAAGGTCTGCGTGATCGACGCCGGGTCGCGGCTTTGCACCGGTTGCGGGCGGACATTGGATGAGATTGCGCGCTGGGGTTCGATGGGTGAGCCCGAGCGGCTTCAGATCATGGCAACGCTGCCCGAACGGCTCGGTGCGGCGAACAAGGAAAAACAGGCATGAAAGACTTCAGCGGCAAATACGCGGTCATCACCGGCGGCGGCACGGGCATGGGGCGCGAGCTCGCGATCCAGCTCGTAGCCGAGGGCTGCAATGTCGCGATGTGCGATGTCTCGACCGAGAACATGGCCAGGACGAAAGAGCTCTGCGTCAAGGAAGCGCCGCAGGGCACGCGCGTCGCAACCTTCAAGGCCGATGTTTCGCTGGAGCCGCAGATGAATGCCTGGGCGGAGGCCGTGAAGACGGATCTGGACACCGATCACATCCATCTTCTCATCAACAATGCCGGCATCGGCGGCGGCGGCAGCATCGTGACCGGCGACCGCGCGCAATGGGAGAAGACGTTCAACGTCTGCTGGGGCGGCGTCTATCACGGCGTGCGCGCCTTCCTGCCGCTGCTGATGAAGGCGAGCGAGGGCCACATCGTCAACACCAGCAGCGTCAACGGCTTCTGGGCCTCCATCGGGCCGGGCCGTCCGCACACCGCCTATTCCGCCGCGAAGTTCGCGGTGAAGGGCTTCACCGAGGCGCTGATCACCGATCTTGCCGTCAACGCGCCGCATATTAAATGCTCCGTCGTGATGCCGGGCCATATCGGCACCGACATCGTCGCCAATTCACGCAAGGTTTTGAGCGGCAGCGAAACAGTCGATACGGGGGGCGCGCGCAAGATGATGAGCGCGATGGGGATGGACGTCTCGGCGATGACCGACGCGCAGATCACCGCGATGGTCGAGATGCAGGCCGCCGCCTTCCGCGACAACGCCCCGACCAGCGCGTCCG
Source organism: Rhizomicrobium sp. (assembly GCA_036268825.1). Classification (GTDB taxonomy): domain Bacteria; phylum Pseudomonadota; class Alphaproteobacteria; order Micropepsales; family Micropepsaceae; genus Rhizomicrobium. The sequence continues at coordinate 9,233 of DATATK010000156.1, read as the reverse complement.
CCGCCGCCAAGATCATCCTGGACGGGGTGAAGGCGGAGAAGTGGCGCATCCTCGTCGGCAAGGACGCGGAGTTCCTCGACGAACAGGTCCGCGCCGCGCCGGAGACCGCGTACACGCAAGGCTTCTACGACAACCTGATCAAAAGCACGCAGTGGGGAATTTAGCTCACGCCGCCGCCCAGCGCGGATAGAGCCTGCGGCTGGCGAGCGCGACGGCGGCGAACAGCGCCACGCCCGCGATGCCGCACAGCGCGTCGGCATAAAGCAGGCCATTGGCGCCCCATTTGTCGTGCCCCCAGCCGTCGATCACCGTTTGATAGGCGATGGGCAGGTTGGAGATTCCGGCGAGCACGTTGTATTTCGTCGCCGCCGCGCCCCCGCCTATGCTTTCCAGCACGATGGCGCCGAACGCGGCGTAGCAGAATCCCGTGATGAAATTGTAGGCGGTGGTGAAGACGACATACATCGTCTCGGTGCGCGGGGCGAGCGCCATGCCGACGGCGCAGAGCGCCAGCACGATGCCGAATACGCAGTAGGCCGTCTTGCGATCCATCTTGTCGCAGATCACGCCGCCGACGATGCAGCCTACCATCGAGACGACGCCGCTGAGCACGCCGGTGGCGAGTGCGACCGTGTTCGCGCTGGCATGCCAGTCGCCGGAGATCGCGGACCATAGGTTTTGCGCCGAGCCTACGCCGATCGGCAACAGCATGATGAAGGAGGCGAGCGCGCCCTTATGCCGCTTGAGGATGTCCCAGACTTCCAGCAAGACGTTCCAGACGCTGTCGACATAGCGCTGTACCGCGCGATGCGCGGCGGGCGGCTCCTTCACGAACAGCAGCGCCACGCAGGGCAGCAGACAGGCCAGCATGAGCGCGGCGGCGCTCGTCAGATCCGCATGGGGATGCTGGCTCAGCCACAAGACCGCGCCGCCGCCCAATCCGCTGCCGCCGAGATTGCCCGCCTGGCTCCAGCCGCCGGCGCGGCCTTTCTCGTCGGGGCCCGTCGTGTGCGCCATGATGCTGTCCGCCGCCATGGCGTTGAAGCTGGAGGCGAGGCTGAAGGCGACGACCATCACTTCGATCAGCGTGAGATTGGCGGATACGGGCGCGATGAAGGCGGTCGCGGCCATCAAGAGCCCGGTGGCGATGGCCGAGAGCAGGAACCAGCCTTTGATCGTGAGCGTGGTGTCGACCAGCGGCGCCCAGAAGAACTTCCAGGTCTGCGGCATCAGGCTGAGCGCGCCGAGCCAGCCCACCGCCGCCACGCTGACATGTCCCTGATTGGCCAGCAGATAGCCCAGCGTGACGACGACATAGCCGTTGCTGAGGCCCATCGGCAGGAACAGGACAAGGTACAGGACCGGATGCGCCTTGATCTCCGGCGTGACGTGTTCGGGCATCGGGATTCTCGGATGGCGGCGGGACCGACCCTATCGGAATGAAATGCCTGCCGTAACGCACATTCTGAATCCACTGGCTGAATCCGGCCGCGCCTACCGGCAGATCGTCCACGCCGCTTCATCAAGGTGGAAATGATTGGCGTGGAGCTTGTTGTAGTCGGGGCCCAGCACCTCGCCGAACACGCCACAGGCGGAGTCATGGGCGGCTTTGAGGAAACGGCCTTCGTCAGTCGGCTTACCCCAATCCTGCGCGACGGTGATGCGCCGGCCGTCCGCCATCTCGAAACCTTCGACGTCGATGGCATTGGCCGTTGCGTGTTCGCTTCGGGGGCCGAAGGCGGCGGAGTCCACGTTGCGGCAGGCATAGATGCCGAGCTGGTCGATGCGTACGATCCGGCTGTGCAGCTGCGCCTGCGCGAGGGATTGCAGGTCGCGCTGCCACCAATAGAGCGCGGCCGACAATGCGCAGGTCGCGACGGGCGTGATGTTGAACGCGATGGGCATGTGCGTGGCGCGCACCACATTGGTGAAGCCGCAATCGCTGCCGTCCGTTTCGTCCGCCACCGGCATGTAAGACAGGCCGCTCGCGCGGTTGAGCACCGCGAGACAGGTCTGCCGGTCGTGGAGCAGATGCTGCATCTGCAGATGCGCGAACAGGCCCGGCCTCGCATCGAGCTTCGGCGGCTCCCAGGGGATCGCGTTGGGCGGCACGGTGAGGAGCCCAAAATGAAATGCCGCCCAATTCAGCAACACCAAAAAGAACAAGGCGCCGAAGCCAATCAGGCTCGTGCGCACGGCGTGGGGGTGGTGTGGTTTCGTTGGGCGCGGCTGGGGATTCGGCGGGTTCTCGCTCACACAGGATTAACAGTTCCACCGCTGCATATGTTCCCGGCTGCGTAACGCCATATTTGTTCGTCAAGCCCTTGCCCCGCGGCTTCAACGGCGCGAGCATTCCCCCATCAGCGGGGCGCGTGACGCGGCCCAATGCCTTGGGAAACAAGCGCCCGCCGCGCCTCGAACCCCGCGATTTGCCGGGGTCAGGAGGCAATATGTCCAGGAAAGGGAGTGGGCCGCGTGCAGTGGCCCTCGTAGGACCCTATGGCAGCGGCAAGACCACGCTGCTCGAATCCATCCTCGCCGTCACAGGCTCCGTGCAGAGGAAGGGCGCCATCGCGCAGAAGAACACGGTGGGCGACGCCTCGGCCGAAGCCCGCGGCCGGCAGATGAGCGTCGAGATCAACTGCGCCAGCACGAAATATCTGGACGACGGTTTCACCTTCCTCGATTGCCCCGGCTCCATCGAATTCCTGCAGGATACGCTGAACGTCTTGCCTGGCGTCGATGCGGCGGTTGTCGTGTGCGAGCCCGATCCGGCGAAGGTGCAGATGCTGAAGCCCTATCTGAAGCGGCTCAGCGATCTGGCGATTCCGCATTTCCTGTTCATCAACAAGATCGACAAGGCGACGGGTTTGGTGCGCGAGCTGCTCGAAGCGCTGCAACAGGCGAGCGACAAGCCGCTGCTGATGCGCCAGTTGCCCATCGTGGAGAACGGTGCGGTGAAGGGCTTCGTCGATCTCGCGCTGGAGCGCGCCTTCGTCTACAGTCCGCGTGCCGAGAGCAAGCTGATCGACCTGACCGGCCCGATCCAGGATGAGGAGAAGCAGGCGCGTTTCGCGATGCTCGAAAAGCTCGCGGACTATGACGAGCACCTGATGGAGGAACTGCTCTCCGACCAGGAGCCGCCGCGCGACGAAGTGTTCAGCGATCTGTCGAAGGAATTGGCGCAAGGCCTCGTCGTGCCCGCACTGATGGGCTCGGCGGAGGGCGACAATGGCATACGGCGACTGCTCAAGGCGTTGCGCCACGAAGTGCCGGATGTCAGCGCCACCGCAGCACGGCTTGGCCTAAAATCGAACGGCGAGACGGTGGTGCAGATCCTGAAAACCTATAACGGCGCGCACGGCAAGCTTTCGCTCGCGCGCGTGCTGGCCGGTTCGCTCAAGGATGGCGCGAGCCTGCACCGGCGAGACGGGTCGGACGCGCGCATCGGCGGAATGTTTGCGCTGAAGGGCGAGACGCAGACAAAACTGGCGGAGGCCCAGGCCGGAGACACGGTGGCGCTCGGGCGGCTCGAAGGCGTCGCGACGGGCGAGACGCTGTCATCCGCGAAGATCGCATTGCCGCGCGTGGAGATCGAGCAGTTGCCGGTCGTCTATGGCGTCGCCATCGAGACGACGGACCGCAAGGACGAAGTGAAGCTCACCGCCGCGATCCACAAATTGCAGGAGGAAGACCCCTCGCTGCATTTCGAGCAGAACGCCGAATTGCAGCAGATGGCGCTTGCCGGGCAGGGCGAGATCCACATGAAGGTCGCGGTCGAGCGGCTGCTCAGCAAATACGGCCTGAAGGTCGCGGTGCATCAGCCGCGCGTGCCTTATAAAGAGACGATCAAGAAGCCCGCCAAACAGCATGGCCGCCACAAGCGCCAATCCGGCGGGCATGGCCAGTTCGGCGACGTGCATATCGAGATCAAGCCGCTGCCGCGCGGCACGGGCTTCGTGTTCGAGGACCAGATCAAGGGTGGCGTGGTGCCGCGCAACTTCATTCCCTCGGTCGAGAAGGGCGTCGCCGATTATCTGAAGCGCGGGCCGCTTGGCTTTCCCGTCGTCGATGTCGGCGTGGCGCTGACGGATGGTTCGTATCACGCGGTGGATTCATCGGACGCCGCGTTCCAGACTGCGGCGCGCATCGCGATGACGGAGGGCATGCCCAATTGCGCGCCCGTGCTGCTGGAGCCCGTGATGCGGGTGCGGATCCACGTGCCGAGCGAGGCGACGTCGAAGGCGAACCAGGTGGTGAGCGGGCGGCGCGGGCAGCTCATGGGCTTCGACGCGCGCTCCGGCTGGAACGGCTGGGACACGGTCGATGCGCAGATGCCGCTCTCCGAGCTGCACAACCTCATCATCGACCTGCGCTCGCTGACGCAGGGCGTGGGCACATATGAGATGGAATTCGATCACCTCGCGGAGCTGAACGGCAAGCTCGCCGAGCAGGTGGTGGCGACGCACAAGGCCGCGGCGTAGCTTAGAGGCTCGCGGCGCCGAACGTATCGCACTGGTCCATGTCGCCGCCCGCAAGGCCGCGGCGGAACCAGCGGACGCGTTCGGCGCTGGTGCCGTGGGTGAAGGAATCCGGCACCACTTCGCCTTGCGTCTTCTTTTCGATCGTATCGTCGCCTACGGCGCTGGCGGCGCGCAATCCGTCGCGCACGTCGCCGTCCTGCAGGATCCGGAATTGCGCATTGGCGCGGTTCGCCCACACGCCGGCATAGCAATCGGCCTGCAGTTCGAGGCGCACGGAAAGCCGGTTGCGCTCGGCTTCGTCCGCGTTCGCCATCTCGCCCTGGACCTTCGCCATCGTGCCGGTGAGCGCCTGGATATGGTGGCCGAATTCGTGGGCGATGACATAGGCCTGCGCGAATTGTCCCGGCGCGCCGAAACGGTCCGACAATTCATGGAAGAAGCGCAGGTCGAGATAGATGTGGGCGTCGTCCGGGCAATAGAACGGACCCATTGCGCTGGCGCCGAAGCCGCAAGCCGTCGGCGTCATCTGGTCGTAGACGGTGAGGGTGGCGGGCTGGAACGCGACGCCGCGGGCTTTCAGGATCGGCGTCCAGACGTCCTCGGCCGAGCCCACGATCTTGCGGGCGAACTGGTAGTCCGGGTCGTTGGCGTTCGCGGCGGTCTGCGGCTGTTGCGCGGTCTGTGTGGGGGGGATCGCGTTCTGAATCTGGTCAAGGAGCTTGGCGGGGTCCACGCCCATGTACAGCGCGACCACGACCACGATGATGAGGCCGATCCCGCCCAGCGCGAAGCCGCCGCCACCGCCGCGCCGGTCCTCCACGTTGGATGTGGGCCGCAAATCGTTGGTGCGCATGGCTGCCTCCCCGGATCGCCGCGAACGGGCGGATGGTAAAGGGACGCGCGACGGCGCTTTAAGTTCCCGTAGCGCCTTGTGGTAGCGACTCACGGAGCGGGAGGCGTAGAAGACGTGACGCTTCCCCATTTGCCGGGAGGCAAAGGAGGCTCCATGACCGTCACCTCATTCACCGACAGCGTTTTCCACACGCGGGTACGAGGTTCTTCCACAAGGCTGTTCTGGGTGGGACTGGCGCTGACGCTGGTCGGCATCGCCGCCATCGCCTTCCCCATCCTGTCGACACTGGCGGCAACCCTGCTCGCCGGCTGGGTATTCCTGTTCGCCGGCGTGTTCATGCTGTTCGGCTCGTTCTCGATCCACGGCACCGGGCCGTTTTTCGGCTCGCTGCTGATCAGCCTGTTGTCGATCGCGGCCGGCGTGTTCCTGGTGTTCAATCCGCTTGCCGGCGCGCTCGCGCTCACCCTCATGATCGCGCTCCTGTTCCTGATCCAGGGCACGTTCGAACTCGTCTTCGCCTTCGAGATGCGGCCGCATCCAGGCTGGGTGTGGATGCTGATTTCGGGTGCGGCGAGCCTCGTGCTCGGCGTGGTGATCGCGGGCGGCTGGCCGGGAACGTCGCTGTTCGCGCTCGGCTTCCTGCTCGGGATCAATTTCGTGACGACGGGGCTGGGCTATCTGTTCGTTTCCCGTGCGATCCAGCCGGCCGCCTGAGGCCCAAAAAAGTGACGCCGGAGCGAGGGGGGATCGCTCCGGCGCCATGCTTGGGCGCCGCGGCTGATTGGGGGAAGCGCGCGGCTTACTGTATCTGGGAAACGCGCGAACTCATTTCAAGGGCTCAAAAAGCCCAGTCTTTTGCGGCCTTCACGACGAAATCGCGGAACGCGGCGACGCGCTTGGACTGGCGCAAGGCGTCGCAATAGACCAGATGCACATCGAAAGTCGGGCCTTCGATCTCGGGCAGCAGGCGCACGAGGCCGCGGCGCTCGGCGGCGAGATAGTCCGGCAGGGCCGCGATGCCCATGCCGGCTTCGGTCGCCATCAGGATACCGGTGATGTTGTTGATGCGCAGCGCGTTGACACAGCCGCCGGGCGCATTGCGGCGCGCGGTATCGATCAGCCAGTTGACGTCGCGGATTTCGGGCGCGGCGGTTTCGCCATAGGCGATCAGCGGATGAGACGCGAGGTCCTCGATCCGCGCCGGAGCGCCGGCGCGCTCCAGATATTCGGCTGTTGCATAGAGGTGGTAGTGCACCGTGAACAGCTTGCGCTGGATCAGGTCGGCCTGAACCGGCGCGCGCATGCGGATGGCGAGGTCGGCTTCGCGCTGGGTGAGGTCGAGTTCGCGGTCCTCGAACACCATATGGACCTGGAGCTCCGGGAAATCGCGCATGAATTCGCGCATCCGCGGCAGGACCCAATAAGCGCCGAGGCCGTGGCTGGTGGTGACCTTCAGCGAGCCGCGCGGCGCGGACTGCGCGTTCTTCAGCGCCTCTTCCGCCTGTCCCAGCCGCGTCAGCACGTCCGCCACCGCGCCGTAGAGCAGTTCGCCCTCGTCCGTCAGCGTCAGCCCGCGCGCGTGGCGCTGGAACAGTGGCGTCGTGATCTCCTCTTCCAGCGCGCTGATCTGCCGGCTCACCGCCGACTGGCTCAGCATCAGCATCTGGCCGGCATGCGTGAAGCTGCCGGCGGACGCGACCGCGTGGAAGATGCGTAGTTTGTCCCAATCCATAAGCGCGTCCCTCCAGACGCTGACTTAGTGGCCGCCGGCGAGAAACCTTTCGGCTTCGAGGGCCGCCATGCAGCCCATTCCCGCCGCGGTCACCGCCTGGCGGAAAATCTTGTCTTTCACGTCGCCGGCCGCGAACACGCCGTCCACGCTGGTGCGCGTGGAATCCGGCGCGGTCTTGATGTAGCCGTCATTGTCCATCTCGATCTGGCCGCGGAACAGATCCGTGGCCGGCGAATGGCCGATGGCGACGAACAATCCGTCAACGGCCAGCGTGCTCTTGGCGCCGTCTTCGATATTGCGCAATTTGATCGCCTCGACCGCGCGCGGCGTGGTGCTACCAAGAACCTCGTCGACAACCGAATCATAAATGATTTCAATTTTCGCATTGGCGGCGAGGCGCATCTGGTTGGTCTTGTCGGCGCGCAGGAAGGCGCGGCGGTGGATCAGCGTCACCTTGTCGGCGAAATTGGTCAGGAACAATGCCTCTTCGGCCGCGGTGTTGCCGCCGCCGATCACGGCGACGTTCTTGCCGCGGAAGAAGAACCCGTCGCAGGTCGCGCAGGCCGAGACGCCGAAGCCTTTGAAATTCTCCTCGCTCGGCAGGCCCAGCCAGTTCGCGCTCGCGCCGGTGGCGATGATCAGCGTTTCCGCCATGTAACGGTCGCCGGAATCGCCGATCAGGGTGAACGGGCGTTTGGCCAGGTCGACCGAGGCGATGGTGTCCTGGATCATCCTGGTGCCGACATGCTCGGCCTGGGCCTGCATCTGCTCCATGAGCCAGGGGCCCTGGATGGCATCGGCGAAGCCCGGATAATTCTCGACTTCGGTGGTGATGGTGAGCTGGCCGCCGGGCTGGATGCCCGCGATCAGCACCGGTTGGAGCATCGCGCGCGCGGCATAGATCGCGGCGGTGGCGCCGGCGGGGCCGCTTCCGAGGATAACGACTTTGTTCGAGGACGGATCCGGCATCGACGCTCCCACCTGGAGCCTCGCGAGTGCCCCCTTAGCCCTTCATATCGGAAGGGTTCGCCGAAACGTCAAGAAGCTGCTCGACGCGCTTTGCCGCACGGCCTGTTTCGTCGAGTGGCTCGTAGCGCCATTGCTCGATTTTGCCGGTAAACGGGCGCGTGATTCCTTTTTGGGCCAGCGAATCGTGAAACTTTCGGAACTTCGCAGAGCCTCCCGGTAGTGGAAAAATATGCACCGGTTTGCCCGTGACGGCGGCCTCGCACGCCATGTTGACCGAATCGGCCGTGACGAGGAATGAGTCGGCCCAGCCGAGCGCGCCCATATAGGGGTTCTCGCCGTCACCTCGCCACAGATAGGCGCCGGTGCCTTCGAGCGCCGAAGCCAATCGCGCGACGTTGTCCGCGCCGGTGCGCCGCGAGGGCAGGACGATCAGACCATATTCGCTCGAGAGCGCACGCAGCGCATTCGCGAGATTCGCGATTTCGGTTTCGCCGAATTGGTAAACCTTGTTCTTCCCGCCGATCAGCACCGTGACGCGCGGCGCGCGGAGCGGCATGAACTGTTTGGCGAAAGCGTCGCGCGCACCTTTCAGCTTCGCCGGTGTGATGCGGTTGGGACTGCCGAGGATGGGAAACACATTCGCGCCGGTCAGCCCGTCATGCTCGGGCGGGATTACGAGATCGAAGCGGGATGCGCCGATGCGCGGGTTCTGCGTCTGGATGAGCAGGGTGCGCCCGCCGCTCGCTTCCTTGATCGCGCGCACGAAGGGAATGCTCTGCCGCCCGCAGCCGATGATGACGCGCGGCCAGGGTGGGGCGAGCGGCGTGGAGTCCGGCGTCGCATGCCTGAAGGGCGAGACGGGCAGGCGCGGCGCGAACCAGCGCCAGGGCGTGGCCAGTTTCACCCGCTTGATCTCGACGGGCAGACCCAGCCGCTCGGCCAGCCCGAGCGCCTGGTTTTCCATGCCGGCGGCGCCTTCGGTGACGACCCAGGCGGTGTTTGTGGTGTCATTGGCCATGAGGAGCAGAAACGAACTTTCCCATACCCGAAATTTTATTGCTCAAGCCATGTTAGGGGAGTTAAATGCCCCTGCGTCAACCACCAGGATGTCCCATGGAGCGTCACAAGCTCGATTCGATCGATCTCAAGATACTCTCCGAACTGCAGGACGATGGCCGCATCACGAATGTCGAGC
>DATATK010000155.1:0-2168 GCA_036268825.1 Rhizomicrobium sp. | reverse complement strand
GGAATTCCTCTACAAGCATCCGAAGATCCAGGACGTGCAGATTTTCGGCGTCGCCGACGATCGCTATGGCGAGGAGCTCTGCGCCTGGGTGCGCGTCCGCGCCGGCGAGACCTTGAGCGCCGAAGAAATCCGCGGCTTCTGTCAGGGCCAGATCGCCCACAACAAGATTCCGCGCTATGTCGAATTCGTCGAAGAGTTTCCGATGACCGTCACCGGCAAGATCCAGAAATTCGTGATGCGCGAACAGGTCGAGAATCGGCTCGGATTGAAGGCGGCGAAGACGGCCTAAGATTCTGCCCCACCGCCTTCTCTTCCCTCGCCCCGCCCTTGCGGGGAGAGGGTCAGGGTGAGGGGCTCTTGCGCAATGGGATGCTACGAGGTGGAGCAAGGGAGTTGCCCCCTCACCCGCCGCGCGAAGAGCGCGGCGACCTCTCTCCGCACCCGCCTTCGCCCGAAGGCGGGCTTCGTCGGACAAGAGCGGGGAGAGGTAAGAGCTAAACCGGCAGGCCGTTCTTTCGCGCCAGTTGCTTCAGCGAGACCTGCGGGCGCGCGCCGATGTGCTGGATCACTTCGGCGGCCGCCAGCGCACCGAGCTTGCCGGCGTTGACGAAGCCGGCGTTGCGCACCAGGCCGAACAGGAACCCCGCGGCGAACAGATCGCCGGCGCCGGTGGTGTCGACCAGCTTCGGAATCGCGCAAGCCGGCACCGCCACGACGCCGTCGCCTGAAGTCACCACGCAGCCCTTCTCGCTGCGGGTGACGATGCCGAGCTTGACGTCCTTGTGCAGCTGTTTCAGCGCGGTGTCGAAATCCGAGGTCTGGTACAGCGAATGCAGTTCGGCTTCGTTGGCGAAGATCAGGTCGACCGTGCCCTTGCGCATCAGATCGAGGAATTCATCCCGGTAACGGTCGACGCAGAACGCATCCGATAATGTCAGCGCGACCTGGCGTCCGGCGCCATGCGCGATGGTCGCAGCCTTCACGAAGGCTTCCTTGGCGCTCTTGGGATCCCAGAGATAGCCTTCGAGATAGACAATCGAGGCCGCCGAAATCTGCGCCGGGTCGATATCCCCAGGCGTCAACTCCTGCGCCGCGCCGAGGAACGTGTTCATGGTGCGCTCGCCGTCCGGCGTGACGAGAATATAGGAGCAGCCGGTCGCGGGCCCGCCGATGGCGGCCTCGGTGTCGAACGCGACCTGCGCCGCGCGGATATCGCTCGTGTAGAGCCGCCCGACCTCGTCATCCCTGACCTTGCCGACATAGGCGGCGCGCGCACCCAAGCTCGCGATGCCGACGATGGTGTTGGCCGCCGAACCGCCTGACATTTTCGTCGCCGGGCCCATATCGCGATAGATCGAGGCCGCGCGCGCCTCGTCGATCAACGCCATGCCGCCCTTGGTCATGCCGTGACTGGCGAGAAAGGCCTCGTCGGTCTGCACCAGCACGTCGAAAATCGCATTGCCGATCCCGAGCACGTCATATTTCGCTGTGGTCATTTACTCTGGTCCTGTTGCGGCAAGGGCGATTGGGCGGGAAATCCGGTTCCAGCCGTTATAAGAAGGTGCAGGGGCTATCACGACAGCCCCCGCGCCAGCAAGCGATGCGAAAGCATGATCGGTTGTGAAAATCAGAACCGAGACTCCATTCTTTTGACGCGTTTTCTTGACGCGAACCGGCGTCCATCCACGGACCAACTTCGGGGGCATGCTTCGCTCGAAAGCGCCATGGTATAGAAATCCTCATGATCCGCTCCTTCCTCACGGTATCGACGGGAACGCTGTCCTCGCGGCTGCTGGGATTTCTGCGTGACGCGATGATCGCGGCCCTGCTGGGCGCGGGACCGGTCTCCGATGCGTTTTTGGTGGCGTTTCAACTGGTCAATGTGGTGAGGCGGCTGTTGAGCGAGGGCGCGCTGAACGCGGCACTGGTGCCCGCATGGCTTGGCGTGCGCGATACCGGCGGCGCCGTTGCTGCCGCGGCTTTCGCCGGCCGCGTGCTCGGCACCGTCAGCGCGGCGCTGATCGCGGCCAGCGTATTGATCGGCCTGGTCATGCCGCTGGCGATCACGGTGCTGGCGCCGGGCTTTGCCGGACAACCGGCGTTGCAGTTCGCCGTCAATGACGCGCGGCTGATGCTGCCCTATCTCGCCTTTGCCGGACCCGTCACCG
>DATATK010000154.1:0-15189 GCA_036268825.1 Rhizomicrobium sp. | reverse complement strand
CGGAGCGCGGCGAAGGGGGGCCGCGACACGGGCCCCCTTCATCTGCCGCGCGGAGCGCGGCATCCACTTCCCCCGTAAACGGGGGGAAGAAAACGGAGTGAGGTATGAAATTCGGCACCGGCCAATCCGTTCGTCGCACCGAGGACATCCGCTTTGTCACCGGGCAAGGTCAGTATACGGACGACCTGCATTTCCCGAACGAGACGCAGGCGGTGTTCGTGCGCAGCCCGCACGCGCATGCCAGGATCAATTCCATCGATACGATGGCGGCGAAGTCGTCGCCCGGCGTGGTCGCCGTCTTGACGCAGCCCGATCTGGATGCGGCGGGGGCAAAGCCGATGGTGACGCAGACGCCCGTGAAGGGCCGGGACGGTTCGTTTCCGAAGGGCGTGGCCAAGACGTTCCTGGCGCAGGACCAGGTGACGTTCGTCGGCGAGGCGGTGGCGATCGTCATCGCCGAGACGCTGGCGCAGGCCCGCGACGCGGCCGAGCTGGTTGAGATCGATTACGACATGCTGGATGCCGTCGGCACGCTCGAAGCTGCGGCCACGGGCCCGCAAATCTGGGACGATGTGCCCGGCAACCTATGCCTCGATTGGGCGGACGGCAAAGAGGATGCGTGCAACGCCGCCTTCGCGGCCGCCGCGTACAGAGTCAGCCTCGACGTCATCCAGAACCGCGTCGTCGTCAATTCGATGGAGACGCGCAACGCGACCGGGCTCTATGACGCGGCAAGCGAACACTTCACGCTCTATTCGGGCAATCAGGGCTCTGGCGGATTGCGCGCCAATATCGCGAAGATTCTGGACGTGAAGCCGGAGAAAGTTCGCGTCGTGTCGCCGGATGTCGGCGGCGGGTTTGGCATGAAGGCGGGGCTCTACCCCGAGCAATGCAACGTGCTGATCGCGGCGAAGATCGTGGGCCGGCCGGTGCGCTGGTCGTCCGACCGCACCGAAGCGTTTCTCGCCGATCATCACGGCCGCGACATGCGCACGCGCGCGGAAGGCGCGTTCGACAAGGATGGCAAGATCCTCGCGCTGCGTTTCACCGGCACGGCCAATCTTGGCGGTTATCTCTCCGGCTTCGCGCCGTTCATTCCGACGCTGGCGGGCAGCCGCATTTTCGGCGGCGTCTACCGCGTGCCGGCGTTCTTCACCGCTATCAAGCTCTATTTCACCAACACCGCGCCGATCAACGCCTATCGCGGCGCCGGCCGGCCGGAAGCCGCCCATTACATGGAGCGGCTGATGGACGTCGCTGCCCTGCAGATGGGCATCGACCGCATCGAGCTGCGCAAGCGCAACCTCGTGACGCCTGCGGAGCTGCCGTACAAGAACTGGTGGGGCATCTCGTTCGATTCCGGCGATTATCCCCGCCTGCTCGAAGAGGGCTTGAAGCGTGCGCATGCCGACGAGTTCGTGGCGCGCCGCAAAGACTCCGAAGCGCGCGGCAAGAAGCGTGGGCTAGGCGTCGCCTACTATGTCGAGATCACCGCCGCGGCGGGCAACGAGCCTGCGCGCGTGCAATTCACCGACAATGGCGGCGTCGAGCTTCTGGTCGGCACGCAATCGAACGGGCAGGGTCACGAGACCGCCTTCGCGCAGGTCGTGGCGGAGAAGCTGGGCGTGCCGTTCGAGTCCATCACGGTAAAGCAGGGCGACAGCGACTGGGTGAACGGCGGCGGCACGGGTGGCTCGCGCTCGCTCAACATGGCGGGCGGCGCGCTGCTCGGCGCATCCGACGAAGTGATCCGCAAGGGCAAGAGCGCGGCCGGGCAGGTGATGCAGGCAGGCGGCAAGGATGTCAGCTTCGATATCGTTGAAGGCGTCGGCCGTTTCCGCGTGGCCGACAGCGACCGCACGATGACGCTGCCTGAACTCGCCGTCACCTTGCGCCGCGAGAAACTTCCCGATTTCGAAATGGGCCTCGACAGCGACGCGACGTTCCAGGGCCCCGCATCCACCTTCCCGAACGGCTGCCACATCTGCGAAGTGGAGGTCGATCCGGATACTGGCAAGGTCGATATCGTATCCTATCGCGTGCTGGACGATTTCGGCCGCGTCATCAATCCGATGCTCGTCGCCGGGCAAGTGCATGGCGGCGTGGTGCAGGGCCTTGGCCAGGCGGTGATGGAGAATTGTGTCTACGATCCGGAGACCGCGCAACTTCTCACCGCAAGTTTCTCCGACTACGCGATGCCGCGTGCCGACGACATGCCGGATATCGATTTCGCCTACGAGGAAATCCCCTGCAAGACGCACCCGATGGGCGCCAAGGGCTGCGGTGAAGCGGGCACGGTTGGCGCACTGCCGTCCGTGATGAGCGCCATCGCCGACGCGATCGGTATCGCGCATATCGATATGCCCGCGACGCCGGAGCGGGTGTGGCGGGCGATGCAGCGTTAGCGTCCGGTCACCACTTCGGGGCGGTTGTCGGGGCCGCGGGCGCAGCGCCCGAGGCCTCGTAGCTCGCGATGGATTTCGTCAGCGTGTCGAGCTCGTCGCAGCCGCGCGGGCAGAGCCGCGTCAGCTCTGCGAGCTGTGCGCGGGCGCCGTCGATCTGGTGCATGTTGAGATAGAGCTCGCCCAGATATTCGTGCGCGCCTTTGTGATCGGGATCGCGCGCCAGCGCCTTCTGGTAATAATCCAGCGAGCCGGGATAATCGCCCAGCATGCGATGGGTGAAGCCAAGATAATTCAGGATGTCGGCGTTGTTCGGTCTCTGCGCCAGCGCGCGGTCGAGATAGGGGATTGCGTCGGCGTATTGCTCGCGATGGATCAAGCGCAGCGCCATCGTGTAGTCGTCGAAGCCGGCGCCGCCCGCGGGACCTGCGGAACTGCCACCCATCGCCAGAACGGACGAAGGAGCCGCAAGCCCCAGGACCAACGCCGTGAACAAGACCGATCGACGCATCCTTGCCTCCCGCGAACGATGCGCGAAAGTAAATCCGATGCGCGCGGCAAGCAATCGCGCGGGTGCGGATTTGACTTTGCGGCGTCCGCCGGAGGAAAGTCCGGCCATGGTCAGCCCCGCACCCACCGCCGAAGCCGAAGCGCGCCCCGCGCGCCGCAGACCGGAAAGCCTGTCGAAGCTCAAGCGCGCCGCGCGCAAGCTGTTCGTCGAGCGCGGCTATCACGCCACGCGCCCGCAGGATATCGCGCGCGAAGCCGGCCTCGGCCATGGCACGTTCTATCTGCACTTCCCGGACAAGCGCGCCTGCTTCCTCGCCTTCGTCGAAGATGCCCGCAACGAGCTCGACGAATATGTCCGCGCGAAAGTGCGGCCCGAGCACACGCTGGAAGAACTGATCGCCAACACGCTGCATGCGATCTACGAATATTCCGGCAACCATCCCGGCGTGCTCGGCGCGGCAATGACCGACGAAGCGGTGATCGACGCGGAGGGTGTGCAGGCCGTGCCGCTGCTGCAGCGCTGGGGGCTCGACTGGGCCAACATCGTGCGCGACGCGGCGGCAGCGGGGCGGGGCGCCGATTTCTACGACGCGGATATCGTCGGCCAGGCGATCCTGGGCGCGATCCACCAGGCGGCGAGCGAAGGCCAGCGCTCCGGCCGTGACCCGGAAATGATCGTGCGCAACCTCACGCGGTTTCTGGTGCGCGCGCTCAAGCCGTAAGAATTTCCCCGGCGGGAATTGACTTGCGGCGTAAACTGACAAATTATCAGAAACACAAAAAGACGAACCGGGAGTGATGCGGATGGCGCGGCTGACCTACAGCAAGAGCGAGATTCTGGCCGATCATGATTACGCCAAGCCTCACATGGAGGAAGGCTACAAACTGCATGGCGGTTTCGACGCAGATGACAACTACATCTCGCCGCGCACGCTGCATCGCTGGCCCGCGATCAACGCGTGGAGCGAAGCGCTCAAGGGCCGGGGGCACGAACTGGTGGATTCCTCGCAGCAACTGATGGTGCGCGGCTCGTTCCCGAATGTGGCGCAGCAGAGCTTCCTGCTCGATCTCGGCATGGGGCAGACGCTGTGGGATTCGCTCAGCGTCACTGGCGTGGTCGAAGCGCGTGGGCGGATGCTCGCCGAAGCCACTGCCGCGGATTTTCAGTCCATCGTGGAAGACGATATTTCCGAAACCGCCGTCGGCCACCTCAACAAAGGTCTGTTGCGCGCGCATGGCCTGGACGAAGGCGGCGATGCGTCGAAGGGCGAAGGCGGGCACGACTCCATGTGGTTCGCGGTGCGCGACATGTTGTTTGGAAAGAACGCCTATCCCCATGCCGAGGTGCCGTCGTCGCTGGCGCGGCCGGACATGGGGCGGCTGATGCCGCAAGTCTCCGCCGAGCATGAGCGCTGGATCCTCCTCCTGATGAACGTGCTGATGATCGAGATTCGCGCGGAAAATTTCTTCAACTTCTGCACAACCGTGATGCGCGATCCGCGCAATTTCCGCGATCGCCGTGATGTCGCGATGCATGCCGCCGACCTGGTGGACCGCATCCGCCAGGACGAGGCGCCGCATGTCGGCTATCTCACCGTCGTGGTCTCGGAACTGCGCAGCTTCACGTTCAAGACGGCGGACGGTCAGCGCGTGAAGGGCTCGACCTTCATCGATCCGGTCTGGCGCGGCATGGTGCAATGGCATTCCGTCGCCAGTATCGACCATGAGCGCGAACAGACGCGCAAGGAATTCGAGGCGCTGTTCCGCGCCCGTCCGAACGGCGAAGCGCTGATCCGCCAGTTCGAGAATCTCGACCGGAAGGAAGCGGCGTGATGAAGGATTTCCGCGGCAAGACCGCCTTCGTCACCGGCGGCGCGAGCGGTATTGGGCTTTCGATGGCGCGCGCGTTCGGCCGCGCCGGCATGAACGTCGTGCTCGCCGATATCGACGAGAAGGCGGCGAAAGCATCCGCCGAACTGCTCGCCTCCGAGCAGATCAAGGCGGCGCCGGTGGTGTGCGACGTGTCGGACCGCGCCGCCGTGCGCGCTGCGGCGCTCGAAGCGCTCGCCGCGTTCGGCAAGATCCATGTCGTCTGCAACAATGCCGGCGTCGCGGTGGGCGGCCCTATCGGCACAGTCAAGGATCGCGACTGGGACTGGATCATCGACGTCAACCTGAAGAGCGTCGTCTACGGCACCGAAACCTTCGTGCCGCTGATCCGCAGCCACGGCGAAGGCGGCCATTTCGTCAACACCGCCTCGATGGCCGGCATGATCGCGCCGGCGGGGATGGAGCCCTACACCGCCACCAAATTCGCCGTCGTGGCGATGAGCGAGGGCTGGAACCAGCAGCTCGCGCCGCTGAATATCGGCGTGTCGGTCCTGTGCCCAGGCTTCGTGAAGACGCGCATCCATGAAAGCGGCCGGGCGCGGCAGGACAAATATGGCGGCACCGGCGACGTCGATGCGCTGGGGCAGGGGCCGAGCGAAGCGGCGCAGATGGTGCTGGCCGGGATCGATCCCGATGTCGTGGGCAATCGCGTGGTCGAGGCGATCCGGGACAACGAGCTTTACATCTTCACCCACCCCGCGATGCGGGCGTTCGTCGAGATGCGCTTCGCCGGAATCATGGCCGGGTTCGACGCCGCCGCGAATAGCGAGGCGCTCAAGGCCGTGAAGGAATGGTCCGCCACCGTGCCGCGCCCGCCGGTCACGCCGAAATGAAGTTCGGCATTTTCTACGAGCACCAGCTGCCGCGTCCGTGGAAAGACGGCGACGAACTCAAGCTGTTCCAGGACGCGCTCGATCAGGTCGAGTTGGCAGACCGGCTCGGCATCGATTACGCCTGGGAAGTCGAGCACCACTTCCTGGAAGAGTATTCGCATTCCTCCGCGCCCGAAGTGTTCCTTGCCGCGTGCTCCCAGCGCACCAAGCAGATTCGCCTCGGCCACGGCATCGTGCTGATGCCGCCGGGCTACAATCATCCCGCGCGCGTGGCCGAGCGGATCGCGACGCTCGACCTCGTCTCGAATGGCCGCGTCGAATTCGGCACGGGCGAGTCTTCCGCCATGCTGGAGCTCGGCGGCTATCGCGTGCCGGTCGAGAAGAAGCGCGCGATGTGGCGCGAGACCGTCGAGCAATGCCTCAACATGATGGCGATGGATCCCTATCCCGGCTTCCAGGGCGAGTTCTTCGAGATGCCCTGCCGCAACATCGTGCCCAAGCCGGTGCAGAAGCCGCATCCGCCGGTGTGGGTCGCGTGCTCCAACCGCGAGACCATCAAGCTCGCCGCGCGGCTCGGCATCGGCGCGCTGACCTTCGCCTTCGTCGATCCCGCCGAAGCCAGGCAGTGGGTCGAGGATTACTACCGCATCTTCAAGGAGGAATGCGTGCCGATCGGCCACGCGGTGAATCCGAATATCTGCATGGTGACGGGATTTTCCGTGCATAGAGACGGCGACGAAGCGCGCCGCCGCGGGCTCGACGGTTTCAAGTTCTTCTCCTACGCACTCGGCCATCATTACATCTTCGGCGAACACAAGCCCGGCCGCACCGATATCTGGAAAGCCTTCGAGGCCGCGAAAGACGCGATGCCCGAAAGCGCCGGCGCCCGTGGCATCGGCACGCCCGACGAGATGCGCGCGCATCTGCGCAAGTTCGAAGCTTCCGGCGTCGACCAGGTTGCCTTCATCCAGCAGGGCGGCCGCAACAGCCACGAGCACATCTGCGAAGCCCTCGAACTTTTCGCCAGCGACGTGATGCCCGAGTTCAAGGCCAAGGAAGAAGAGCGGCAGAAGCGGAAGATGGAAGAGCTCGCCCCCTATATCGAACAAGCCTTCGCCCGCAAGACGCGGATGAAGACGCCGACCGACGACGAAATCCCCAACGTGCTGGCGCTCGGGCGGCAAGTCGCGCAGACGAAATGATTGTCAGCCGCGCATCGGATTGAAAAATGGAATGACGCCGTCGAAGTGACGCTCGTTCGCCGTGACGAGGAGGCAATCGTTCGCGCGCGCGATGGCGGCAACGATCATGTCCAGTCCGCTGCGCGGCTTGCCGGCAAGAAAACCGTCCGCAACCAATTTGGCCCATTCCAGCGCCGCTGGTTCGTCGAACGGCAGGATGCGACTCCGAAAAAGAACGTTTGGTCCTTCTGGTCCGTCAAACCAGGATTGGACCGCCATGCGCTTGCGCCCGGCGGGCATCAGAAGAATGCCTTTGATGATTTCGGCGATCGTGAACGTGGATATGAATACGTCTTCTTCGTTTTGCTGATCGAGCCATTCCAGGATTGGGCCGCCGATGTGCGGCTTCTTCGCGTCGCTGACGACGTTGGTATCGAGAAGGAAGCGAGTCACAGCTCGATATCGCGGCCGGTGGTAAACTCACGCGAGATATCGAAATCGTCCGGAAAGTGCGGTGCCTTTCGCAGGGCGCGTCCAATGGCACCTCGACTTGGCGGCTTGGGCGCTATGGTTTCCTGGACCTGCTCACGCAGCTTCGCGGAATCGGCATCGCGCGCGGCCAGCTTTTCGGCAAACTTGCGCACAAGTATCTTGTCCGAGGCCAGGCCACGCACTTCGTAACGGCATTGACCGCGTTCGGTCATCCGCTTTCGTTGATTGTCGACCGCCCGGCGTTGGGATTCCTTGGTCACGGCGCGCACTCCCTTATAACCGGTTATATAACCGGCTTGAGCCTTGCCGTCAATCTGCTAGACACTCGCCATGGCTGAGACAGACAAGACACCGCTCCTCCCCGGCGCGCGCGCGTTCAACAAGGATCTGGCGCCGGCGTTCATCGATCATGCGTGCATCGTCAACGGCTATGCGCCGCCACCGGGCTCGCCGCTGGGCGAGGGCATGGATGCGGGGTTTTCCTATTGCGAGCTGGATTGCGGCTCGGCGGTGACGGAGACGTTGCTGGCTGCCTCCAACCCGCTGGGCGATTTCCACGCCATCGATGCGCGGCTGCCGATGATCGAGCAAGGCCGGACGCTGGCGAAGGATGGCGGGGCGCGCAACATCACGTTCCATCATGCGGGGCTCGAGGCGGCGCTGGAGAAGACGCTGCCGGCGTTCGATTATATCGTGATCAACAATGTCTATTCCTGGATCCCGCTGCGCGATCGCGGGCTGATCCTGTCGTTCGTGCGCAAGTTCCTGAAGCCGGGTGGCGCGGTCTATGTCAGCTACAATGCGCGTCCCGGTTGGAACAAGCTCGATCCGTTCCGCCGCGTGTTCCGCGAGGCGACGCGTGGGCTGAGGGCCGAGCCGATCCAGCGGCTGAACGCGGCGCGCGACATCTATGCGCGGCTGCTGGAGGCGAAGGCCGCGGGCATCGCGGCGACGGGGCTTTCGGCGCAGGCGTTCGAGGCGCTGGGGGACATTCCGCTCGATGCGCTGGCGGCGGACTACGTCAACGAATATGCCGAGCCTCTTTATGTGACCGAGGCGATGGCCGATTTCGCGGCGGTGGATTGCGTGCTCACCGGCTCGTCGATGATGGCGGAGTCGCTGCCGGTGTTGATGGGGCATGAGCCGTTCAAATCGATATTGGAAAAGCTGCCGACGCTTTCGGGCCGCGAACTCGCCAAGGACATGCTGCTCGATACGCGCTATCGCCGCGACGTGTTCGTGCGGGGCGGCAAGCGGCTTGCGGGCGACAATCGCGACATGGTGATGAACGGGCTTGCCTTCGCGCTGGAGCAGCCGGCGGCGGATGTCCGTTTCACGGCGCGCGTGCCGTTCGGCGAGATGCGTTTCGACAATCCGCATGTCCACACGCTGGTGGCGATGCTGGAGAATGGGCCGCGAACCCTGGGCGAATTGATCGCCGAGGCGCAGGCACAGAACGCCGACGCGCAGGCCGTGGTGGCGAACGTGCACGCCCTGCTGCTGACGAACCAGATCCGTCCCGTCTATCGCGGCACGCCTGAAGCGGCGAGTGGCGCGCGCGCGATGGCCGATGCGGTGCGCGCGCGCGCGACGAGCGCGGAGCAGGCCATCGGTTTCCTGCCGTCGCCATTCGGCACGGCGTTCCTCACGCCGGTGGCGGATCAGCTCTTCATGCAGATCGGGCCGATGGAGGGCGCGGACGCGCTGGCCGATGCGGCGCTGGCGCGGCTCTCGGAAGGGAACGTACCCTTCGTTACAAAGGACGCGGTGACGAAACGGGCGCGGGCGTGGAAACGTAACGTTCGTTACTTCGGTTCTGTTGGCGTTCTGCCGGGTGCCCGGGGCTGAAGACTTCACGACAACCTCAAGGTGGTTGTTCGATTATTTTCGGCAACTCATTGTCCGTAGATATAACAAAGCGTCCTCTCCGGGCGCGTGTGGGTTGCGTTCTCAAAATCGTGACGGCGTTTGACCGGTTCGTGCGCGGGATGCTGCGCGCGGGCAGGGCATTGCTTTGCTTCGGGGGAAGTCTTGGCGCCCATTTCCGCGCGCGCGGATCGCAAATGCCTGCAAAACCGCTACGACGCGGTCGAGCGGCATTTTCGCGGCCGCATCTTGGACGAGGCGGTCCACGGGCTCGAACGTTTCGAGCCGCAATTCTCCGCCCGCCGGGTGATCACGCGTGGCCAGGCCAGGGTTCTCGCAAGCCTCGCCGTGGCGGTGGGGCTCGCCTTTGTGCTCGCGCCCAGCGCCGCCGGAACGTGCATCGCCGACGTGCTCGCAGCCTGGTTCCTGACCAACGCGGTGTTTCGCGGATTGCTCTTTGCCGCCGGTGCTACGGCACGGCGGGACGCGGCGGCGCCCGCAATCGCGGACGCGGATTTGCCCCGCTACTCAATCCTTGTGCCGCTTCATCACGAAGCCAATATCGTGCCGTCGCTGATGTGCGCGCTGAAAGCGCTCGACTATCCGGCGGACCGGCTCGACATCAAGCTGATCGCGGAAGCGGATGACGCGGAGACGATTGCCGCGCTCCAGGCGGCCGATCTCGATGCGCGTTTCCATCTGCTGCGCGTCCCGCCGGGCGAACCTCGCACCAAACCGCGCGCCTGCAACTACGCGCTGCTGTTCCTGCGCGGCGATCTCGTCGTGATCTACGACGCGGAGGACAGGCCGCAGACCGATCAGTTGCGCAAGGCGGCCGCGATGTTCGCCGCGGCGCCACGCGAGATCGCATGTCTGCAGGCACGGCTCAATTTCTACAACGCGAAGGAGAATGTCCTAACCCGATTGTTCGCGCTCGATTACGCGCTGTGGTTCGACTATCTGCTGCCGGGCCTGGAGCGCTTCGCCATCCCGATGCCGCTTGGCGGCACGTCCAACCACTTCCGCGTGGAAGCGCTGGCGGCGATCCATGGCTGGGATCCCTACAACGTCACCGAAGATGCCGACATCGGCATCCGCCTCGCGCGTCAGGGCTTTGGCGTGCGCACGCTCGATTCCACGACGTTCGAGGAGGCGCCGACGCGGATCGGCGATTGGATCAAGCAGCGCTCGCGCTGGCAGAAGGGCTATATGCAGACCTGGCTGGTGCATATGCGCGATCCGCGGCAATTGCTGCGCAATGCGGGGCCGCGCGGCTTCGTTGGTTTCCAGCTGTTCATCGGTGGAACGTTCGTTTCGGCGTTGCTCAATCCGATCCTGTGGGCGGTCACGCTCGCGATCTTCCTGCTGCACGCGCCGATGTTGGGCGCGGAGCATGTCTGCCTGTCCTGCCTCGCGATCGGCAATGGCTTCTTCGTCGCGCTGGCGATGCTGGGCCCGCTTCGGCGCAAATGGTATGCGCTCGTCGCGTTCGGCCTGTTGGTGCCGTTCTATTGGGGATTTATCTCCATCGCGTTCTATCGCGCTCTCGGCCAACTCGTCTCAAAGCCTTTCCATTGGGAAAAGACGCGCCACGGCACGAGCCGCTTCGCATGAGGCGCGCGCTCGTCCTGCTTGCAGTGCTTGCCGCGTCGCCCGCCCAAGCTGGCGCGTGGACGGAAAACGAAGGCGGCGCGCAGGTCATCATCGGCGCCACCTATAGCGGCGCTGGAACCAGCTTCGATTCCTCCGGCGGCAAAACCAAGCCTGCGGCATTCCAGAAAGTATGGAGTTCGATCTGGGCCGAATATGGCTGGACGGACGATCTGACCCTCATCCTCTCGCCGGAATACGCCTGGGCCAAGACGCGCGATGCGAGCGGCTTCGAGACGCGCGCCTCGGACTTCGCCTATGGCGGCGGCGTGCGCTACCGGATCGCGGATTCGTTCGGCACCCTGTCGGTGCAGGCGACAGTCAAATCGGCCGGCGCATTCGACATGTCTGTGGCGGTGGACAAGCAGTCGGGAGAGCAGGCCGAGCTGCGTCTGCTCTACGGCACCAATTTCTCGCTGTTCGATCGTGACGGCTTCATCGACGTCGAGGCCGGCGAGCGCTGGATCGCGGGCGCGCGACCCAACGAGACACCCATCGACATCACGCTCGGCTACCACGTTCTCAGCGACGGCATGGCGCTGGTCCAAAGCTTCAACGTCATCGCGGGCGGCGATGCGCGCCCGCCTTACACATATTACCGTTCGCACAAGCTGGAGTTTTCGTGGGTCAGCGATCTGGGCCACGGCGTGTCGATGCAGAGCGGAACCTATTTTTCGCCGGCCGGGCAGAATTCGCTCGACGAGTTGGGCGCGCAAGTCGCGCTCTGGGTGAAGTTCTAGCCCACGACGTCGCGGATCGCGATGGTCGCGAGCGTTTTGCCATAGCCGTCGGCAACCTCGATCACGCGGCCATTGACCCGGCGCTCGTTGCGAATTTCGTCGATGGCGAGATCGCGGGCGCTGGCGCGTGCTTCGGATTTGGCGGCTTCGAGGTCGGGAACTTCTGCACCCTCTTCATCCTCGACAAGGTTTCCACCTTCCCGGATGTGGAAGTAGTAACGCGGCATGTCTTCCTCCTGTCCAAGGGAAGGCAATGGTTCGCCGATGTTCATGTTCCAATAGTTCCACTTTTTTGCGAAGATTCCGCGAGGCTTAGGCGGCCGGACGCTGCGGAGGCAGCTTGCCACTGATATAGCAATACGATAGATATTTTGGCTGGGGCGATGCCTGCCGTGCTGTTTGGGCGCGCTGCGGCATGACGCGTACTCCTTTGAAATCGCTGGAAGGGAATTTTATGAAGCATTTCGCAGCCCTCGCGCTCGTCGCGCTCGCCTCACTGGCTTCTCCGCAAGTGTTCGCCGCCAACGGCTCCGCCGTCGGCGTCTACACCATGCCGCTGTCGCTGCAATGCGGGAAGATGGTCTACGTCAACGGCGTCGCGACCGATTACGAGACATGTGGATCCTTCTCGGTTACCTATAACGCGACCTGGTCGCGCGTCCGCGTTGAGCAGATCGACGCGAGGTTCGACAGGATCACGGTGGACACCAATCTCGTCTGGACGGGCGTGCCGATGATGCCGACACATCCGTGGATTCTCTTCGTCGGGGGTTTCGTGCCGCAGACAGGTTTGAACCAGGGCACGTCGAACTGGTCCGGCAATTGGGCCGGCTTGCTCTACGCCGCCGGCGACACGATCTCGATGGACACCAACGGGCTGATGGGCGTGCCGCTTGCGGCGACCGCCAATCATCCGGCGAAACCGGATGCGTGGTTTTTCGTCACCAATTCCGGCACAGGCCACCAGGCGGGCAATCTGTTTTGGACCGCGGTCGATCCGAAACCGGAAGGCGGAGTCTCGGGCGGGCGCTTGCGTGGCCAGGTCGTGTACGAATCGCTGGACGACGATGTGGCGACCTTCATCAACGCCGGTCTGGCCAACCGCACCATCAAGAAGCAGTAAGGCGCTCCTGCGCTCCTGAATGGGCTTCCGGGCGCGCCTTATCCCAGCGGTGAGCCCCGTTTTTTCGCGTCCAACGCCATGTTGCATGTGAGAATGAGTTGCGAGTAGACTGCGGCCGCAGAATCCAAAGGGTTTGCCATGGCTGGATGTCTGACGCTCGCCGCGCTCGCCGGCATCGTGCTTGTCGCGGCGCCTGTCTGGGCGGCGCAGGAATTCTATATCGGCGAGCCGGTGGTGAAGGAGGGCATACAGATCGTGCCCAACTATCTCACGGGCATCGCGATGGACCGCCATCCGCCCGGCATGTCGATGGCGAAGAACGCGGTCCATCTCGAAGCGGACGTGCACGCCACCAAGGACGAGACCCATGGCTTCGCCGAAGACGCGTGGATTCCCTATCTCACCATCAAGTTCACGCTGACCAAGGTGGGCGCCAAATTCAGCCGCAGTGGCGAACTCTATCCGATGACGGCGAAGGACGGCCCGCATTACGCCAACAATGTCGACATGGACGGGCCCGGCACGTACACGCTGACCTACACGCTGCTGCCGCCGTCGAGCCATGGTTTCATCCATCACACCGATGCCGCCAGCGGCGTGCCCGGCTGGTGGAAGAGCGTGACGGCGCGCTGGACCTTCGCCTATCCGAGCAAGACGAAATGATCGCACGTTTCGCTTTCACCGCTGCGCTTCTCGCCGCCGCGCCCGCATTGGCCGACGGCGCCATCGCGGTCACGTTGCAGAACCACCAGTTCGCGCCGGCGGTGATCCGTGTGAAGGCGAACACGCCCATCGTGATCGCGCTCACCAACAAGGACGCGACGGCGGAGGAATTCGACTCCACCGCGCTCAAGGTCGAGAAGGTCGTCGCCGGCAGCAGCGAGGGCGATGTGCACATCCGTCCGCTGTCGCCGGGCAAATATCCATTCATGGGCGAGTACCATCCCGGCACCGCCCAGGGCGTGGTGATCGCGCAATAACATGCTGGCCACGCTCCTCATCGTCTTTCGTGAAGTCATCGAGGCCGGCCTCATCGTCGGCATCGTGCTGGCCGCGAGCAAGGGCGTGCGCGGGCGCGGGCTGTGGGTCGGCTATGGCGTGGCGGCGGGTATCGTCGGCGCGTGCCTCGTCGCGGCGTTCGCCGGCGAACTCGCGTCGCTATTCGCGGGCGCGGGCCAGGATTTCTTCTACGCCGCGATCCTGCTCGTCGCCGTCGTCATGCTCACCTGGCACAATGTCTGGATGGCCGGCCACGGCCGCGAGATGGCGCGTGAGATGAAGACCGTCGGCGCGGCTGTCACGCGCGGCGAGCGCCCGCTGGCCGCATTGTCCGTCGTCGTCGGCGTCGCGGTGTTGCGCGAAGGCTCAGAGGTGGTGCTGTTCCTCTACGGCATCGCCAGCGCCGGCGGCACCTCGCAATCGGCGATGTTTCTCGGCGGCGTATTGGGATTGCTTGCGGGCTGCCTCCTCAGCGCCGGCATGTATTACGGCCTGCTGGCGATTCCCGCGCACAAACTGTTCTCCGTCACGTCGGCACTGATCACGCTGGTTGCCGCGGGCCTCGCGGCGCAGGCGGTGCTCTACATCCAGCAGGAAGGCTATCTGCAGGTCTGGAACACGCCGCTGTGGGACACGTCCGGCTTCCTGCCGCAGGGCGGCACCGATTGGCGCGGGCTGATCGGCCAGATGCTGCACACGCTGGTCGGCTACAACGACTCGCCGAATGGTCTGCAACTCGCCGTCTATCTCGCCGTCGTCGCCACGATGATCGGCCTGATGCGCTGGGAGCGCGCGCGCCATCCGCGAGCAAAGCTAACGCAACCCGCAACCGGCAACGCCTAACCTCTATCCGCATACACCTCCACCACGGCGGCGAGATGCAATCGTCCGGCGGGCGGGGCGGTGAGGTCATCGGGCTTGAGGACGTGGAGATGCTCGTGGTCGGGCCACGGATCGGCGACGACGGCGCGCTTCACCTGTGGCGACATCGGATCGTTGGCGTAGGTCAGCGAGGTCAGCACCATCGCGTGGTGCGCGTCGCAAAGCAGCACGGGCTGGCCGCGGTCGAGCGCGGCGATCATCTCCGCGGTCGCGGTGTTCTCGGCATAGGGCGTGACGGCGAAGAGCGGCTTGATCAGGGAGACGAAGTTGCGGCCGCGGTCGTCCACCCAGGGGCGGTTCAGGAGGCGCGCGTTCGCCACGAAATCGCCGGAGAGATCGAAGCTGCCGCCATAGGCTCGCGCCACGATCTTGTCCTGGCCGACATGGTATCCATAGAACTGGAAGATCATCGAGACGGCGGCGGCCCAGCACCAGCGGTCCTGCTGCTCATAGGGGAAATTGCGCACGACCGCATCGAAGGCGAGCGAGCTGGTGCACACCGCGCCATAAGCGACGCTGACGCATTTGTCCGCGGCGAGCACGCCCGTGGGCGCCAAAAGCCCCAGCGCGGCCCCGGCGCCCAGAAAAGTCCTGCGATCCATAAGGTCCCTCTTTGCCCGG
>DATATK010000153.1:0-9807 GCA_036268825.1 Rhizomicrobium sp. | reverse complement strand
CTCGAAAGCCTCGCGCGGGAACTGGTCGTCCTGGCATTTCAGTTCCTGCAGGCACACCACATCGGGCACGGCCTGCTTCAGCCACGACACCGCCTGCTCGACGCGCGTGCGGACGGAGTTCACATTCCAGGTCGCGATCTTCATGCCGCAGCACTAGCGCGAAGCGGCGCTCAAAGGAAGAAGCGGCCGATCAACACGCCAATCAGCACGGAGGCGATCACGGCTTCCAGCGGGCGCTGTTCGATGAGGGCTTCAATCGGGTGCAGCGCCTCTTCGAACTCCTCCTCGATCTCGCGCTCTTCCTGTGTCGGACGTCTGGCCATGTGATCCTCTTCGGTTTGTCGCGACGGTAACGGCCGTGCTGCTATTTCGGTCGCACACCGCGCGCGATATTACGGATTGCTCGCGATAAAGGCAGTTATTGCATCGGTCACGCGGGGCGCAATCGGCAAGTCTGGATTGTTGTAGGTCGCGATATTTTCCGCGCGATCGGCCGGCGCCTGTTTCAGGACATGATTGACGCCCGGCAGAATCACAAGTTTCGCGTCGGGCTCTGCGGCGGACAGCGCCTTTGCGTCGTCGACCGAAACCTGAATGTCGTTATCGCCCTGCACGATGAGAACGGGAAGCTTCATGGCCCCCAGCATCGCGGCAGGATCGAGCGCCAATTCCGCGATCATGTAGGGCTGTACGCTCGGGCGGAACAGCGGCGCCAGGACCGGAGGCACATCGGCGACGGTCTGGCCGTTCTCAAGCGTGTTCAGGATATTGTCCGCTTCTGCTTTCAGGTCGGCGGGATTCGCCGGATTGGAGTTGATCTGTGCACGGATGATGTCGCCAAGCTTGCGTCCGGGCGCCGAAGCCAGAACCAGCCCGCAGATATCGGGATTGTTCTGCGCCGCCATCTCCGCGATCAGCGCGCCCTCGCTGTGACCGATCAGCCATATGCATTTGGCGCCGGTCTGGCCGCGAAGCTGTGCCACCCACGCTTTCGCGTCGTCGGCGTATGTTTGCGGCGTGAGATCGCTTTCGGAGATCATGGCATCCGCGCTCTGCGCAATGCCGCGCTTGTCGGTGCGCAACGTCGTGATACCGCGCGCGCCCAACGCCCCGGCCAGCAGCTTCAAGGTATTGGGATGGATGCCCATCGTGCTGTTGCCGTCGCGATCCGTGGGGCCGGAACCTGCGAGAATGAGGGCGACGGCGCTGCTTTTTTCCGGCGTGACCAAAGTGCCGTAGAGCGTTCCCAGCGTCGTCGGGAGCGAGGCTTCGCTGTCCTTGAATGCCGCCGCGCTTGCGCCGCCGGTCATGGCAAGAACCGCGACCAGGGCAAGGCGCGCGAGCATGTCAGACCGAAAAGCTCGTGCCGCAGCCGCAGGAGGATGTGGCGTTCGGATTGTTGATCTTGAACGCGGCGCCGATCAGATCGTCGGTGAAATCCAGCTCCGCGCCTTTGAGGAAATCGAGCGAGACCGGATCGATCAGCACGGTCGCGCCGTCGCGTTCGACCACCAGATCGTCGTCTAGGCGTGTGTCATCGAGCGTGAAATTGTACTGAAAGCCTGAGCAGCCGCCGCCCGTCACCGCCACGCGCAGCATGGTGGGGGAGGGCTCGTCCTTCAGGATCGCCGCGATCCGCTTGGCGGCGCGGGCCGATACTTTCACGGGTTCTGCGGTTTCTGTGTCCATCGGTGGCATAATAGGGTCCGAGTCTTATGTAGTCACCATGGACGCCACCGCAAAGCCTGCCCCGATGCCTCAAGGACACCTGATTGCGCCCATTTTCGAGGCGCCGACCAGCCTTGCGCCTTTCGCGACCAGGCCCTCGGAGAGCCGCGGGCGGTTCTATCCCGAAGCCGAAAGCGCCACCCGCACCTGTTACGCGCGCGACCGCGACCGTATCATCCATTCCACGGCGTTCCGCAGGCTCAAGCACAAGACGCAGGTGTTCGTGCAGCACGAAGGCGATCTCTATCGCACGCGGCTGACCCATTCGCTGGAGGTGGCGCAGATCGCGCGCTCGGTGGCGCGGGTGCTGGCTGTCGATGAGGATCTCGCGGAAACCGTCGCGCTCGCACACGACATGGGCCACACGCCATTCGGCCATGCGGGCGAGGAAGCACTCAACGAAGCCACGAAAGCGATCGGCGGTTTCGATCACAACGCTCATGCACTGCGTCTCGTCACCAAACTCGAACATCGCTACGCGGATTTCGATGGCCTCAATCTCACTTGGGAAACGCTCGAAGGTCTGGTGAAGCACAATGGCCCATTGGTGGGGCAGGGCGCCAAGCCATTGCCCGCACCGCTTGCGTCGTTCGACGCGCGCTGGCCCCTCGATCTTTCAAGCTGGCCGGGGCTGGAAGCGCAGATCGCCGCGCTGGCCGACGACATCGCCTATGTGAACCACGACATCGACGACGGATTGCGCGCCGAGCTGTTCAGCGTCGCCGATCTGGAGATCGCGCCATTGGTGGGGCCGCATGTGAAGGCCATCGGTGGCCGCTATGGGCGTCTCGAAAGCGGGCGGCTGATCGGCGAGATCGTGCGCAAGCTGATGAGCGCGCTGATTGGCGACATGACAACCGAAACCCAAAAGCGATTGGAGCATGTGAAGCCGCGCTCAGCCGCGCAGGTAAGGGCGCAGCCGAAAGCACTGGTCTCATTCTCGGAACAGATGGACGCGGAGCTGGTGGCGCTGAAGGGCTTTCTTTTCGCGCGCATGTATCGCCATCCGCACGTCATGGCGTCGATGCAGAAGGCGCAAGGTGTCGTTACCGATCTGTTTGGCGCATTCAGCGGCGATCCGTCGCTGTTGCCGCCGGACTGGGCGGCCCAATGCGGCAAGCCGGGCGATCCGGTAACCGGAGGCGTCGTGCGGGATTACCTCGCGGGCATGACCGACCGATTCGCGCTCGAGGAACACCGCCGAATCTTCCACACCGAAATCGTCCTGTGACGCGCTTGCGCCGTGATTCGGCCCTTGCCGGGTGCTAAGTTCCTCGCGGATTTCCAGATTCGGCCCGAACCATGCCCAAGATCGAACCCGTCTATGAGCCTCGCGACCACGGCGCGTATGACGGCGATGAAGACGATGCGGAGCACGAAGACGAAGGCTCGCGGCTGCCGCTGCTGATCGTGATCGGCCTGCTGGTGCTGGCCGCGTTCGGTGGGGTGGTTTGGCTGGCCTACCAGCACGGCGTGGAGCGCGGCATGCGCAATGCGCCGCAAGTGGCCGCGAACCAGCAATCGCCGGCGGCCTCGCCGGATTACAACAAGATCTATCAGAAGCCCGTGCCGTCGGACGAAGACACGGCGAACGACGACACCGCGCCGCCTCCGCCCACGCCGGCGTTCAAGCCGCAGGCCGCAGCGCCCACGCCGACAACGCCCGCGCCATCGTCAGAGACGGCCCCGAAACCGTCAGCGGCGACACCAACCGCGACGGCTCCCGCACCGAATGCTCCAGCGCCCGCGAAACCGACCACGCAGAAAGTAACGGCGGAAAAGCCCGTCGCGCCGCCGCCGGTTCCGCGATCGGCGGAGCCGCAGGCGACAAAGCCTCCGGCAAAATTGGTGACCGAAACGCAGACGAAGCCCGTCACCCCGCCGCCAGCGGCGGCCGTTCCGGCGCCCAGCACGCCGGCCGCGACTGCTGCCCCGGCCGCTGAAGGCGACTACGTCCTGCAGATCGGCTCTTACAAGTCCGAGGACGAGGCCTCGTCTTCGTGGAAAAGCTACAAGGTGAAGCACGCCATCGCCGGCAGCTATCCGGAAAGCATCAAGCAGGTCGATCTTGGCGCGAAAGGCACCTGGTATCGCCTGCGAATCGGCGGCTTTGCGAGCAAGGACGCGGCGGCCGCGTTCTGCGCCAAGCTGAAGGCCAGCGGCGGCGACTGCATCCCGGCGAAGAACTGATGCGCACACGCGCGATCTATGGCTGTGCCGGCACCTCGCTCACAGCGGACGAACGCGCGTTCTACGGCGAGGCGCAGCCGTGGGGATTCATCCTTTTCGGGCGCAACATCGAAAGCCGCGAGCAGGTGAAGAAGCTGGTGGTTGAATTGCGCGCCACGGTGAACGATCCCAAAGCGCCGGTGCTGATCGATCAGGAAGGCGGCCGCGTGGCGCGCCTGAAACCGCCGCAATGGGAGGCGAGGCCGCCCGCCGCGCGGTTCGCAGCGCTGCACAGCAATGTGCCGGGAGCCGCGCATGAAGCGGTCTATCTGAACGCGCGGCTGATCGCGCACGATCTGGCCGAACTCGGCATCAACGTCGATTGCGTGCCGGTGCTGGACGTTCCGGTGGATGGCGCGGACGCGATTATCGGCGACCGGGCCTATGGCAGCGACCCCACCACCATCATCGAACTGGGCCGCAACGTCATCGAGGGCATGATCGAAGGCGGCGTTCTGCCTGTGATGAAGCATATCCCCGGCCACGGCCGCGCCAATGCCGACAGCCATCTCGCGCTGCCACGCGTATCGACCAGCCGCGAGGAACTGAGCGCCACCGATTTCGTCACCTTCCGCAGCCTGTCGGATTGTCCCATCGCCATGACGGCCCATGTCGTTTACGAGGCCATCGATCCGGCCCGTCCCGCGACCACGTCGCCGCGCGTGATTAAGGAAATCGTCCGCGGCGAGATCGGTTTCGATGGGCTGCTGATGTCGGACGACCTGTCGATGCAGGCGCTATCGGGAACCCTGGCGCAACGCTGCAAAGCGTCGCTGTTCGCCGGCTGCGACGTAGTTCTCCACTGCAATGGCGGCATGGACGAGATGAAACAGGTCGCTTCCGAGGTGAAGCCGCTGGACGGCGAGGCGCTGAGGCGGGCACAAGCGGCGCTGGCGCGGCTGGAGCCGCCGGAAGATTTTGATGCCGGCGCGGGCAACGCGCGGCTGAACGAACTGTTGGGAATGGCGGCGTGACAGAGATCGACACCTTCGGCGAAATGGAAGCCGTGGACATCGCGCCGGAGGAGGCGCTGGTCCTGCAGATCGACGGCTTCGAAGGCCCGCTCGATTTGCTGCTGAGCCTTGCGCGCGACCAGAAGGTCGATCTCGCGAAGATTTCCATTCTCCAACTCGCAGACCAGTATCTGGAGTTCATCGAGCGCGCCAAGCGGATCAATCTGGAGCTCGCCGCCGATTATCTCGTGATGGCAGCATGGCTCGCCTATCTGAAATCGAAACTTCTGCTGCCGCAGGCGCCCGGCGCGGAAGCCGAACCTACCGCCGACGAGATGGCGCAACGCCTGCGCTGGCGGTTGCAGCGCCTCCAGGCGATGCGCGAGGCGGCGGCGCGGCTTATGGCGCGCGACCGGTTGGGCCGCGAAGTCTTCGCCCGCGGCGCGCCGGAGCCGGTGAATGTCATCAAGCTGCGCACGTACAAAGACACGATGTACGACCTGCTCACCGCCTACGCGACCGAGCGGGTGCGCAAGCTGGGCCATAAGGTTTACACGCCGAAGATGTCGCCGGTCCTTATGATCGAGGAAGCCCGCGAAAGGCTGGAGCGCATGCTTGGCCGCATCGGCAACTGGAGCGGCTTGTCGTCGCTTCTGCCGTTCGAATGGTCCGGTGGGCAGCGGCGGCGCTCCGCGCTGGCCAGCACCTTGCTCGCCTGCCTGGAGTTGGCCCGCGACGGCAAGCTGCAGATCCGCCAGTTGAAGCCCTTCGACGAAGTTTATGTGAGAGACGGCGCGCGAGAGCCCGCCGGCGCAGAGGTCATGTCATGAGCCGAGTGGTGCGTTTGAGGAAAGTGGAAGCAGAGGTCGAGGAAGTGTCGGAGCGTCAGGAGCCAGAATTGTTGCAGGACGTGGCGGCCCAGCATCCGGAGATGCACTCCGAGCACCTGCGCATGACCGAGGCGCTGCTGTTCGCGGCTTCCGAACCGCTGGACGCGAAGGCGCTGGCAACATCGCTGCCGGACGGCGCGGACGTGCCGGCGCTGCTTTCCGAGCTTCAATCCATTTATGAGAAGCGGGGCGTAACCCTCGTCTGCGTTGCGGAAAAATGGCAGTTCCGCACCGCGCCCGATCTGGCCTTCCTGCTGCGCAAGGAGCAGCCCGAAACCAAGCGCCTGTCGCGCGCGGCAATCGAGACCCTGGCGATCATCGGCTATCACCAGCCGGTCACCCGCGCCGAGATTGAGGACATCCGCGGCGTGGCCGTCTCCAAGGGCACGGTCGATGCGCTGATGGAAATCGGCTGGGTGAAGATCCGTGGCCGCAAGCGCACCCCGGGCCGCCCCGTCACCTACGGCACGACGGACGCCTTCCTCATCCATTTCGGGCTGGAGAGCATCACGCACCTGCCGGGGACGGACGAACTGAAAGCAGCCGGCTTCCTGGACGCCATCCCGCCCGCGGGCTTCGAGGTCCCCAACCCGTCAGATCAGTTGACGGCGGACGAAGACCCCTACGAAGGCGGCGACGAAATCCTCGCCACCGGCAGCGCCGACCCGATGGAGGGTTAGTTCGAATTCGGGGCCGTTGTGGATAATTCTTACCGCGTCATCGCCGATATCCCACCCGCCCCTTGAGGGCGGATCGGCGGCTTCACCCCTCCCCGAAATTCTCGCTGCACTCGAATTTCGACCCTCCCTCAAGGGGAGGGTGAAAAATCACTTCTTCTGCGCGGCGGCTTTCAGGGCGGCGTCGAACTTCTCGTAGCTTTCGATGGAATCGTCGACCGTATGGCCGTTGGCGAAGATCGTCGGCGTGTGATCGATGAGATAGTTTTTCTGCGCGTCCTGCGCGATGTCGTTGGTGTGCTTGGCGGCGGCCTGATCGTTCATGCAGGCGTCTGCTTTGGCGGCGTCCAGTCCGGCGAGTTGCGCCATCTGGATCAGCGCGCCGTGAACGTCGGGAATGTCATAACCGTCCGGATCCCATTTCGGCTGATTGTGAAAGAGCATCTCGATGAATGGGAAGTAGCGGTCCTGCGGCAGGCAGCGCGCGATGGATTCCGCGGCGACGTCCACGGCGTTCAGCGGGAAGACGCGGAAGACGTAGTAAGCTTTTCCGGTGTCGATCCAGTTCTTCTTGAACTGCGGAAAAATGTTCATGTCGAAATGGGCGCAATGCGGGCAGGTGGGCGCCGCATACTCCACGACGAGCAGGGGCGCCTTGGGCGAGCCCTGCGTGCGGTCGTAAGCGGTGAGCGTGAAGCCGCTGCGCGTTGTGCCGCCGGCCACGGCTGTCGCGCTGTCGCTGTTGCCGCCGTAGAACACGAACCATGCCGCGCCGCCCAGAATGACAAGTGCGATGGCGATCAGCGCGATGAGAAAATGATTGCGGTTCACGACCAGCCTCCAACCCGATTCGGCGGGTTTTGTCGCAGAGGTGGGCTTTGGGCGCAATCGCCCGGCGCAAAATGAGGAAAATTTCACCCTGCCAGAGTGGCGGAAGACCGGGATTCCGGCCTCGCAACCGGCTTGACACCGTCACGGTCAACGAGTATATTCACACCATCTCCAGAAATTTGTCCTGAGCAGATCGGCGCCGTTTATTCGTCGTCCAGCTCGACGATGACCGCTTCGCCGTTTTCCAGCGCGATGGCGAGCTTGCCCTGCCGCATCGCCAGCGCGTCCTTGCCGAACACGTCCGCGCGCCAGCCATGCAGCGCGGCTACGCCTTCGTCTTCCTGGGCTGCGAGTTTTTCGATGTCTTCGGCATTGGCGATAAGGCGCGGTGCGACCTTGGCTTCCTCGGCGCGCAGCCGCAGCAGCGTCTTGAGCAGATCGATGGAGGATTGCGACGGCTCTCGCTTGCGGCGCGCGCCATCGGCGTGGGGATTGTCGGGCGGCGGCGCGGTGCGCCCGGCTTCGATCGCGTCCATCAGGCTCTTGCCCATCTTGGAGGCGGCAAAGCCTTTGGGCACCGCGCGGATGCGTTCGAGCGCTTCGGCGCTTTCGGGAGGATGCGAAGCGATTTCGGTCAGCACTTCGTCTTTCAGCACGCGGCCGCGCGGAACGTCGCGCGTTTGCGCCTCGACCTCGCGCCATTGGGAGACGGCGGCCAGCATCGAGAGAAATTTCTTGCTGTTGGTGCGCGGTTTCAGGCGCTTCCACGCATTCTTGGGATCGAGCGCGTAAAGATCGGAGTCCTTCAGGGCCTCGATTTCCTCCGCCACCCAGCTTTCGCGGTGCTTGTGCTTCAGCTCCTTGTCGAGCGCTTCGTAGATGACGCGCAGATGCGTGACGTCGGCGAGCGCGTATTCGAGCTGGCGATTGGTGAGCGGGCGGTGCGCCCAGTCGGTGAAGCGCGCGGACTTGTCGATCTCGACATGCGCGATGCGCCGCGCCAGCGTTTCATATGATGCCGCTTCGCCGAAGCCGCAGACCATCGCCGCGATCTGCGTGTCGAACAGCGGATTGGGAATAACACCGCCCTGATGCCAGAAGATTTCGATGTCCTGCCGCGCCGCGTGGAACACTTTCACGATGCTTGGTGACTTGAGCATCTGGTAGAGCGGCGCCAGATCCATTCCCGGCGCCAGCGGATCGATGATCGCCGCCGTCTTGGGGGAGGCGACCTGCATCAGGCAGAGTTTCGGCCAGTAGGTCTGGTCGCGCATGAATTCGGTGTCGAGCGCCAGATAGGGCGTGCCTTCGAACTCGGCGAGAAGGGCCGCAAGTTCCGTTGTCGTTTCAACCATCCGCATGGGATGGCTATAGCCGGATTCGACCGCGCGTGGCCCGCAAATAGCGCGCGGTGCGGCCAAAAGTCAGTGTGCGGCCAATCAGTGAGGAGAAAGCCCCACCGTGCGCCCCGGGAACCCGGCGGCGTCGAAATAACGTGTTGCGCCGACCTGCTGGTAGTCCAGCACGGTCTTTTCACCATTCGCGGCGGGATCCGATGCCAGCCAGCCATGCGTGGTCACGACCGGCCTGCCGCGCTTCAGCGCCTCGGTCGCGGCGCGGCCCTTGAGGTTGCCTTTCGGCGCGATCTCAAGCCCCGCGATATGCGCCAAGGTCGGCGTGATATCGGCGTTGCTGACCGGCGAAGGATCGGCGAAATGCGCTTTGAAGTCCGGTCCTATCGCGGCCATGAAGTTGCGCGTGTCGGCGCGGCTGAATGTGCCGTGCATGCCTTGTCCGGTTTGCAGCGGCGTGTCGGCCACTTCCGCCGCACACATCAACAGCGGCTTGCAGCCCGCGATTGGATGCGAGGCGAAGCTGACGATGATGGAAGGCTTCGGCGTCAACGCGCTGCCGATCAGATTGACGGCGCTCATCGGCAGCGAGCCGGGAATATTGCCCAGCGCATCGTTGACGAAGATGCCGCTGATATAATCCTCGCGGGACAGCGCCTCGACGATCTGTTTCGCGCGATCCTTCGCATCGTCGCCCGGAAGATAGATGTGATCGGAACCACCATTGGCGATCAGCAGAACATCGGCGGTGTCGGCATCCTTCATGAGAAAGCCGCTGCCGCCGGAAAGCTTTTCGCCATGCTTGTAATCGACAGGTTTGTGCGTCGCCGGGTCGACCAAGGGCAATCCAAGCGCATCGGCAAGATCGACTGCGACGAAACCTTGCGGCAATTCGCGATCCTGCGGCGGCGGCGGCGCGTTTCGCGTATCGACGGCAGCCATCGGGTCGGCGGCTTCCTGATAGCGGGTCGCCATGCTCGTCGCGCTATGCCTGTCGATGGTGGAGAAGCCGTGGTCGGCGGTGACGAAAACATCGGTCGTCTTGTCGAGGCCGCGTTCTTTCAGCGCCGCCATAAGCGCGGCGAAGCTGTCGTTCGCATCCCTGATACCGGCCAAGCCTGTCGGTCCGTTGATGCCGGGAGAAAGC
>DATATK010000152.1:0-3773 GCA_036268825.1 Rhizomicrobium sp. | reverse complement strand
CGTCGATCCCGTCGCCATGATGCGCGCGGTGTTGCAACTCGTCGGCGCGGGCGGGCACATCGTCTCCGGCGGATCGACGCTCACCATGCAGGCCGCGCGATTGCTCGAGCCCCGGCCGCGCGGCATCGGCGCCAAGATCTTCCAGATGGCGCGCGCGCTGCAATTGGAAGAGCGCTACTCAAAGGATCAGATCCTCTCGATCTATCTCACGCTCGCGCCGTTCGGCGGCAATCTGGAGGGCGTGCGTGCCGCGTCGCTCTCCTATTTCGGCAAGGAGCCGCGCGCCATCGATCTCTCCGAGGCAGCACTTCTCGTGGCGCTGCCGCAATCGCCGGCAAGGCTGCGTCCGGATCGGCATGGCCTTCGCGCCATCGCCGGGCGCAACAAGGTTCTGTCGCGCATGGTGGATGAGAAGGTCATCACGCCCGGCGACGCCGCCGTGGCGGAGCGTGAGGGCGTGCCGTCGATGCGCCTGCCGATGCCCATCGTGGCGCCGCATCTTTCGCAACACCTGCATCTCACGAACAAGAACAATCTGCGCATCGTCACCACCATCGACTACGGCCTGCAGACGGCGGTGGAGCGGCTGGCGGCGCAGGAGAAGAACTATCTCGACGATGGCGGCAGTTTCGCCGCTGTCGTGGTCGAGAACAAAACCCGCGACGTGCTCGCCTATCTCGGCGGCACGGATTATTGGGGCAAATCCGGCCAGATCGATCTCGCCAACCGCCCGCGCTCGCCGGGCTCCGCGCTCAAGCCGTTCATCTATGGCCTCGCGTTCGACGATCTCATTCTGCATCCGTCTTCCATGATGCAAGACATGCCGACGATCTTCGGCGATTACGCGCCGCGCGATTTCGAAGGCACCTTCCAGGGCGCGGTGACGGCGCGCGATGCGCTGCGCATGTCGCTTAACATCCCGGCCGTGATGGTGCTGGAGCGCGTCGGGCCGCTGCGTTTCACGCTGGCGCTATCCAACGCGGGCGCGCATCTCGCTTTTCCCGCGAAGGAAGACACACCGAGCCTTCCCGTCGCGTTGGGCGGTCTCGGCATCAGCCTCGCGGACATCACCATGCTCTACGCGGGCATCGCGAACGCCGGCGTGGCGGAGCCGTTGCGCTTCATCGCATCCGTTCCCGATGGCGCGAAGCACCGGCTGTTCGGCCCCGTGGCTGCCTATTATCTGCGCCAGATCCTCGACGGCGTTTCGCTGCCGGAAGGTTGGGCGATGGGGCAGGGACTGCTCAAGAAGCGCACCATCGGCTTCAAGACCGGCACGTCCTATGGTTTCCGCGATGCGTGGAGCGTGGGATTCTCGAACGACTACACCATCGGCGTCTGGGTCGGCCGCGCGGATGGCGCGCCGAGCGCCGGACGTATCGGGCGAGAAGCCGCGGCCCCAATTCTACTGAAGACATTTGAATTGCTGCCGCCTGACAAGCGTCCCGATCCGGTGCCGCCCGCAGGCACCATCGTCGCGCAATCGACCGATCAGCTCCCACAGGGCTTGCGTGTGTTCACGCGTGAGGCAGCGGCGCCTTCGCCTCCGAGGGAAACCAATATTCCCGCGCCGTCCATATCCTTTCCGCCAAACGGCGCGACGGTTCCCATTCCCGAGGCCGACGCCAAGGACAAGACGATCATGCTCAAGGCCGATGGCGGCCGCGAGCCGCTCACCTGGCTCGTAAACGGACAGGTCGTCGGCAGTTTCGACCGCTTCCAGCCAGCGCTTTATGCGCCCAGCGGAGAAGGCGTTGCCAAGATCACGGTGGTCGATGCATCGGGCCGCAGCGACAGCGCGGAAGTTCGCTTCAAGCATGTTCACTGAGCAGCGTAGTACAAACGCATATTGACGGGCCCCCAGGCTTGGGGTCCCGTATTCGCATGGGGAGTGCCGGGCAGACGCCGCCACATAAAAAGGATCGTCATCTGCGTGTCATCGCGGAAGAGACCGCGATCGCGCACAGCTACGCGCAGCTTACGACGCCGACGGAACGCAACCGCGCGTTCTCCATCCTTTTCGTCAGCCTGCTGTGCATGGGTGCGGGGCAATCGATCATCTACACGATCCTGCCCCCGCTCGGCCGGGAGCTTGGCCTCAGCCCGTTTCAGACGCTTTGCATATTCGCCGTGTCTGCCCTGATCTGGGTCTTCTCGTCGGCCTTCTGGGGTGTTCGCAGCGACTATTGGGGCCGAAAGCCCGTGATGCTTCTGGGCCTGCTTGCGTTCGCGGTCTCGTTCTTTGCTTTCGCGACGACGATGCTGGCGGGGCTGCGTCACTGGCTCTGGGTGCCGCTGATCTTTCCGTTGATGATCGCGTCGCGCTGTATCTACGGCACGTTCGGTTCGGGCACGTCGGCGGCGGCGCAAGCCTATGTCGCGGATCGCACGACGCCGCGCGAGCGCCTTCGTGGCGTCGCTCTCATCGGCATGGCGTTCGCGCTTGGAACCACCTTCGGCCCCGTCATCGGTTCGGCGCTCACCTATATCGGCCTGCTGGCGCCGTTCTTTTTCATCTCCGCGCTCGCGGTGGCGAGTGCCGCGTCGATCTATTTCTTTCTGCCGGAGCGCACGCCGCCGAGGATCCATCGCCAACAAGCCAGCCGTCTGCGCTGGTATGAGCCGCGCATGTTTCCTTTCGTGGCCTTCGGGCTGGTGCTGAGCCTTATCGCGTCGATCCCGACGCAGACGGTGGGCTTCTTCATCGAAGACGTGCTGAAATACGATGCGCACGCGACCGCGCGGCTGACCGGCATCGGTCTGATGGCGGCGGCGATGTCGGCCCTGTTCGCGCAGTTCGTCATCGTCCAGCGGTTTCATCTGTCGGCGCGTGTCCTCACCGCCGCCGGGCTGATACTGGCCGGGCTCTCCAACGCGCTCTTTCTCGTGGCGCACGATTTTGTGGTCGTCATTCTCGCGCTGATGCTGTCAGGATTGGGTTTCGGCATGGCGCGGCCGTCTTTCACATCCGGCGCGTCGCTCTCCGTGGAACCGCATGAGCAGGGCGCGGTAGCGGGCCTGTTGAGCGCGGCGGGCGCGGCCGGATTCATCTTCGGCCCGATGATCGGCTGGCTTTATGAATTCTCGCCGGTCGTGCCTTACGCCTTCGGCACCGTCGTCATGCTGGGCATGATCGCGGCGCAATTCCTTTCGCCCGTGCTTTATCACGCGGGCGATATCCCCCCGGACAGCGAGGCTGCCGAAGAACTCGCCGAGAGCACCCTGCCCAACGGCTAGTTGGGTCTGGCGGCCATCTCCTGCGTCAGCCGCTGCAACAGCGATTGCGTGGGAAAACCATCGGCAGGAAGTCCGCGCGCTTTCTGATACAAGCGCAACTCCGCGCGAACATGACGTCCGAGCAGCCCATCGATGTCGCCCGGATCGAAGCCCAGCGTCTTCAGATCCATCTGCATGGCGAGCCGGTCATTGCGCGACAAGGGTTGCTCATAGCGTGGCCATGTCGCTGTGATCGGTGCGCCGCCCGCAAGCCGGTGCGCGAGATAGCACACGCCAAGCGCGTAGCTCACCGAGTTGTTGTAAAGAAGAACCGTCTTGAAATTGCCATAAACAAAAAACGCCGGACCGTGCGCGCCCGCGGGCAAGAGGATCGCCGCCTGTGTGCTCGACGGCGAGAGCGCGGCCCCGGATGGGCGCGTCACGCCGAGCGCGCGCCAATCGTCGATGGATTTCTGCGTCTCGCCGTCTGCCAGTTCGTAGGCGAAACCGCTGGGCAGCGTTACTTCCTGTTCGCAATGCTCGCCGCGTGTCCACCC
>DATATK010000151.1:0-10734 GCA_036268825.1 Rhizomicrobium sp. | reverse complement strand
GCGGTGTAGAGGATGTAGTCGTTCGGATGCTTCGATCCGACCACCACGCCCACCACATTGCGCGTCGTCATGTGCGTGACGGTGGAGTGCGCGTCGGCGCTCATCGTCTCGCCCGTTATCGGCACCGCCTTGAACCCCGGTCTGTTCGCCGCGACCTTGAGCTGGTCGTAATCGAGCCCGTCGCGCTTGAACAAATCGCGCGCGGTGTCGAGCGTGATCCAGCCCTGGATCGGCACCTGGCTCATGTTCTTGTCCGCCGCCGCGAGCCAGGACTTGTTGCCTGAATTGGAATTGCGCACGACCTGCCAGCCATAGGCCGCCGGGCCCGTCTCGTGCACGATGATCGCGCCCGCGGCGCCGTGGCGCGCGGCTTCTTCGTACTTGTAGGTCCAGCGGCCATAATAGGTCATCGCCTTGCCCTTGAAGAACTTGGGATCTGGATTGGCGTCCTCGTTGCCCGGATCGTTGACGAGGATGACGACGGTCTTTCCCTTCACGTCCATGCCGGCGTAATCGTTCCAGCCATATTCCGGCGCCACGACGCCGTAGCCGACGAACACCAGCGCGGAATTCTTCACCGCCACGTCGTCGCTCTTGAACTGCGGCGTCCAGTAGACGGTGTCGTCCGGAAACTTCGGCGTGATCGTGCCCTTAGGCGTGTCGAAGCTCTGCGACGACTTCGCCGGATCGAGCGCGATGTTCACCGCGGGCACCGGCTGGAAATAGCTGCCGTGGAAGCCGGGCTTGAGGCCGATGCGCTTCATCTCGTCCGCGATCCATTGGGCGGCGGCTTCGCCGTTCTTCGTCCCGGGGCCGCGGCCTTCGAACGCATCGTCCGAAATCGCCTTGTCGCGGGCCGAAAGGTCGGCGGCGTTGATGTCGGGCGCGGTGGTGGGATGACCGGGATAGGTCGCCGCCAGGGCGGACGCCGCCAAAGCCGAAACGCCGAAAGCCAGGGCCAGAACCGTACGCATGAAGCCTCCCCAAGGAATCTTGTGGGCCGCATCCTAGTTCCCGGACGCGGACGCGCAACAAGATTACCGGCCGGGTTCCCACCCACTACATCTTGTGGGTGTGCACCCGCGAACGCATTCGTTTTCCAGACTCCGCTACCCCCCTCCCCCCGGCTGGGCGTGAGCGGGACAAGAAGGCCCCTACCCTATAGGAGAGAGGGTCCCTGTTTTTGAGGTGTCCATGCTGAAGTTCATCGTCAGCCGCGCGACGACCGACGCGGGCCTGCCGTTCTCCGACGCGGTGCGGGCGGGAGACATCCTCTATCTCTCCGGCCAGCTCGGCAACGAGCCGGGCACGATGCGGCTCGTCCCCGGCGGCATCGCGGCGGAGACGCGGCAGATGATGACCAGCATCGCCCGCGTGCTGGAGCAGAACGGCCTCTCCTTCGACGACGTCTTCAAATGCACCGTGATGCTGGGCGACATGGCCGAGTGGCGCGCCTTCAACGACGTCTACCTGGAATACTTCAAACCGGGCCGCCTCCCCGCCCGCTCCGCGTTCGGCTGCAACGGCCTAGCGCTCGGCGCGCGGGTGGAGATGGAATGCTGGGCGTGGATGGGATAGGCTGACTTTTGGGCGGGGCCATCATGCGAAAATTATTGTTGTTCTGCTTCGTCGCTTTTGTATGCGCGGGCTGTGTCGACGTGCCGTTGCTGGATTCGCAGGCCACGGTCGATCCCGGCGAAGGATATTTCGTCATGGGCGTTACACCCCACAATCTGAAAGTCGCAATCTGGTCGGGCGACGTTGAGAATGGGCGCTTCGTCCAGATCGGATCGCTAAATCGCCCACCTTATGCCAATACGCCACTGGACGGCTACATCGTCGGGCAGACGCACGGCAAGGAAGCGGTGGCGATCTGGTACATCGAGTTCAAAACCGAAGACAATTCCCGCTACACCGGCCAGGCATTCGTACCCTGCCAAGACACCAAAACCTACGTTATTCAGATTCCGCCGGGAAAGGTCGTCTACATGGGCGACGCGAATTTCGGAATCGGTGACGGCGGCGCCTATTCCTCCAGCGGATACGATTTCGAAAAGGCGCGCGATTTCATGAAAACGCATTACCCGAACCTGGCGAACCGGCTGGAAACCGGCCACTACCAACGACTGCCTACGGACCGCGGCGGCAATTGCAACATTGAATAGGGTGGTGGCTCGCATCACAGGCGCCGCCGTGGGCGGCCACTCCAGGCATGCATTGTTTCGCGCATGGAACCGCGACACTGCCGAAGTGTTCCATCAATGTCTCGGCTGCCGTTCCAACGGCAAGTTGCGGCAAGATAGCCGCGAATTGCCAAGCTCGCGTTCCTTGACTAAATTCATAACTGGCTGAGGGCGGCCGCGACGGGAGTTTGTCTTTACCGATGCCATTGCCGGCAGAGACGCTCGCGGCGCTTTTTGAAGCCTCGCCCAATCCGTACATCATCCTCGGGCCCGACCTCGTCGTCGCGGGCGCGAATGCCGCCTATATGAGGGCGACGAACAAGCGGCTCGAAGATCTCCTCGGCCTGCATCTGTTCGAGGCGTTCCCGGGCTCGCCGGAATCCCAGCTGCTGCTTTCGGACTCCTTCGCCTATGTGATCGCGAACAAGCAATCGCATGCCGTGTCGTTCATGCGTTACGACGTGCCGTCGACCACCGGCCCGGGCCTTGAAGAGCGCTACTGGACGACGCAGCACGTTCCGGTCCTGGATGAGGACGGCGGCGTCTGCGCCATCCTGCATCATGTGGTGGACGTAACGGAGCTGCAGCGGCTGCGCGCGCGCGATGCCGCCGGACAAGGCAATCTCGCCGAGAGCAAGGCGCTGGACAGCGCCCGCGCGATGCAAAAGCACAACGTCGCGCTATCGGGGCAGCTGCGCCGGCTGCGCACCCTGTTCCGCCAAGCACCGGGCTTCATGTCGATCATCGCGACGCCGGACTATGTGTTCGAGTTCGTCAACGACGCCTATGTCGAGCTTGCCGGCGACCGCGACTATGTCGGCAACCGCGTGTTCGACGTGGTGCCGGAATCCGAAGGTCAAGGCTATCGCGAACTGCTCGACCGCGTGCGCGATACCGGCGAGGCCTACAGCACGACCGGCATGTCCCTCCAGGTGCAGCGCAGGCAGGGCGAGCCGCTGGAGCAGCGCTATATCGATTTCATCTATCAGCCCATCGTGGAGGACGACGGCCGCGTCACCGGCATCTTCGTCGAAGGCTTCGACGTCACGGAGCTGCGCAAATCCGAAGACGCGTTGCGCGCCAATGAAAAGCAGCTTCGCCTGATGGTCGCCGAGTTGAACCACCGGGTGAAGAACACCATCGCGATCATCCTCTCCATCGCCGCGCGCACTGCAAAGCAGAGCGCCACGATCGAGGAGTTCTACGGCAAATACCAAAGCCGCCTGATCGCGCTGGCCCGCACGCACGACGCGCTGAACGAGGCGTTC
This sequence comes from Rhizomicrobium sp., assembly GCA_036268825.1. Classification (GTDB taxonomy): domain Bacteria; phylum Pseudomonadota; class Alphaproteobacteria; order Micropepsales; family Micropepsaceae; genus Rhizomicrobium. The sequence goes on along the minus strand of DATATK010000151.1, from coordinate 7,283 downwards.
TGGGAAGGCGCGCAACTGCGCGAGATCGCCCATGGCGAGTTGCGCGCCTATGACGAAACGCGCTTCACCGTCGAGGGCCCGGATGTCTCGCTGCCGCCGTCCACCGCCGTGTCGGTGGGCCTGTGCATCCACGAACTCGCGTCCAACGCCGCCAAATACGGCGCGCTCAGCAACGACGCCGGCCGCGTGCGCGTGACGTGGCGGATCGAAAAGGAGGGCGGCGTCTCCACGCTCGTCTTCTCCTGGACCGAAACCGGCGGCCCACCCGTCACCCCACCCACCCGCCGCGGCTTCGGCAGCGAACTCATCGCCCGCAGCTTCCCGGGACCGGGGGAGTCGAGGCTGGAGTTTGTTGAGAGCGGAGTCGTGTGCGAGTTGCGGGTGAAGCTAGCGAAGAAGGAAGAAGCTTAAACGTTCGCTCCTAGAGCCGATTGCATTCAAATCGGCGCAACCAACTCGGTGTCATGGCCCGCGAATGCGGGCCACCCAGTTGACGCTTTCGCGCTCCATGAAATAATGCGTCACCACCCGCTTTAAGATGAGTCATTCTCTTTTTGCAGAAAATGGACGGCCCGCATGAAGCGGGCCGTGATGATGTTTGGTCAAGATAAAGCGAGTTTGTTTCACCTGGGTGGCCCGCATTCGCGGGCCATGACACATCTTTTTTATGAATTCCAGCCGATCACGAAATCGCGGCGCAAATTAGACCGATCTTCATAGGCCCTCACAACGGTATATTATCGTGCTTCTTCCAGATCTGCGGGACTTGCTTGTTCTTCAGCATCCTGAGCGCGCGGGCGATGCGCCATCTTGTCGAATGCGGGCGGATGACGTCGTCGATATAGCCACGAGACGCGGCGATGAACGGGTTTAAGAACCGGTCTTCGTATTCCTTCGTGCGTGCGGCGATGGCGTCGGGGTCGCCGATGTCCTGGCGGAAGATGATCTCGACCGCGCCCTTGGCGCCCATGACGGCGATCTGCGCGGTGGGCCAGGCGTAGTTCACGTCGGCGCGCATGTGCTTGGAGGCCATCACGTCATAGGCGCCGCCATAGGCCTTGCGCGTGATGACGGTCACTTTCGGGCAGGTCGCTTCGGCATAGGCGAACAACAATTTCGCGCCGTGCTTGATGATGCCGGTGTGTTCCTGCGCGGTGCCGGGCAGGAAGCCGGGGACGTCCACAAAGGTCACGATCGGGATGTTGAAGCAGTCGCAAAAGCGCACGAAACGCGCGGCCTTGCGCGACGCGTCGTTGTCGAGCACGCCCGCCAGCACCATCGGCTGGTTGGCGACGAAGCCCACCGTCGAGCCCTCGATGCGGCCGAAGCCGGTGATGATGTTGCGGGCGAAAGCCTCGCCGATCTCGAAGAAGTCCGCTTCGTCCGCGACCTTCAGGATCAGTTCCTTCATGTCGTAGGGCTTGTTGGCGCTTTCGGGGATCAGCGTGTCGAGCGAAAGCTCCTCGCGATGGGGATCGTCCTGCGTCGGCCAATGCGGCGGCTTCTCGCGGTTGGAGAGCGGCAAGAAATCGTAGAAGCGGCGAATCTCCTCGATGGCGATCACGTCGTTCTCGAACGCGCCGTCGGCGACCGCGGATTTGGTGGTGTGGACCTTGGCGCCGCCCAGTTCCTCCGGCGACACGTCCTCGTGCGTCACGGTCTTCACCACGTCGGGCCCGGTGATGAACATGTAGGAGGTGTCGCGCACCATGAAGATGAAGTCGGTCATCGCGGGTGAGTAGACATCGCCGCCCGCGCACGGGCCCATGATCACCGAGACCTGCGGCACCACGCCGGAAGCGAGCACGTTGCGCTTGAACACTTCGCCGTAGCCGGCGAGGCTGCCCACCCCTTCCTGGATGCGCGCGCCGCCCGCATCGAGCAGGCCGATGATCGGCGCGCCGTTCTGCATCGCCATGTCCTGGATCTTGTTGATCTTCTGGGCATGGGTCTCGGAGAGCGAGCCGCCGAACACCGTGAAGTCCTTGGCGTAGACATAGACCATGCGGCCATTGATCGTGCCCCAGCCGGTGACGACGCCGTCGCCGGGGATGACATTCTTGTCGGCGCCGAAATCGGTGTTGCGGTGCTCGACGAACATGTCGAACTCCTCGAACGAGCCGGCGTCGAGCAACAGATCGATGCGCTCGCGCGCGGTGAGCTTGCCCTTGGCGTGCTGCGAGGCGATCCGCTTCTCGCCCCCGCCCGCTCGGGCCTTGGCACGCCGCTGCTCAAGTTCCTGGAGAATGTGCTTCATGGGATATCCCGATACTGACCGGCCCGGAGAGTGTGGGGGCTGCGGGCGGTGGTCAAGCAGAAGAAAAGGATTGATTCACGCGGAGCCGCAGAGGCGCGGAGGAGAGGTGCAGGTGGTCAGCACCCACTCTCTTCGGTTACACCCTCACATCCCAAAGTTCGTCATGGCCGGCCGAGCCGCCTTCGCGAAGACGCTACGGCGTGCCGGAGGTGCCTCACTCGCCACGCCGAAGCGAAGCGTAGGCGGGTGCCGGCCATAACCGCAGTCTCGACTGCACGGCCACAAACCGTGGTTATGGGTCCCGGGACTTGCCCGGGATGACGGTGGAGAGAGTTAAGCGAGATAGCGACCACCTGCACCTCTCCTCCGCGCCTCTGCGGCTCCGCGTGAATCATCTTTCTTCTTCACAGCAGCCGCAGAAACCGTTCCGCTGCCTCAAGGGACGCCTCCAACCGTGTGAGGCGTTTTTCGGCCTCGGGATCGCGGCCCCATTTTTCGGACTGGAACGATTCGTCCACTTGCGAGGCGGCGAAGGCGTCGGCGGCGGTGAGCTTGCCGTCGGCCATGGCCAGCGCGAGGACCAGCGAGCCCAGGATGCCGGTCGCGGCGTCGAGGCCGGTCAGCGCGTACTGGTCGCGGGCGGAGATCACCTGCTCCAACGACGCCACGGCGCTCGCCGGTTGCGGGACATGGACGAGCCCGGTGGTGACGACGAGGTCGGCGTGATAGCGGCCGCGCACCCAGGCAAGCGGCATATCCCACGAAGCGGCCTGACGCTCGGCCAACGCCGGAGGTTCCGGCGCGCGATAGCAGACCAGATCGGTGCGCCCGAATGCGAGCACGCGCCCCGCGATGGCCGCGCGATACGGCACGCCGTCGATGGACGCTTGGGCGAGTTTGGTGAGGTGCATGGTGTCCAGATCGATCTCGGTGTCCTGCGCCGCCCATTCGGCCGCGATGGCGTCGGCGAGGCGTTCGGAGCGCAGCGCCATCAACTCGCCGCCGGGAGTCTTGATCGGGCGGCCGTCGAGCGTGACAGCAAAGAGGCCGCCCTGCCGCTGCACGCTGACGCTCTTGTAGAACCGCTTCATGTCTTCATCCGCTTGCCCAGAAACCGCGCCGCTTCGTTGGCGCTGACGGCATTGCTCAGCGCCCGCTTGGGCACGCGCGCACGAAGCGCATCGGGTATGCCGTCATGCGGGCCTAATTTGGGCACGGGATGATCGGCCCAGAACGCCTCACCTGTTTCCTTGTCGCGATGGGGATGCAGCGGATACCAGACCTGGGCCCTCTGCCGGTTCGCTTCGCCACCGACCAGCAACAGCGCGTCGCGATCGCCGTTGTTGATGAGCGTGTGCGTGATGCCTGTCTTGGCCCGCCAGCCGATGAAATCGCCTTCGCCCAGCGCCGTCGTGTAGCCATCGTTCCACGCCTCGATCTCGCCCGAGACGACATAGGCGAATTCCTCCTCGTCACGCTCGGCATGCGGCCAGCTCGTGCGCCGGCCGGGCTTCAGCAGATTCAGATGAATGCCGATGCGCGAGAAGCGCGCGCGCCGCCCGAAGCGGGCGCTGAGGCCCTGCAACTCGTCGCTGTTGGGATAGTGATTGGCCTTCTCGTCCAGAATATCGCGCCATTGCACGACATCATCAAGCCGCCCACGCTTGCGGCCCGACAGGTCGCCCGGTCTGCCGCTGTTGGGACCGAGTTTGCGTTTCGGAGGATCGGGCCAGAGCATGTTCATCTTGCCGAGATTCGCGTTCGCGGCGGCGTCCAGCGGATGAACCACGCGGCTGCTGCGCAGGAACGGCTCGCTCATCACGAAGACCCGCGCGTCCCGGTCGGAATTGTTGATCAGCGCATGCGCGATGCCTGTGCGGGCCTGGAACGTAACGCCATCGCCCCCGCGCAAACGATACAGGGCGCCGTCCAGCCAGAGGTCGGGCGCGCCTTCGAGCACGAACGCGAAGATTTCCATGTCCTCCATCGCCAAAGGCGGATAACCGCGCGTACCCGGCGGAATGCGCAGATGCGCGACGCGCAAATGGTTGAGACCGGCGGCGGCGGAAAGCTCCGACGCGAAACCGAAATCTTCCTGTGAGGATGGCGGCGCGGCGGCGGCTTCGATCTCGCGCCAACTCTTGATGAAGGTGGGCCGTTTCATTTGCGCCTCGCCGAAAATGCGTCCTTCGCTTCGCTCTCCGCGAAGCCGAGGAACTTCCACGATGTCTTCATGTGTTCGGGCAACGGGGCGGTCACGCTGAGACGGCCGCCGTCGGGGTGGGCAATGTCGATGGAGCGGGCGTGGAGATGCAGCCGGTCTTCTACTGCGCCGGCGCCGCGCGCTTCAGCGCCGCCATATTTGAAGTCGCCGACGATGGGCGTTCCCAGGCTCGCCAGATGGACGCGGATCTGGTGCGTGCGGCCGGTCAGCGGCTTGGCGGCGATCCAGGCATATTCGGCGCCGACCTGGTCGATCACGATGTAGTCCGTCAGCGCGTATTTCGCGTCCTGGTCGGTGATGGCCTTGCCGACGACGCGCTCGTCGCGGCCGTGCGGGCCGTGGCCGCCTTCCTTGGCGAGGGGGAGCTTGATGGTGCCTGCCTTCTTCTCCGGTACGCCGCGGACCAGCGCCCAATAGACCTTGCGGGCGTCGCGCTGGGCGAGCGCCTTCGCCAGCGCCGCCGCGGCCGGCACGGTGCGGGCGACGACCAGAACGCCGGACGTGTCGCGGTCGAGGCGGTGGACGAGGCGTGGGCGCTGCTTCTTGCCGAAGGTCAGCAGGTCCAGCATCCCGTCGACATGTTTGGTGATTCCGCTGCCGCCCTGGGTGGCGAGGCCGGACGGCTTGTTGAGGACCATCACGCTGGAATCCTGATGGATCACAAGCGCTTCGGCGGCTTTCCTCTCCTGCTCGCTGAACTGTGGATGACCGGCCTGTGCATATGTGGAGCGTTCCGGCGCGGCGGCATCGATGCTCTGCAATTGGGGCGGCAGACGCAGGGTCTGGCCTGTGGACAACCGGTCGGACGATTTGGCCCGCTTGCCGTCCACCCGCACCTCGCCCTTGCGTAGAAGCTTCTCGAGCGCGATGTGCGACAGGCCGGGGTGATGGCGCTTGAACCAGCGGTCCAGCCGGGCGCCGTCATCGTCCTTTCCGACCGTCTCGTGCGTCGCCATCAGGCTGCAGCTTTCCGTATCGTTGACGCGCTCAAGGGGGTCACCTAGCGTTTCCCGCGCCGCAATAGCGCGTTTTTGCCCGCCGCGAAACGAGAAGCAACCATGACCTTCGCCACCTGCCTCATCGTCATGCTTGGCGGCGCGCTCGGGACCCTGGCGCGCTACGCCGTTTCGGTGCTGGCGCTGCCCATCAGCCGCGACATGCCCTGGGGCACGATCGGCATCAACATCACCGGCTCCCTGCTCATCGGCTTCTTCGGCACGCTGACCCTGGCGCAGGGCCGCTATCCGGTGTCGGAGAATCTGCGCCTGTTCGTCATGATCGGCTTTTGCGGCGGCTACACCACGTTCTCCTCGTTCAGCCTGCAGACCCTCGACCTTCTGCGCAGCGGCGCGGTCGTGCGGGCGACGGCGAATATCGTGGGCTCGGTCGTCCTGTGCGTCTGCGCCGTCGCAATCGGCCACTACATCGCGGCGCATTTCAACGACAACGCCAAGCAGATCGCGCAGCTGTCCATCGAGGAAGACGGCTGAACTGGACTCTAAGGTCGGATCACGTTCCAGGGGTTGATCAGCGGGATACCGGCATCGGCAAAGTCGCGAACATTTCGCGTTGCAAGTGTGGCTCCGCGCGTGCGCACAATACCAGCAATTTGTGTATCGGGTTGCGCGATAGTCCGCCCAGCGCGCCGCCTGATGCCATAGAGATGGCCCGATTCTTCTGCCGACGCACTATCAAACGGCAATACGCGATTGCTAAGCAGGCCGCCGAGCGCAATGCCCAGCGAAATCTCCAGCGCATTTCGCCGCCTGCCAGCCGGCAACTCTTCAATGCCTGTCCATATCTCCAGAATAGTGATCGCCGTGGTGCACAACTCTTCCGGATTCTGCTCATCGAGCCAAGCGATGACTTCATGGTCTTTCTCGGCTTTGATCACACCCGAAAGGACGTCCGTATCCAGAACGATCATCACGTGAACTTTGCTTTGCGCGGCGGCTCCTTGCTGCGTGGCGGAATCTTAAACTCCTTCGGCGTATTGGCGAAAATCTCCGCGAGTTGGGTTCCGAACCCTTTGACGGCGGGCGCCGCTTTTCGAACAGGCTCGGTTGATTCGCGCAAAATCTCCCGCACCTCCCCTTCCAGGCTGCGGCCGTGTTTTGCAGCGCGCTGCTTGAGGCGGCGCTTTACGCTTTCTTCCAGATCGCGAACAACAAGCTGAGCCATGGGAACTCCCGATTGATATCATCATAGCATCGGAATGATATCAATTCAACCTTCGCCCTCCATCCGCTTCGCCCGCAGCTTCGCCCAGTAGTCCAGCCGCTTGCCGATCTCGCGTTCGAAGCCGGTGTCCTTGGGCGCGTAGAAGCGCTGGCGTTCCATGTCGTCGGGGAAATAGTTCTGGCCGGAGAAGGCGCCTTCGGCTTCGTGGTCGTATTCGTAGCCTTTGCCGTAGCCGAGATTCTTCATCAGCTTGGTGGGGGCGTTGAGGATATGGGCCGGCGGCATCAGCGAGCCATGCTCCTGCGCCGCGCGCTTGGCCGCGCCCAGCGCCACATAGACCGCATTGGATTTGGGCGCCGAGGCGAGATAGAGCACGCATTGTGCCAGCGCCAATTCGCCTTCCGGCGAGCCCAGGAAATCGAACACATCCTTGGCCGCCAGCGCCTGATGCACCGCTTCGGGATCGGCCAGGCCAATATCCTCGACGGCGGCGCGCACCAGGCGGCGGGCGATGTAAAGTGGCTGCTCGCCGCCCGCCAGCATTCGCGCCAGCCAATAAAGTGCCGCATCGGGATCGGAGCCACGAATGGATTTATGCAAGGCCGAGATGATGTTGTAATG
>DATATK010000150.1:0-12821 GCA_036268825.1 Rhizomicrobium sp. | reverse complement strand
CGCGTCGGCATGACCGCCTCGCCCACCCGCGCTTCGCCCATCAGCACGTCATAGGTCGTCAACTTGCGCTCCGGCCGGGTGATGCCCAAACCCGTCGAGGCGTTGCCTTGCGGATCCATATCGAGGATCAAAGTTGGCTCGCCGACTGCGGCCAGCGCGGTGCCCAGATTGATCGCGGTCGTGGTCTTGCCGACGCCACCCTTCTGGTTGGCGACGACAAGGACGCGCAGGCGCTTGGCTTCAGCCGGCATATTCCAACTCCCGCAGCTCAAGGATCGTCCCGGAAGGGTCCGTCCAGCTTGGGTGATCGAGTGCCTTCATCCTCCAAGATTTACGGGCTTCGGTCAATTCACCCGCTACAGATTGACCCTTGAGGAATAGATTTATCGTCTTCGGCCCCTGAAATCGTTGTGCATAGACGATCAGTTTTGCGAGCGGCGCGCAGGCCCGGGCTGTGACGATATCGAAGCCTTCGTGCGGCACGTCCTCCAGCCTTGCGTTGCGAACCTCGACCGCGGCACCGGTCCGTGCGGCGACTTCCTCCAAGAAGCGGCATTTCTTGGCCGTCGAGTCCGTGGCGACGACCCGCAACTCGGGCCTCAGCAGCGCCAGGACCATCGCCGGGAAACCCGCGCCGCTGCCGAGATCGATCAGGCTTTTGGCGGTATCGGGGATGAAAGCTGCGAGCTGCGCCGAATCCCAGACATGGCGGCGCCAGACATCGTCGAGCGAGCGCGCCGAGACTAGGTTCTGCCGCGCATTCCATTCGCCGAGCATGCCGACATAGGCCTTGAGCCGCACCAATGTTTCACGTGAAACATCGGCGACCGCCGCAAACTCTTCGGGGCCGAACTCAGGCTGCACGGCGGACATGGGCGAGGACGAGTGTAAGAGCCGCCGGTGTGACGCCGTCGATACGCGCAGCCTGGCCAAGCGTCGCGGGACGAATGCGGGAGAGCTTCAACCGGCATTCGTTCGAGAGGCCGTGGACCAAAGCGTAGTCGAGATCGTCCGGCAGGTTCAGCTGCTCATCGCGCCGGAACGCCACGATGTCGGCCTCCTGCCGATAAAGATAGCCGGCATAATGCGCGTCAATCTCGATCTGCTCGATCACATCGGGCGCCAGATCCGCGATCTGCGGCCAAATGCGCGTCAGCGCCGGGAAGTCGATCTCCGGCAGACTGAGCAGTTCGACAGCATCGCGCCGCGTCCCGTCGAGCCGCACCGCGAGCCCATGTCGACGGGCTTCACTGGGTGTGAGGTTCAGTGCGCGCATCTTCACACGGCCCTCCTCAAGGCGCGCGAGCTTCGCGGCGAAGGCCGTGCTTCGTTCGGCCCCGACGCAGCCTGCCCGCTTGCCGATCGGCGTCAGCCGCTGATCGGCATTGTCAGCACGCAGGCTCAGCCGGTACTCGGCCCGCGAGGTGAACATGCGATAGGGCTCGCTGACGCCCTTGGTGACCAAATCGTCGATCATCACGCCGATATAGGCTGAGGCCCGGTCAAGGATGATCGGATCGCCCTGCCCGCGCGCGGCGTTGAGCCCGGCCATCAGGCCCTGCGCCGCAGCTTCCTCATATCCTGTCGTGCCATTGATCTGGCCGGCCAGGTAGAGCCCACGGACGGCCTTGGTCTGGAGCGACGGCAGCAGCTCGCGCGGATCGACATAATCGTATTCGATGGCGTAGCCCGGCCGGATCATCGCCGCTCTTTCGAGGCCGGGGATGGTCTTCAAGAGCGCGCGCTGGACGTCTTCCGGCAGCGAGGTCGAGATGCCGTTGGGATAGACGGTATCGTCGTCCAGGCCTTCCGGCTCGAGGAAGATCTGATGGGTCTCGCGTCCGGCGAAGCGGACGATTTTGTCCTCGATGGACGGGCAATAGCGCGGCCCGGTGCTTGCGATCTGGCCAGAATAGAGCGGCGCGCGGTTCAGATTGGCGTGGATGATTGCATGCGTCTCCGGCGTGGTGCGGGTGATGGCGCAGGCGATTTGGGGCGTCGTGATTCGGGTTGTCAGGAAGGAAAACGGCACGGGCGGATCATCGCCCTGCTGCGCCTCGAGCGCGGCCCAGTTGATTGTCCTTCCGTTCAGCCGCGGCGGCGTCCCGGTCTTGAGCCGGCCCATCGACAGGCCTAGCCCATAGAGCGTTTTGGACAGGCCAATTGATGGTGCCTCGCCCACTCGTCCTGCCGGGATCTGGCGTTCGCCGATATGGATGAGCCCGCGCAGGAAGGTGCCGGTGGTCAGGACAACGGCGCCCGCCGGAATGATCTGGCCGTCCGCCGTGATCACGCCGGTCATCTGCCCCTCCTTGAGCACCAGGTCCTCGGCCGCGGCTTCGCGGATTTCGAGATTGGGCGTGGCGGCCAGGGCCGCTTGCATGGCGTGGCGATAGCGCTTGCGATCGGCCTGGGCGCGGGGACCCCGCACAGCAGGGCCTTTGCGGCGATTGAGCAGACGGAACTGGATGCCGGCAGCATCCGCCACCCGGCCCATCACGCCATCCAATGCATCGATCTCCCGGACCAGATGGCCCTTGCCGAGCCCACCGATGGCGGGATTGCAGGACATCTCGCCGATGGTCTGGAGTTTGTGGGTTAGGAGCAAGGTCCGGGCGCCGGCGCGCGCGGACGCGGCGGCCGCCTCGCAGCCGGCATGGCCACCCCCGATGACGATGACGTCGTATCCGCGCATTCCGGTCCATTAAGGGAGAGGTGCGCAGGGGGCAAGTGTTTCACGTGAAACATTCGGCCTTCAGTCATTTCCCGATGCAGAAATCGCGGAAAACCACGTCCAGCAGGTCTTCAATATCGACCCGGCCGGTGATCCGGCCCAGTGCGCGCAGCGCCAGGCGGAAATCCTCCGCCATGAGTTCCAAGTCGCGGGCGGGAAGGGCGCGCGTGAGCGCCGCCGCAGCATCCTCAAGGGCATGGCGATGTCTGGCACGGGTCAGAAGCGGAGAATCTCTAGCAATTTCAAGCCGTTGTTGTACGATCTTCGCAAGTTCCTTGATCAGTACATCGACACCCTGGCCTGTTCGAGTAGAGATTTCCAGCGCGGCGTCGCCCTCGCCGGCGCCAACCACGTCGGATTTGTTCCAGACGATCAGATCGGCAGCTTTCAGCAGATCGGGATCAATCCCGTCATAGGGACGAGCCACCGCGCCTTCCAGAACGAGCACCGTAATGTCCGAACTGTCGACTTGATCGCGCGCGCGGCGGACGCCTTCGGCTTCCACGGGGTCGTTCGTCGTTCTGAGACCGGCAGTGTCGGAGACGATCACGGCGTAGCCACCGAGATCGAGATGGACCGCGATCACGTCCCGCGTCGTACCAGGAATGGGCGAAACGATGGCGACATCACGTTGGGCAAGAGCGTTGAGCAAAGAACTCTTACCGGCGTTCACATTTCCAAACAGTGTTAAGTGAACACCGTTCCGAATGATTTCGCCACGATGGGAATCCAGCAAGTACGCCCTGATTTCGTCTAGAATCGTAGCCGCGTCCCGACGCGACTCGGTGATAGCGCCTTGCGGAACTTCCTCGTCGGCGAAATCAATACTCGCCTCCGCCCAGGCCGCGGCGCGGACCAGGCGGTCGCGCCAGCCGTCACAAAGCGCGGCCAGCGCACCACCATATTGCCGGAGCGCCTGACGGCGCTGGCTATCGGTTTCGGCATCGATCAGGTCCGCGAGAGCTTCGGCGCGGGTGAGGTCGAGCTTGCCGTTCTCGACCGCGCGGCGGGTGAACTCGCCGGCCGTGGCAGGCCTGAGAGCGGGTAGAGCATAAAGCGCCGCCAGTAAGCCGTCCAAAATCGCGCGCCCGCCATGGATGTGGAATTCGGCGATGTCTTCGCCGGTGAAGCTGGCGGGGCTGGGAAACCACAGCACCAGCGCATCGTCCAAAGGCGAGCCCATGACGTCGCGAAGCGGGGCGCGGGTGGCGTGGCGAGGTTCGAAATCCGATCGGCCGGTCAGGGCGGCGAGGGCGATGCGGGCGCCCACACCGGAAACGCGAACCACCGCCACCCCGGCGCGGCCGGGCGCGGTGGACAGGGCGAAGATCGTATCGCTCACTTGGCCGAAGGTTTTGGGCCAGAGGATGTGGACTTCGCGGCCTTTTCCCAGAAGCGCTGGAATTGCTGCATGCCCTCGCCGCTGCTCATGGGAAACCAGGCCTTCAGCATGGCGGCGGGATCGGAGGTGTCCAGCGCGGCCTTCATGCGCTTTTCGAGCTCGGCGGTCATGCGCGCCTGGAAGGCGGCGACATCGGGCAGGCCCATCATGCGGCGGGCCTCATCCGGCGTCATGTCCAGTTCGATGTTCACCTTCATAGCAGTCTTCCGATTACGGCCAGCACGCGCTAAGGGAAACTAGAACCAAGGCACCCGCAACACAATTCATCCGCCAGGAACACCATGAGCCGCAACCAGCTCGACAAGGAAACCAGCCCTTACCTCCTCCTGCACAAGGACAATCCCGTCCATTGGCGCGCCTGGGGGCCCGAAGCACTCGCCGAGGCCCGCGCAACCAACAAGCCGATCCTGCTCTCGATCGGCTACACGGCGTGTCACTGGTGCCATGTGATGAATCACGAAAGCTTCGAGGATCCGGAGACCGCCGCGCTGATGAACGATCTGTTCGTCAACGTGAAGGTGGACCGCGAAGAGCGCCCCGACCTGGACCAGCTCTATCAGACCGCGGCGTCGCATATGGGTCATACCGGCGGCTGGCCGCTGACCATGTTCCTGACGCCCGGCGGCGAGCCGTTCCTCGCGGGCGGCTATCTGCCCAAGGAAGACCGCGGCGAGCGGCCCGCTTTCAAGCGCGCGCTCCAGACCGGCGCCGAATTCTACCGCGAAAAGCCCGACCAGGTCGCTGGCATGAACCAGCAGGTGGCGCAGTCGCTCGGCAGCGTCTGGCACCGCGACATGCGCTCGCCCGTGGGGCTTCCGGCCGATTCGCTCGACCAGGCCGCGATCCGCGTCGGTCAGCATTTCGATATATTTTATGGCGGCGTCACGGGGATGCTGAAATTCCCGAGCTTCGCGCTTTGCGAACTCCTGTGGCGCGGCTATTTGCGCACGGCGAACGCGCCGCTCCAGCATCTGGCGCAGGTGACGCTCGACGGCATGAGCCTGGGCGGAATCTACGACCATGTCGGCGGCGGCCTTTCGCGCTATTCCGTCGACGAGCGCTGGCTGGTGCCGCATTTCGAGAAAATGCTCTGCGACAACGCGCAGTTCATCGACCTCTTCACCACGGTCTGGCAGGGCAATCGCAACCGGCATTTCGGCGAGCGCGTCGAGGAAACCATCGCGTGGCTGATGCGCGACATGAAAGTGGGCGACGCTTTCGCCTCCAGTCTCGATGCGGAATCCGAAGGCCAGGAAGGCCTCTATTATACCTGGACGGAAGCCGAAGTGGACGCGGCCCTGGCGGGCACGTTCACGCAGCGCTTCAAGGAGGCCTATCATGTCACCCGCCAGGGCAATTTCGACGGCCGCAACATCCTGAACCGGCTGGGCCTGCCGGCTTATCCGATGTCGGACGCCGACGAAGCGCTGCTCAAGAAACAGCGCGAAATGCTGCTTTCCGTGCGCAACACGCGCATTGCCCCGATGCGCGACGACAAGGTGCTGGCCGATTGCAACGGGCTCGCCATCGCCGCGCTCGCCCACGCCGGCCAGGCATTCCGCCGCGTGGAGTGGACGGGGGCCGCGATCAAGGCGTTCGATTTCGTGGTGGAAAATCTTGGCGAGGGCGACCGCCTGGTCCACTCCTGGCGCAACGGACAGCGCGGCCACATGGGCTTCGCCGACGACTATGCGCATATGGCGCGCGCGGCCCTCGCTCTGCTCGAAGCCACCGGCGACAGCCGCTACCTCAAGCACGCGACCGCCTGGGCCAACGTGCTCGCCGATCTGTTCTGGGACAATGTGAACGGCGGCTTCTACTACACCGCGGCCGACGACGAGCCTTTGATGTTGCGCTCACGCACCGCGGTCGATCAGAACCTGCCCGGCGCGAACGGCACGATGGTGAGCGTGATCGCGCGCCTCTATCTGATCACCGGCGACGCGGCCTGGCGCGACCGTTCCAACGCGCTGGTGCAGGCGTTCTCCACCGAACTCGCGCGCAACTACATGTCGATCGGCACCTTCATCAACGGCCTGGAGGTGATCACCCATTCGCTGCAGATCGTCATCATCGGTCCGCGCGAGCATACCGGCACCCACGAACTGATCGCGGCCGTCCAGGGCCGAAGCCTGCCGACCAAGACGCTGATGGTGATCGAGCCGGGCGTGCACCTGCCGCAGAGCCATCCTGCCTTCGGCAAGACGATGGTGAAGGGCGTGCCCACGGCCTATATCTGCCAGCACATGAGCTGCGGTGCGCCGCTCACCAATCCGGTGACCCTGTCGCAGAAATTGCAGCTGCCCGCCATCGCGCAGCCCATCCCCGCACCCCGGGGCAACGCGTGAGGGCCGCTCCATGACCGGCAAGGACATCACGATACAGACGCCGGACGGCGCGATGGGCGGCTATCTAGCCGCGCCGACCAACGCGCGCGGCCCGGGCCTGGTGGTCATCCAGGAGATCTTCGGCGTCAACCAGGTGATGCGCGACCTGGCGGACGGCTTCGCCGCGCACGGCTATATCGCGTTGGTGCCCGACCTGTTCTGGCGCCTCCAGCCAGGTGTGCAGCTCACCGACAAGACCAAGGCCGAGTGGGACAAGGCGTTCGCCCTGATGAACGCGTTCGATCCCGACACGGGCGTGGCGGACATCCAGGCGAGTATCGATCTCCTGCGCAAGGATGCCGCGGTCACCGGCAAGGTCGGCGCGGTCGGCTATTGCCTGGGCGGGCTGCTCGCCTATCTCACCGCCGCGCGCACCGATGTTGATGCCTGCGTCGGCTATTACGGAGTCAACATCCAGAAAAAGCTGGGCGAGGCCAAGACCATCCAGAAGCCGCTGATGCTGCACATCGCCGGCAAGGATGGCTTCACCCCACCGGACGCCCAGAAAGAGATCGTCGACGGGCTAAAATCTAACAGCCACGTCACGATCCACCTCTATCCGGAGATGGACCACGCCTTCGCGCGCGTGGGCGGCGAACATTACGACCACGCCAACGCCGAACTCGCCAACGGCCGTACGGCCACGTTCTTCCGGCAGCATTCGGGTTAAAGCCGGGGCCTCGACATTTTTTTGCCAGGATGTTCACGCATCAAGCTCCCGTTTCGTGCGAAGTAAAACCATGGACACCGGCGAGAAGACCGCACCCCGCAAGAGTTTCTGGCGCCGCGCAAAAAAAGCCGCGACGGCTGATGCTCGCGTCGAGCCGGGCTTCGAGGCATCGGCGCCCGCCGAATTGACCGCAGAGCAAAAGCGCGCCGCTTCGGTGGGTACCGCCGCCTCGCACGCGTTCACGCTCGCGGGCGCCTGGTCGTCGGCGCAGGTCCTGCGCAAGACGGCATTCGGCTGGGTGACGAAGCATGAGCGCGCGCTGTCCGGCGCCAGCATGGTCGGCGGCTACGGCTTCGACAGCTACAATTTCCGCCGCATCGACCTGCCCAACACCCAGCTCCTGTTCCTCGCCTATCTGGCGCTCGCGGCTGTGGCGATCCTGATGTCGCATGCGATGATCGCGCGGGCGCGGCGGAAGGAGACGCCGCTGCCGCGCTGGCACGGCATCCTGCCGATGGCGACGCAGTTCGCGCTGGGCGGCCTGTGGAGCGCGTTCTTCGTGTTCTATTCGCGTGGTGCGGTGTTCTCGCAGTCCTGGCCGTTTCTCCTGGTGCTCGCCGGCATCTTCATCGGCAACGAAGTGTTCAAGCACTACCATTCGCGGCTCGCCTTCTCGGCGATCCTGTTCTTCTTCGCGATCTTCTCCTATGCCGTCGTCACCGCGCCGATCTTCACCCGTTCCATCGGCACGCTCACCTTCCTCGTCAGCGGCGCGGTCGCGCTCGGCGTCTTCTGGCTGTTCGTGCGCATGCTCGCCAGTCTGGGCCGCACGCAATGGAAAGAGTCGCGCTGGTGGGTCGCGCTGGGCGTGGCCGGCGTCTATGCGACGCTGAATTTCTTCTATTTCATCAACGTGCTGCCGCCGCTGCCTTTGGCGCTGGCCGACAGTGGCGTCTACCATTCCATCACGCGCGACGGAAAAGACTTCCGCGCCGCGGAAGAACCGCAGACCTGGCTCACCGCATTCGGCGCCGCGCCCATCCTGCATGTCACGCCGAACCAGCCGCTCTACGTCTACGGTGCCGTGTTCGCGCCGATCCATTTCTCGATGAACGTCATCCATCGCTGGCAGCATTACGATCCGGCCACCGGCAAATGGCGCACGGTCCAGAAAATCACCTTCCCGATGAACGGCGGCCGCGACGGCGGCTATCGCGCCTCCACCCTCCTGCACCACGTCGCGCCCGGCGACTGGCGCGTGGATGTCGACACGGCAGGCGGCCACATCATCGGGCGAGTGCGCTTCACGGTAGAGGCGGCCGCGAGCCCCGTGGCGACGGAAGACAAGATTTTGAAATGAGCAAAACCGTCGACCACGCCGGCATCGCCGCCACCTACGAGATCATACGCCCGCATATCCGCCGTACGCCGGTGCTGGCGTGGGACGACACGCAGTCGGTCTGGCTCAAGCTCGAGCAGACGCAATATGCCGGCTCGTTCAAGACGCGCGGAGCCTTCACCAATCTTCTGACGCGCGACATCCCAGCGGCAGGCGTGGTCGCGGCGTCGGGCGGCAATCACGGCGCCGCGGTCGCCTATGCCGCGATGAAACGCGGCGTGAAGGCGAAAATCTTCGTGCCGGCAATTTCCTCACCCGCCAAGATCGCGCGCATCCGCGACTATGGCGCCGATCTCGCCATCGGCGGGGCGGCCTATGCCGAGGCGCTGGCGGCGAGCGAAGACTGGATCGCCCAATCCGGCGCGCTGCCGGTCCACGCCTTCGACCAGGCCGAGACCATGCTGGGCCAGGGCACCGTCGCGCTGGAGATGGAAGAGCAGATCGCGCATCTCGACACGGTCCTGGTCGCGGTCGGCGGCGGCGGGTTGATCGGCGGGATCGCGGCGTGGTGCGCGGGACGTATCCGCGTCGTCGGCGTGGAACCCAAAGCCTCGCCGACATTGGAGCGCGCGCTGGCGGCCGGAAAGCCGGTCGATGCGCCGGTGGGCGGGTTGGCCGCGGACTCACTCGCGCCGCGCCGGATCGGGGAACATGTCTTTCCCATCGCGCAGGCGCATGTCGGCCATGTCGTGCTGGTGGAGGACGATGAAATCCGCGCCGCGCAAAAGGCCTTGTGGGGCGGCGCACGCGCCGTCGCCGAACCGGGCGGGGCCACCGCCTTCGCCGCGCTTCATTCGGGCCGTTACAAGCCGGCGTCCGGCGAGCGCGTCGGCATCGTCATCAGCGGCGGCAACACCGTGGCCGTCGATTTCGGCCGGTAGATCCTGACGCGCTGACCTGCCACTGCATCCGCGATACGGTCTGTTTCGATTCTCGACGGCGAGCGGCCGGACAGGAACAAGCGCTGGAAACGTGACTCTCCACCCAATAGGTAGGGGAGCGTCGGGTCCGGGTCCGGCCACCCCGCCCCCCGGGGGAGGGGGGCGTGCGGCGCCGTTGAAAACAACGATCAATATCTCGTTGTTGAGCTATATAGACATACCATATCTAGGAGTGACGATGAAAGCGATCCGTTTCGACCAGCCCGGCGGTCCCGAGGTCCTGAAATGGGTGGAGGTCGATCTGCCTGCGCCCGGCGCAGGGCAGGTCCGCGTCCGGCACACGGCGGTCGGGGTCAATTTCATCGACACCTATCACCGCTCCGGCCTTTACAAGCTGCCGCTGCCGTCCGGGCTGGGCAGCGAGGCCGCCGGCGTGGTCGAGACGCTGGGCGCAGGTGTTACGTCGCTCAAAGTGGGCGACCGGGTCGGCTATGCCGGCCAGATCGGCGCTTACGCCGAAGCCAACAACGTGCCGGCGGAGAAGCTGGTGAAACTGCCGGACGGCGTGAGCGACGAAGACGCCGCGGCCGCTCTGCTCAAGGGCATGACGGCGCAATATCTGCTCAAGCGTGTCTTCCCGGTGAAAGCCGGGCAGACGATCGTGCTGCATTCGGCGGCGGGTGGCGTGGGATTGATCGCGGGCCAATGGGCGAAACATCTGGGCGCCCATGTCATCGGCACGGTCGGCGCCGACGACAAAATCGCGCTCGCGCGCGAATACGGCTGCGAGCATGTGCTCAATCTTGCGACGGAAGATTGGTCCAACCGCGTGCGCGAGATCACGAACGGGGAGGGCGTGCCCGTCGTCTATGATTCCGTCGGCAAGGATACCTGGAGCGGTTCGCTCGATTGCCTGTCGGTGCGCGGGATGATGGTGAGTTTCGGAAATTCCAGTGGCGCGGTGCCGCCCTTCGCACCGGCGATCCTCGCCGCCAAAGGCTCGCTCTATGTCACGCGGCCGACGCTGGCCAGTTTCACGCGCAACGCGGCGGAGCTTCAGGAAACGGCGGACGATCTGTTTGCGGTGATCGAGGCGGGCGCGGTGAAGATCCAGATCAACCAGCGCTTCAAATTGGCGGACGCCGCCAAGGCGCACGAAGCGCTGCACAGTCGTGCGACGACAGGCGCCACGATCCTGATTCCCTGATGCTTCCACCCTGTCAATGGCGCTTGACATAACGCTCTGACGCGTGAAAAACCGGCTGAAAGTTCTGCGCGCCGAACGCAATTGGAGCCAGGCAGAACTGGCTGACAAGCTCGACGTCGCGCGTCAGAGCGTCAACGCGATCGAGACCGGAAAATACGATCCGAGCCTGCCGCTGGCGTTCCGCATCGCGCGCCTATTCGGCCGTCCCATCGAAACGATTTTCGACGACGCACCGTGAGCGCTATTGGGCGGCGACCTTGGCATCCTCGCGCATGTAGATCGAGCGCTTGGGCCGCGCCATCACGCGCTGGACCATCGGCACGAAGGCATCCAGCGGCATGGTGTCGTAGCTGGGATCGAAGGCGTTCTGGTCGTGGCGGGCGCAGAACATCGCGGTGCGCTCGAACGAGGGATGGCCGCGATATTGATCGCGCATGTTCCGGTCGAGGCCGAGATAATGGAAGAAGTAATAGCCCTGGAAGATGCCGTGATTGTGCATCATCCACCAGTTCTCTTCCGAGACGAACGGGCGCAGCACCGTGGCGCCGAGCTCGGCGTGGTTGGACGATGCGAGGATATCGCCCATGTCGTGCAGCAGCGCGCAGACGACATATTCCTCGTCCATCCCGTCGCGGTGGGCGAGGGTGGCGGATTGCAGCGAATGCTCCAGCCGGTCCACCGCGAAGCCGCCGCAATCGCCTTCGAGCATTTTCAGATGGGCGAGGACGCGACCCGGAAGCTCGCGGTTGAAGCCGACGCTGGCGACGGCGATCTTGGCCCAGTCGTCCTGCGTGCCGTCGATCATGGCGTGGAATTGGGCGCGGTCGCTGGGATGTTCGGTCATCGGGCTCGTCCTTGGTGGCGCTGGCGCAAGTTTCCGCCTGCCGGGCGCAGGCGTCAACTGGGCCCGCTCGACGGCTCAGTTCGGGCCCAACTCGCGGATCGTGCAGCGGCGGTAGACGGCGTCCCATTCCGGAATGGTGAGCAGGCCCGCTTCCTCGCCCGCCACCAGCGAGATCTTGGTCGGCGTCCCGCGCACCCGGTCCGGACCAGTCAGCGGCGTGATGGTGAGCCGCACCACATTGGGCAGTTCCTCGGCCGCGTCGATCGCCCAAACGGACTCGCCGACAAGTTGCGGTGGCGCGCTCTTCGTGGCGGGGCGCAGGCTGCCGCGGGTGATCGCAAATTCCTCCGGCCCGACAAGGTCGATGCTGACGAAATTGTAGCTCGCCGCCTTGCAGCCGTTCTTTTCGTGGGCGTCGATGAAGGTCGGATAATCCGGCGGCATCATTACCGAGAAGAAATCGACCGCGTCATGCTCCAGCTTCAGCGCGCTGCGGTCCGCAGGCGGGCGGCAATGATGGAAGGTAAGGCCCTTCAAGCCGTCGAAGCCATTCGGGGGAGTCTGCGACACCAGCGTGTCCTTGTCGGTGCGGCGGAACACCCAGTTGGACCGCGTCAGGAAAGCAAGGGTCAGCGCATCGCCATCGCTCTCGGCTGTGTGCACGCCGATCATCAGCCGCGTCACATGCGGATCGTCGATGAAGATCTGCCCGCCGGTGACCGCGAATTCCAGGGTGAAGCGCGGCAGCGCCTTGTCGGGTTTGGCGGCGCAGCTCTCGCCGGCGGCCAGCACGCGCCATTCGCCACCGAGCGCAGCCTTGTCCGTGCCAGCCATCGGCGAAGCGGCGGCAGAGGCCGAAACCAGAAAAGCGAGCGCGAGGAGAAGTCTGTGCATCGGCGCAGCCTAGCATGGCCCGCTTGCGTCACGCGCGGGCCGGGCTCATTTTTCGGTCAAGAGCGAATCGGACGTTAGCCATGAAAAAGTCGCACCGGATCGAGCTGGCGCTGGAGGCTTTCCTGTTCGCCAGCCGCTGGCTGATGGCGCCGTTCTATGTCGGGCTGGTGGCGGCGCTGGCCGCGCTGCTGGTGACCTTCGGCCACGAGCTGATCATGATGCTGCCCCGGCTGCTTTCGCTGGACGAGACATTGGTCATCCTGTGGCTCCTCAAGCTGATCGACCTGTCGCTGGTCGGCAACCTCATCATCACGGTGGTGCTGGCGGGCTACGAGAATTTCGTCTCCAAAATGGAAATCCAGGACCATCCCGATTGGCCGGAATGGATCGGCAAGGTCGATTT
>DATATK010000149.1:0-13765 GCA_036268825.1 Rhizomicrobium sp. | reverse complement strand
CCGGGTTCCTGCATGCGCGGCTGGATGTGGTGGAACCGGCCGCGCCGCTCGATGGGCTCAAGCGCGGCGGGTATCGCCTGGTCTACACCGATGCGGAAAGCGACTTCCTCAAATCCAACGAGAAGGACCGCAAGATCACCGATCTCACGGACTCGCTCGGCCTGACGCTCGATTCCGACGCCGCGGCGAGCGACGTGGTCTGGGACGGACCGGCGTTCAAGGCGGGCATCACGCTGGGCGCGAAGATCGTGGCGGTGAACGGCGTCGCCTATGACACCGACCGTCTGAAGGATGCGGTCAAGAACGCCAGGACCGACAAGGGGCCGATCCAGTTGCTGATCAAGCGCGGCGATATCTATCGCACGGTCGCCGTCGACTATCACGGCGGCCTGCGCTACCCGCATCTGGAACGCGTGCCCGGCACGCCGGACGTGCTCGGCGACCTGCTCGCGGCGAAGAGGTAGCGCGGCATCAGGCTGCCGCCTTATCCGGCGGCCGATCCGTGCCTATTGATCTGGTCGCGAACCGATCTGCGTTTGGAGCCGTAATACCGTGGAAAAAGCACCCTCGACGCTTGCAGAACTGGTCGCGCCGCTTTCGGTGGCGGCGTTCATGGCGCTCTTGCGGGAGCGCAAGCTGTCGTTGTTGCGCGGAGCCGGCGTGGACCGCTATTCCGCATTGTTGAACTGGAGATCGCTGGTGCAGATGATCCAGCGCGGCGAGCATCCGGCGAGCCTCGCCGAATTCAATCTGGTGAAGGATTCCATGCTGGCGCCGCCGGACCAGTGGTTGAGGAAAAATCCATCGGGCGACGGGAACGTCGTGGATCTGCCCCGCTTCCTGGCATACATGGCTCACGGTTTCAGTCTTTCTGTCAGCCGTATCGATGCCTATGCGCCGCATCTGAAGGTCTTGTGCCAAAGCATCCGGTCGACGCTGCAAGAGCAGATCAAAATGGGCGTCATCGTGACGACGGGCCAAGGCGGGGCCTTTACGCTTCATTACGATCCGGAGGATCTCATCATCCTTCAAGTGGAGGGGCGCAAGCGCTGGAAAATCTTCGGTCCGCCGGTCGTCAATCCCATCGTCGGGATGGCGCCTCCTCCGCCGCCGCCCGAAGACACGCTGCTGTTCGACGAAATCCTCGAGGCCGGCGATTTCCTGTTCCTGCCCGCGGGCAACTGGCATCGCTGCGAGAATGAATCCAGCCGGTCGCTTCATCTTGGAATTTTCTTCCAGCCGCCGACCGGTCTGGACGTCATCAAGGCGCTGACTTCGCAGCTCCTCTCGGACGACCAGTTCCGCAAACCCTTGACCAGACTCGATGACACCGCGGACATCGTTGCCGTCGAGGCGGCAATCAAAAGCCGGGCCATGGAACACATAGCCAAGCTCGACCTGAGAGCGTTCTTTTCGGATTTTGAAAAGCAATAAGGTTTCGTGCTATCCCTCTGCCGCGCGCGGGCGTAGTTCAATGGTAGAACGGAAGCTTCCCAAGCTTCATACGCGGGTTCGATTCCCGCCGTCCGCTCCAGCCTTCGCTCGCGAAGCGCAGCGAAGGCTGGCCGCGCCGTAGCCCATCGGGCGAAGGCGGGCGTGTTGCCGCAAGGAGCTACGGCTCGGCAAGCCAGCCTTCGCTAGATTGCCTGCGGCTTCGGTCTCTTCAGCAAATCCGCTACGAACCACGGTGCGTAGAGCACGACCGTGGCGAGGATGCCGAGCGCGATCATCTCGGGGATATAGGCGGGCCAGGCCGGCATGAAATCGAAGACAGTCGCGTGGCCCGGTTTGGCGCGGAAAAAGCCGTAATTCACGTCGAGGAGCCAGTCGGTGAGGCCGGCTGCGGCGGCATAGACAAGACTCCATCCGGCCGCGCGCAGGATCGATGCGGGAACGGGGCGCAGGCCCGTGCCGAAGGTCAGGTAGATCACGGCGGCGATGATCGCGCCGTGGCCCAGCAGGAACACGACGAATTGCGGCTCTGGAAAGCTGAAATTCACGTCGGGCGTGACGAGCCCTTGCATCGTGCCGGCGAGGGCCCAGAAATAGGCGAGTTCGAACGCCTTCTGTCCCGGGCGGATGCAGGCGATGAGCACCGCTATGGTCGTCCAGTCGCACAGGTTCATCGGCAGCGCGTTGCCCAAGGTGAGCCAGCCGCGCGAAATGAAGAGCACGTACCAGGCGATCCAGGTGCCGATGAGCACGGCGGCGAAGCCGGTGCGCACCGCCGCATCGAAGCGCGCGCTGCGCATCTGGTGCATGACGAGGGCGAGCACGGCCGGTATCGCGAAGGTCAGCGCCATCACGATCAGGTGCTGCGTGCCGAACAGAACGAATTTCTCGTGCAAATCAGTCTCCGATCGGCCGCGAGCGGCGCACGCGATCCGCGATGAAGTATGGCGCATAAAGCAGCAGCATCGCGCCCACGCCGATAGCGAACGACACCGCGATATACCACGGCCAGGGCGGCATCGCGTCGAACACCGTGGCGACGGCAGGCTCGTTGCGCAGGAAGCCGTAATCGGTGCCGAGCAGCCAGTCCGCCGTGCCCGCGACCGCGATATAGGCGAGCGTCCAGACGATCACGCGGCGAAGCGAGCCCGCCACCGGGCGCATGTGCAGCGCGACGGCCATGTAAAGCACGCTGGCGATGATGATCGCGTGATAGAGAAAGTAGAAGATGAAGCGCGGATCGGGGAAATCGTAGGCGAGGTCGGGCGTGATCGAGGCGAGCAGCGTTCCTGCCAGCGCCCAGAAATAGGAAAGCTCGAAACTCTTCTGGTTGGGGTGAAGCAGCGTCACCACCACCGCGATGGTCGCCCAGTCGCACAGATTGAGCGGCAGCACGTTGCCCAGCACGAGCCAGCCGTTCCGGTAGAACATCACCAGATAGGCGATCCAGTCCGCCAGCAGGAACGCAGCCAGCGTCCAGCGCACCGCTTTGTCGAATAGGCTGCCTGGGAAGGCGCGCCGGGCGAGGATCAGCGCGGCCGCCGCGGCCAGAATCAGCGCCATGGCGATCCAGTGCGACGGTCCGAACGGATGAAACGGCAATGGGGCAGCCCTTCGTGACACCGGATGCAGCTAGCCGGGCCTCCGTGGCGAATTTGCGGCGCAATTCAGGGCTTTACACGGCCCTTGTCACACGCGCCCATCAAAGCCATGTAATAGGCATTGCCAGCTGGGAGTGCCCTTCATGTCTCTTTCCCGTTTCGCCGCGCGCGCCGGCGCCATTTTGCTCATCGCGTTCGGGCTTACGGCCTGCGGCATCAACACGGTGCCGACGCAGGACGAACAGGTGAAAGCCGCCTGGAGCCAGGTGCTCAACGAATATCAGCGCCGCGCCGATCTCGTCCCCAATCTGGTGGCGACGGTGAAAGGCTACGCCAAGCAGGAGCAGACTGTGCTCACGGCCGTCATCGAGGCGCGCGCCAAGGCGACGCAGACGACGGTGAACCTGCCGGCGGACGTGCTGTCCAACCCGCAGGCGTTCCAGAAGTTCGAGCAGAGCCAGGCGCAGCTCAGCGGCTCGCTCGGCCGGCTGCTCGCGGTCAGCGAGAATTATCCAGACCTGAAATCCAACCAGAACTTCCTGGTCCTGCAATCGCAGCTAGAAGGCACGGAGAACCGCATCACGGTGGCGCGCAAGGACTATATCGACGCGGTCCAGGCCTACAACACCACCTTGCGCACGATCCCGAGCCGCTGGATCGCCGCGATCTTCTATCCCGACGCCAAGCCCAAGCAGACCTTCACCATCACCGAACAGGCCCAGCAAGCCCCGCACGTTCAATTCTGATGCTCAGATCGCTCTCTCTGGCATTTGCGGTCGCCGTCGCCCTGTTCGCCGCGCCGGCGACCGCGGCCGCGCCGAGCTTCCCCGCGCTCACCGGCCGCGTGGTGGACGATGCGGGTATCCTTTCGCCCGATACGCAAGCCCGTCTTACCGCGATGAGCGCGGCGCTGGAGAAGAAGACGGGCGACCAGCTCGTCGTCGCCACGATCAAATCGCTGCAGGGCAACGATATCGCGACCTACGGCTATCAGCTCGGCCGCTATTGGAAGCTCGGCGCGAAAGGCAAGAACAACGGCATCCTCGTCACCATCGCGCCCACCGAGCATCAGGTGCGCATCGATGTCGGCTATGGCCTCGAAGGCACGCTGACCGATGCGCAATCCGCGCTTATCATCGAGAATATCGTAAAGCCGGCCTTCCGCCGCGGCGACTATGACGGCGGCACGCTAGCGGCTTCGGCCTCGATCCTGCGCGTCTTCGGCGTCGACACGAGCGACGTGGACAACACGCTGGCGCAAGCGGCCCAGCCGCATGCCAACGACAACACCGGCGGCTTTCCGATCATCGCGGTCGTCTTCCTGATCTGGATCGTGTTCGGCCGCTTCCTCTGGCCATTGCTGTTTTTGGGTGGCGGACGGCGCGGCGGCTGGGGCGGTGGCTTCGGCGGAGGCGGTTGGAGCAGCGGCGGCGGTTTCGGCGGTGGCGGATTTTCCGGCGGCGGCGGCTCCTTCGGTGGCGGCGGCGCCTCGGGGGGTTGGTGATGCATCTGTCTCACGACGACCGCGCGCAAATCCAATCCGCGCTGGCACAGGCCAAAGCCGGCACCGATGCGCATCTCGCCGCCGTGATCGTGACGGCTTCCGATCACTACACGCTCTATCCGCTGCTCTGGGGCGCGATGGCCGCGTTCCTGTGCGGCGCGGCGCTCGCGCTGCTGCGGCCGGCGCTTTCGCTGCGCCTGGGCGTCGTCTTCGAGGCCGTCGCATTCGCTGTGGTGGCGATGGGGCTCGACTGGTATCCGATCCGCCTTCTCGCCGTGCCGGGCCGCGTCAAGCACGAGCGGGCGCGCGCGATGGCGCGGCGCGAATTCGCCGCGCGCATCCTGGCGCCGGCGCATGAGGGCGTCCTGATCTTCGTCGCGACCGGCGAGCGCCATGTCGAGATCCTGGCGACGCAGGCGATCCATGCCCGCATGGGCGATGCCGCGTGGGAGGCCGTCGTCGCTCGCTTCACGCAAACCGCGGCGCAGGGCCGCATCGTGGATGCGACGCGCGAGGCCATCGCCGCGATCGCCGCGCCGTTGGCGCAGTATTTTCCGAAGCGTTAGCGTTGCGTGGCGCGCAGGCGCTGCAATTGCCGATGGACGCCGCCGACATGCCGCTCGGCGAGCGCGCGCAATTCCTCGTCGGCTTCGCTCTGCTTGTCACCGCTGTCCGGTACGAAATGTCCGGCGATTTTGGAGCCGGCGCAGGCGGTGCGCGCCAGTGCTTCGCGTTCGGTCTCGCTGCATGCCACGCCAAAATGCGGCAGGATGCGGTGTTCCACGGCTTGCGGCAGCTCGCGATAGTCGCAGAGCAATCCGCCATCCCGCGCCGCGGCGGCCGCGCAAATCTTTTCCAGCACGCGTGCGCTGAGCTCCGCTTCCGGCATCGTCTCGAAACCGGCGATGCCATAGACGCGGGACGGCAGGATGCCGGAAAGCAGCTGCGGCCCGCTCGCCCGCTGCTGCGACACGAGCACCTCGACGGGTTCGCGGTAGAGGAACGTCCACGGCACATCGGGCGCCGCGTTTCGGAACTGTGGCAGCGCGAGCGCGTGCCAAGCGTCGAGCTTGATGAAGCTGGGGTCCCGGCGCGAGAAGGCGCCGAGCATCGCGGACAGGATCGCCGCATGCTCCTGCGCCGGCGACGCGGGATACAGATACGGCAGTTGCAGCACCGCGTTGATCGCGGGCGATTCCGAGACCGACAACGCACCGGGCAGCGCCGCCAGCATCCGCGACACGAGCGTCGAGCCGCAGCGGGACATATGGAAGATCAGGCCCGCAGGCTTCTCCGCGCCGCCATATCCGCGCACGAAATCGGCCAGCGTCATGCGCCAGCGCAGCAGGCGGCTCAGCGGGCGGTCCAGTGCGCGGCGGCGGGCGACCTCGTCGAACACGCGGCCGGTGGGCGGGCCGATCCACGCCCAGTCCACGTAGATGCCGGTGGCGAGCATCGGCACATCGACCGGCAGCCAGCCGGCGGAAGGCCAAGCGGTCGCGGTGGCGGGTGCGGGCAGGAAGCGGGAGAGGGCGGCGGGATCGCGGCGCGTGACGGTTGTCAGCGTGTCACGGTCCAGCGCGATGCCGCGGGCTTTGGCGACAGCAAGCGCGGCATCGGCGAACGCCGCATCGTCTTCGAGGGGGCCGAGCAAAGACTGCAACTCCGCGTCCGCCATCAGGACGGAGCGGAAGTGTTCGAGTGGCGCGGTCATTTGGGAATGCGCGGAGATCAGGTCCGCGCGCGGGTCTTCTTGGCGGGTTTCTTCGGCGCGTTGGCGGCGGCGATCTTGGCCTCCGCGGCGTCGGTCTCTTCCTTGGCCAGGCGCAGCGCCTTCAGCTTCGCCGTCTTGGCGGCGGTGGCGTTGCGTTCGCTTTCGACCATCTGCTTGACGAGCGTGTCGCGCTGTTCGGCGGCGGCGAAATGGTTCTGCGCGCGCTTGCGGGCAGCATTCCGGTCGCGGGGCCGGGCGGGATCGTCAGACATGAATGGAGGTATTCCTTCCCCGAAGGGCTCTTAAAGAGAAAACGGGCGGCGTTTCCGCCGCCCGTATCCCATGTGGTCTTAGACCGCCTTCAGATTGGCCGCCTTGGAACCGCGCGCATCCGGCTGGATGTCGAACGAAACCTTCTGGCCTTCGTTGAGCGTCCGCAGGCCGGCCGCTTCGACGGCCGTGGCATGGACGAACACGTCCTTGCCGCCGCCTTCAGGCGAGATAAAGCCGAAACCCTTGGAGGTATTGAAGAACTTCACAGTGCCGATGGTCATAATTTTTCCTTGGTCATCGGAGTTCCGGGCGTGCGACATGCGCACCCGGACGCGGGTAACGAGAGCATCAGGCTTTTGAAGTTTTCCGTTTGGTTCGGCACGCAGCGAAGCGGGTCGTATCAACAGGAGCTTCGTCTGACGGGACGTAAGAACCACGTGAACCCAATATAGCGGCAGACGCGTTAAAACACAATATCCGCAGCTTTGCTGGGTTTTTGGCGCGCTTTGCCCCATTTTTCCGGGGGCTTTTCCGCCTCGCACTCGGCAAAACCGTGCTATGAGACCCACCGGCGGCATGCGTCGCCGCCACTGGAGAAGAGCCCGTGAGCACCGCCAGCGAATCCTTCCGCCTCAGCCGCGTCGAGGCCCAAGGCTGGAACGCGGCGCGCAGCTTCCTCACCAGCGGCGTGGCGGGAGATGCGCAAGTCGCGGCGCTCAACCCGCACAAGAAGGACCCCGAGCGCGCCCGCTGGCTCGCCGGATTCAAGAACGCAATGGACGCGATGGAAACGGAATGACGATGAACATGGAATACCCGCACCGCGCCGACCGCTCGCTCCTCGCAGACCTGATCGCCGTGCTCGAGGAAGCCCAGCCGCGCGGCCTGCGTCGCTGGTCGGTCATGCGCGCGATGCGCACGCGCCGCGCCCGCGCCGGTCACGAGATCACGCCCAAATTCGAAGACGAAGTCGAGCGCGCCTTCCGCAAGCATTGCGAAGGCGACACCACGCGCGGCCCTTCGGGCTGCGAGCTCTTCCACCGCCCGAAGGAAAAGGCCGGCGAAGTCTGGGCCGTCTATTCCGATCGCGTGCGCGCCTGGGAGAACGGCGAGATCCAGGCCGCGTAACATCAGGCGTTCTCCACCGCGAGGATGGCGATGTCGCCGAGCGGCGCGCCCGCCTCCACCACATCGCCGGCACGCGCGCCCAGCACCGCGTCGGCCAACGGCGCACGGAAATTGACGAGGCCGCGCGGCGGATCCGCCTCATCCTCGCCCACGATGCGGAAACTCTGCTCCCGCCCAGCGCGCGCGATCGTCACGCGCGATCCGAACGCGACGGCATCGCCCGCCGGCGGCGCCACGATCTCAGCGCTCGCCTTGGCGACCTGCCAATAGCGCAGATCGCGCTCCAGCGTCTCGCGCGCCAGCACATCCGGCCCCGCCTTCAGCGCCGCCTCCAGCCGCGCGACTTCGGCGTCGATCCGCGCCGCGCCCTCCGGCGTCACCAGATTGGGCCCGTCCGCCACCATCCGCTCGGGCGGCGGGGCGGAAGCGTCCTGTTCCTTGACGAAGGCGCGGCTCAATCGGGCCTCCCGTACCGCAACGCCAACGGCCCGCAGAGCCCTGCGTTCCGGCGCATGGTCCGAAACCGGCGCCCGTGCGTTATGAAATGGCAATGTGAGGGCACCGCCATGAGTCTCATCGTCATCATCATCATCCTTCTGCTCCTCTTCGGCGGCGGCGGCGGCTACTACGCCCATCGTACCTATGGCGGCGCAGGCCTCGGCGGTGTGCTCGGCCTGGTGCTGATCATCCTCCTCGTCCTCTGGCTGGCCGGCGCGCTCGGCGGCGTGCATGGCTAGGAGGCTTCTATGAAAACGATGCTCCTAGCCACGGCCACGCTTCTCGGCCTCCTCGCCATCGGCGCCGCCTCGGCGCAGACGCCGGGGGGCGCGATGAGCGGCCCGCCGGCCAAACGCTGCGACCGCGACGGCTGCTGGACCTACCAGTGCGACGCCACCAGCAACCACTGCCACCGCCACTGGACCAGCGCCACGCCGCGCGACGCCAACACCCCGCACAGCCTCGACCGCGGCGACGAGGTCTGCGACGCCCACGGCGAGAACTGCCAACCGATGATCGTCCAGCCGCGCTGAGCGGCGGACAGTCGTAACATTCCGTGAGCCGCGCCCCTCAACATTTGGGGGCGCGTCCGCACGAAACCGCAACATCGTGATCTTTGTTTTCAACGAAACGACGCCGAACCCCCTCCCCGGGGGCGGGGCGGCTGAAAACCGCGTGTCTTTCCGATCACGTTCGGAGACATGGCTGACACCTCCCGCGCGCCCTCGCCCGCAGGTGATTCTCCCTCTGGTTGCGGAGGGAAGGATAAGAACATAAAAGGAACGCGTCAAGCCTGCCCGGCGCGGCAGATCGCATCCCAGTTCGCGGCCAGCCGGTCGAGATCGTCCGTCAGCGCGACCGCGATGGTGAGCACGGGCCGCGCCCCGTCATCGTCGATACTCTCCAGCCCATAGCCGACCCACGCCAGCACATCCGCCAACCCGCGCGCCCGCCGCAGCGGCTGCTCCATCGCCTCCGCGATCTGTGCCACCCGCTCCCGCAACGCCACCCGCGCAGCCTCGCCCGACGCAACGCGCCGCTTGGCCATGGTATGATCTCCCTGAGTCGGACTCGTAACACTGTACTGATTATGGACAGTTAGCTGAGTATGTCAACCCCAAATGATAACACTGTTATCATGACCGTGGTTCAGTGCCGGATGGCGCGAGCGGGGCTCGGGATAGGCGTTCGCGACGTGGCGAAACTGGCGCGCGTCTCGCCGAGCACAGTGGCAAGGTTTGAGGCGGGGGAAGAACTCTTGCCGCGTACGGTGGAGACGATTCAACGTGCGCTCGAAGGGCAGGGCGTGGAGTTCACCAACGGCGACCCCCCTGGATTAAAGTTGCGCGCTCTGGTGCGCAAGAAATCTATAACGCAGCAGCGGCGGAAAAAAAAATAGTGCACGCAGCCTAAAAGGATTTCGCGAAGCAACTGACGTACCGGCGAACTAGTACTAATTCGGGAACGACTTCCCGGATTACATATCTAGCTGCAAATCGAGTTGAAGCTGTTTTACCCTGTCTGGCTTAACTGAATTAGCCAAATCGTTCGGCCAACTATAAGGGATGCCTTCAAGTCCGTTCGGCAAAACATCGGCGAGCAACTTCACCAGTCCCGCCATTTTATATTTGCTAGGGCCAAGTAAATCACCTTGGCGCATAAGCAGATTGGGTGATTTTCTCCCCAAGGATTCTATTGCAGCAAGAGGTTCGTCAAGAAACTCAACAAGAAAAAACTGAAGCTCATAGCCAACAAGCATTTCCGCGGATTGAGAGTGGATTGGCCCATAGCAAAAGCTATCAGTTAGCTCGACAAGCTTGAGATTCATTGGGTTGCGTAACGTAGGCACTTCTTCAAGGAGTTCGCGATAAGCCGAACGAGAAAGCTTTCCCGAGTCCCGCTCATTTTCATGACCACCGATAAAGCTTATGTCATCCCATCTTTTGCTTCGCCGCATAAGAAAAAAATTGCTGCCATGAATGAGCAGCTTAACAACGGCAAATCCTAGCCGAGAAATTTTTGCCGGTTGCATCATACTAATGCCCGTGTCCTCCACGAAAATCTGGCAACGACGCGATAACCGAGTTGGACCAAGATTCTAGCATCACGTCATTGCGCTTCTTTGTGAGCTCAGTCCATCCGATAAATTGTCCCACAAGATCGTGTCCGCGGCCACGACCTTTGCGAAATTCCTTCTTCCGAAGGTCGTTCGCAGTGTGGTCGTTATCGATTTCAATTTGAAATAGAATTCCAAGGTGTTTGCTGCTGTCGGCATCATCAGAATCCCAACAATAGCCCTTCAGTTTGGCTGCGAATTCCCGACTTAAGAATAGCTGCCGCGTGATTCTGTCCATGAGGGCCGATTCGAGCAACTGACGGCCTTTTTTCCCCTTTTTCTTGGAAACATGTGTTCCTTGCCAGATCGTTGTCCTTCCATAAAGCTTGGATTTCGGATCCGTTTCCTTTCTCTGAAACAAAAAAACTCGATCATCCGCTGTCAAAACGCCTGCCGCGATAATTTGGACTACACGAGGATCGCGTTCGGCATCCGCACGGTGCATATATCGGCCGTGCTTGTTGATGGTGTTTAAGACCGCTTTTGTGGCCGCGTCGCTGTACGCGCCGCCTCTCTTAAGAGGAAGCTTCTCGATTTCCATTCTCGGTACGACCAAGATTTTGGGATTTAAGAATTTCTCCAACTCGTCCGAAATTCGAGTGGCAAGAATGGTATTGGATTCCCTTACGCTTCCACTCGTACTTGTATCGATGCGCACAAGCTCCTTGAAGTATTTCTTGTATTGCCGCTGAGCGATGCTAACTGAATTTGTGATCGTGCTAAGGACCTCGGGGTTCATGATGCTCCCCGGCTTTTTTGTTATCCGTTGCCCGACTTCCCGTTTCATTGCCTTTTCAGCGCTTACACTCATCACTATGCTGAGATCTACCAGCGAACTCCATCGTTCAAGCAGAAGGAATCCTTCAATCGTTTTTGCTTCTTTAGGAGTGAGTTCGCCGCGTTGGTGCTGAAGCTTGAGCCATACGAGCGCGTCAAAAATCCCTCGATCGACAACGATAATGTCGGTGTCTGTTTCCACGTTTGCAAGCAATTCCGCGAGCATCGAAGTTGCACACCATGTATTGAAAAACAAATGTCCCTTCATCGGGATGGGGCAGGAAGCCGCCCTCTCGCTCAGCACGTGCACCCGAAAGTTATGCCGGGAAAAAAAGTGCCGGATGGCTTCGACGGCCGTGCTCTTGCCCGATTTCGGTGTACCAGCAAACTCCAACACGAAGGCTTTAGGAGCGAACTGGAGGTGCGAATGGACAACTTTAGCTTTCGCCTCAAGTCCCTTTACCAATCTGTCGATAGAGCGGCTCACGTGGCTCTCCTGAAAAGGATATGCAACCTATGTATTACAATTGGACGCGCTAACGCGCTAGCACCGCCGGCTAACAATCCAAATTGTGCGCAGATTGCCCCCAAAAATGCCAAACCTGCCGTCCCTACCTAGCCCTGCTCCCAAACGTCTTCGGCACGCCCGGCCTCGACGCCCGCTTCATCCGCATGCGTGAGCCTTTGCCGCGTGAGGCCTTGCCGCCGTCGCCGGCATCCCCCGCGCCGTCACGGACGGCGGTGAGGAAGGCGTCGTCGACGGCGCGGTCGACCGCGCTCTGCCGTGCGAAGGGGTCGTCGGCGATGGCGAGTTCGGTGGCCTGGAGGCGTTTGAGTTCGTCGCGCAGGCGGGCGGCTTCTTCGAACTCCAGATTGCCCGCGGCTTCGCGCATGTGTTTTTCGAGGTCGGCGATGTGGGCCTTGATGTTGTGGCCGATGAATTCGCGTCCTCCGTCCGCCACACCGGCGTCGACCATCACATGGTCGCGCTCGTACATGCTGCCCATGATGTCGCCGATGTTCTTCTTGATGCTGAGCGGCGTGATGCCGTGCGCTTCGTTGTACAGTTTCTGCTTGTCGCGGCGGCGGCTGGTCTCGGCCATGGCGCGCTCCATCGAGCCCGTCACGCGGTCGGCATAGAGGATCACCTTGCCGTCGACGTTGCGCGCGGCGCGGCCGATGGTCTGGATCAGGCTGGTCTCGCTCCGGAGGAAGCCTTCCTTGTCCGCGTCCAGGATCGCGACCAGCGCGCATTCGGGGATGTCGAGGCCTTCGCGCAACAGGTTGATCCCGATCAGCACGTCGAAGGCGCCGAGGCGCAGGTCGCGGATGATCTCGATACGCTCCAGCGTCTCCACGTCGCTGTGCATGTAGCGCACGCGGATGCCCTGTTCGTGCATGTATTCGGTGAGGTCCTCCGCCATCTTTTTCGTCAGCGTGGTGACGAGGGCGCGGTAGCCGCGCTTGGCGATGTCGCGGCATTCGGCGATCAGGTCGTCCACCTGCGTCTCGATCGGGCGGATCTCGACGGGCGGATCGATCAGCCCGGTGGGGCGGATGACCTGTTCGGCGAAGATGCCTCCCGTGCGCTCCAATTCCCACGGGCCCGGCGTGGCGGAGACGTAGACGGTGGCGGGGCGCATCGCGTCCCACTCCTCGAATTTGAGCGGGCGGTTGTCGATGCAGCTGGGCAAACGGAAGCCGTATTCGGCGAGGGTGAATTTGCGGCGATAGTCGCCTTTGTACATCGCGCCGATCTGCGGCACGGTGACGTGGCTTTCGTCGGCGAAGACCAGCGCCTCGTCCGGCAGATATTCGAACAGAGTCGGTGGCGGCTCGCCGGGCTTGCGGCCCGTCAGCCAGCGCGAATAATTCTCGATGCCGGCGCAGGAGCCGGTGGCCTCGATCATCTCGAGGTCGAAGGTGGTGCGCTGCTCGAGCCGCTGCGCTTCGAGCAGCTTGCCGTTGGCGCGCATCCATTCGAGGCGCTCGATCAGCTCGTGTTTGATGCCCTTCATCGCCTGGGCGAGGGTGGGGCGCGGCGTCACGTAATGCGAATTGGCGTAGACCTTCACCTGTTCGAGCTGGCCGGCGCTGCGGCCGGTGAGCGGATCGAACTCGCTGATGCTGTCCACATCGTCGCCGAACAGTTCGATGCGCCAGGCGCGGTCTTCGTAGTGCGCGGGGAACAGGTCGATCGTGTCGCCGCGGACGCGGAACGTGCCGCGCGCGAAGGCCGCGTCGTTGCGGCGGTATTGCAGGGCGGAGAGATCGCGCATCAGATCGTTGCGATCCAGCCGCGAACCGTTGGTGATGGTGACGGCGGTGCCTGAGTATGTTTCGACCGAACCGATACCGTAGATGCAGGACACGCTCGCCACGATGATGACGTCGTCGCGTTCCAGGATCGCGCGCGTCGCCGAATGGCGCATGCGGTCGATCTCCTCGTTGATGGAGGAGTCTTTCTCGATATAGGTGTCGGTGCGCGGGATATAGGCTTCGGGCTGGTAGTAATCGTAATAGGAGACGAAATATTCCACCGCGTTCTCGGGGAAGAAGTTCTTGAACTCGGCATAGAGCTGCGCCGCCAAGGTCTTGTTCGGCGCGAGAATGAGGGCAGGGCGCTGCACCGCCTCGATGATCTTCGCCATCGTGAATGTCTTGCCGGACCCGGTGACGCCGAGCAGAACCTGATCGCGCTC
>DATATK010000148.1:0-23485 GCA_036268825.1 Rhizomicrobium sp. | reverse complement strand
TCGGGAAGGGGCTCATTCAGGGGCCGTTGAATGAGCCCCTTCCCGAAATCTGCGAAGTGCAGATTTCGACCCTCCCTCAAGGGGAGGGTTTGAAGAACTTACGCCTTCGTCTGTGCCTTCACCGCCGCGATGCGGGCCTCGACGCCTTCGCCGAGATAGCGCGCGCTTTCGGCCTTGAGACCGGCGGTGAGCTTGTAGGCCCGCGGCACGCCGGTGGGGATGTTCACGTCCACGATCGCTTCGTCGCTGAGGCCTTCGAGATGTTTGAGCAGCGCCCTGAGCGAATTGCCGTGCGCGGCAATCAGCACCACCTGCCCCGCCTGGAGCCGGGGCACGATCACTTCCTCCCAATAGGGCATGACGCGCCCCAGCACATCCTTGAGGCTTTCGCCGCGCGGCAGGTTCTTGATGCCGGCATAGCGCCGGTCGTGGCCGGGATAATCCTCCGAATCCAGATCGCAAGGCGGCGGCGGCACGGCGTAGGAGCGGCGCCAGAGATGCACCTGTTCGGCGCCGAATTTCTCGACCGCCTGCATCTTGTCCTTGCCCTGCAGCGCGCCGTAATGCCGCTCGTTCAGCCGCCACGACTTGCCGACCGGCAGCCACATCTGGTCCAGCACATCGAGCGACGACTCCAAAGTCTGGATCGCGCGGGCGAGGAGCGAGGTGTACGCCAGGTCGAAGCGGAAGCCCTCGGCGGCAAGCACCTCGCCAGCACCGT
The DNA here is from genome assembly GCA_036268825.1 of Rhizomicrobium sp. Taxonomy (GTDB): domain Bacteria; phylum Pseudomonadota; class Alphaproteobacteria; order Micropepsales; family Micropepsaceae; genus Rhizomicrobium. The sequence goes on along the minus strand of DATATK010000148.1, from coordinate 22,764 downwards.
GGGCCTCGCGCGCGCCCTGCTCCGACAGCCGCACATCGCGCCAGCCGGTGAACAGGTTCTTCCGGTTCCACTCGCTCTCGCCATGGCGGAGCAGGACGAGCTGGCAGTCTTGAGATGCGGGCATGGGCAGGGACTCATCGAATGGCCCGCCTTCATACCCTCCCGCAAGGGGGGTATGAAGTACCCGGAAAAAGCTGCCGGGCGGCTGGAAATCCAGCCACATCTCCAACATAAGGTATTGAAATACCTAGACATTTACACACGCCGCCTTGGCCCGATCCTCGCAAGGGATGCTTCGGAAAAATCGCACCCGCGCAGAATTCGCCATGGTCCGTCTTCGCAAAGCCGCCGCCGCCCTGTCGGCCCTGCTTCTGGTCATCGCCCCGGTGGAGGCTTTGGCCTTCAGCCGGGTGAAGGACCTGGTGGACGTCCAGGGCATCCGCGACAACATGCTCGTCGGCTATGGCCTCGTCGTCGGCCTGAACGGTTCGGGCGACAGCTTGCGCAATGCGCCCTTCACCCAGCAGAGCCTGAACACGATGCTGGAGCGCCTGGGCGTCAACACCCGCGGCACGACGATGCAGACCAAGGACGTGGCCGCCGTGATGGTGACCGCGAACCTGCCCGCCTTCTCCGCGCAAGGCACGCGCATCGACGTGTCGGTGAGCGCACTGGGCGACGCCAAGAGCCTGCAGGGCGGAACGCTCGTCGTGACACCTTTGTTCGGCGCCGACGGCGAGATCTATTCGCTGGCGCAGGGACCGGTCGCCGTCGGCGGCTTCTCCGCATCGGGCCAGGGCGCCAGCGTGACGCGCGGCGTGCCCACCGCCGGGCGCATCGCCAACGGCGCCATCGTCGAGCGCGAGATCGGCTTCAAGCTCGCCGACGCACAGACGCTCAAACTCTCGCTGCACAATCCCGACCTCACCACCGCGATGCGCATCGCCGACGCGGTGAACACCTATCTCGGCGGCAACATCGCCACCGTCACCGATCCCTCGACCGTGCGCCTCATCGTGCCGCCTGCTTACAAGAACGGCGTCGTCGGCCTGCTGACCGATGTCGAGCAGTTGAAGGTGACGCCGGATGAGCCCGCCAAGGTGGTGATCGACGAGAATTCCGGCGTCATCGTGATGGGTTCGGACGTGCGCATCTCCACCGTCGCCATCGCGCAAGGCAATCTCACCATCCGCGTCACCGAGACGCCGCAGGTAAGCCAGCCGACCGCGTTCAGCCAGGGCGGCACGACGCAGGTCGTTCCCCGCACACAGATCCAGGTCGACGACAGCCACGGCAACAAGATGGCTATGCTCTCCCAGGGCGCGAGCCTGCACCAATTGGTCGACGGCTTGAACGCGCTCGGCGTCGGCCCGCGCGATATCATCTCCATCCTGCAGGCGATCAAGGCCGCCGGTGCGTTGCAGGCCGAGATCGAGGTGGTGGGATGAGCGGCGCCGGGCTCGACATCCAGGGCGCGATGCTCATGGCGAAGTCCTCGCCGGTGCAGGCGCCGCCATCCGGCCTCAACGCGGCGGCGGCGAAGAAGGCCGCGACGCAGTTCGAAACCGGCTTCATCTCCGATTTCGTCGGCCAGATGTTCCAGGACATCCCAACCGACGGCGAATTCGGCGGCGGCGAAGGCGAGCAGATGTTCCGCTCGCTGCTCACCGACGAATACGGCAAGCAGGTCGAGGCCTCAGGCGGCTTCGGGCTTTCCGATGCGATCACCAAGCAGCTCCTGAAGCACCAGGAGATCAAGGCGTGAGCGCCAAACTGGAACGGCTGATCGCGCTGACCGAACGCCTCACCGAAGCGCTCACAGCCGACATTGCGGCGCTCGAAAAAGGCCGCGCGCAGGAAATGCGCAGCATCGCGCCGGAAATGCAGCAGCTCACCGTGCTCTACAACCGCGAAGCCGCCGGCATCGACCCGGCGAGCACGCGCGCCGCGCCGCCCGCCTTGCGCGCGCAACTGACCGACGCCACCAAACGCTTCCGCGAAACCCTCGCGCTGCACGGCCGCGTGCTGACGCGCATGCGCAACGCCAGCGAGGGCCTGATCCGCGCTATCGTTACAGACGTTGAAAAGACCCGCAACCTGTCGCGCCCTTACTCCCGCACCGCACCCACCGCCTACGCGCGGCCCGCCGGCGCGATGATCTACAACAGCGTGGTGTGAACAAGTCGCTCTGTCGAAATCAAACATCACTGTCAGTGTGTGATGGAGACGGTTATCCCACCGCGTAGACCAGAGCCTTGAGATACGCGGTCTCCGGCAGCATCGGATGCACGGGGTGATCGGCGCCGACACCGGCCTGGTGGATGAGCGCGGCTTTGCGCCCCGTGCGGGAGACGCCGATGCCGCATTCCTCGGCGAAGCGCTCCGCCGGCATATTGTGCGAGCACGACGCGATGAACAGGAAACCGTTCGGCGCGGTGACGTTGGTCGCGAGCCGCGCGAGCTTCCTATAGGCGCGCGCGCCAGGCTCCAGGTCCTTGCGCGATTTCACGAAAGGCGGCGGGTCGGCGATGACGATGTCGAACTTCTCGGCGCGCGCGCCCAGCCGCTCCAATTCCTCGAACACATCGGCCTTGATGAAGCGCGCCTTGAGGCCGTTCGCCGTCGCCGCGTCTTCCGCCAGCGACAACGCCGCGGCGGATGAATCGATTCCGGTGACGTCCACCGCGCCGGCCTTCGCCGCGGCGAGCGCGAAGCCTCCCGTGTAGCAATAGGCGTCGAGCACGCTTTTGCCTTTCGACAGCTTCGCCATGAAGGCGCGGTTGTCGCGCTGGTCGTAATACCAGCCGGTCTTCTGGCCCGACATCGGCTCGGCGAAATAGCGCGTGCCATTCTCTTCCACCGCGATGCGCGACGCATCGCCCTTGGCGGAACGCACGTCGCTCTCCAGCCCTTCGAGCGCGCGCGACGGCGTGTCGTTGCGCAGGATCACGTTTTTGGGCGCGACGACCTGGTCGAGCGCGGCCAGCATCGGCTCCGTGAGTGCTTCCATACCGGCAGTCGAGATCTGCACCACGCAAGTGTCGTCGAACCGGTCGATGGTGAGGCCGGGCAATCCGTCGCCCTCGGCATGGACCAGCCGGTAGAACGGCGCATCGTAGAGCGAGAGGCGCAGCGCCAGCGCGCGGCCGAGCCGCTCGGCGAAGAACGCATAGTCGGGCATGATCGCGGCCGGCGCCTCGAACAGGCGCACGGCGATCAGGCTCTTGGGATTAAAATAGCCCACGCCGAATTCGCGCTTGCCGTCGTCGGCCTCCACACGCACCAGCGCGCCGGGCGCGATGGCCTTGGCCTTGGTGTCGAGCACGAGCTCGTTGGCGAATATCCAGGGGGCGCCGGCGCGCACACGGCGGCCTTCACGCGGCTTGAGGCGCAAGATGGGGTGGACGGTCATGCGCCATCGGTTAGCATGGCGCGCGGCAAATCCATAAGGGCCATATCATGGCGGACAATCCGGCGGCGAAATTCGGACTGATGCGCGGCAAGACGCCCGAGGAGGCCAAGTTCTTCTGGACCGGCGGCCCGGTGATGGCGGCGGAGCGAACCTGGTTCGCCTCCCAATTCTCCGGCTGCACCGCGTTCGAGACGGACGAGGGCCTCGTGCTGGTCGATACCGGCACCAGGCAGTTCGCCCCCGCGCTGGCCGCGATGCTGCGGCAGAGGACGCAGGCCCCCGTCCACACCGCGATCTACACCCACGGCCATATCGACCATGCCTATGGGCTGGACGCATTCCTGATGCCGGGACAGGCGACACCGCGCGTCATCGCCCATCGCGCGATGCCCGCGCGCTTCGCCCGCTATGCCGCCACCGCGCGCCACAACGCCGCGCTCAACGCCCGCCAGTTCGGCGGCACGGTGGAGGCGCAGAGCCAGGACGCCTATGCCGCGTTCGGCGCGCCGCCGATCCCGCCCGACACGCTCTACGACGACACGATGCGCATCACGGTCGGCGGCGTCACCTTCATGCTCAACCATTGCCGCGGCGAGACCGACGATCACACCTGGGTCTGGTGCCCGGAGCGGCGCGTGCTCTGCCCCGGCGACCTCTTCATCTGGGCCGTGCCGAACGACGGCAATCCGCAGAAGGTGCAGCGCTATCCCTGGGAGCGCGCCAAGGGCTTGCGCGCGATGAAAGTGTGTGAACCGGCTTCGCTGTGTCCGGGACATGGCGGTCCGGTGATCGGCGAGCCCACGAAGATCGCGCGCATGCTGACCGAGACCGCCGACTTCCTCGACACGATCGTCTCGCGCACCCTGGCCGCGATGGAGGCCGGCTCGCCGCCGCATGTCGACATCGTCACCAGCGTTGAACTGCCGAAATCGGAGTCGCCGTGGCTCCAGCCCGTCTACGACGACAGCGAATTCCTCGTGCGCAACACGATCCGGTTCTACGGCGGCTGGTGGAGCGGCCGCCCCAGCGAACTCAAACCCGCGCCGCGCGACAAGCTGGCGAATGAAATCGCGTCGCTCTGCGGTGGCGCGGTTGTCTTGGCCGAACGCGCGGAAAAGATCGCCGCGTCAGGCGATTTCCGCCTCGCCTGCCATCTCGCCGATTACGCACTCGAAGCCGCGCCCGGCGACAAGACCGTGCAAGAGAAGGTCGCCGCCCTCTACGACGCCCGCGCCCGGACGGAAGAAAGCCTGATGACCATCAACATCTTCAACTCCGCCTCGGCCTACGCGAAAGCGGGACGGGCGTTCAAGTAGTTTCCCGCGCTCCGAATATCGCCGTGCCCACGCGCACGTGGGTCGCGCCGAATTTGATGGCGGATTCGAAATCGTGGCTCATGCCCATGCTGAGCCATGGCAGTCGGTGTTCGCGCGCCAGTTTTTGCAACAGCGCGAAATGCGGCGCGGGCGCTTCGTCCGCGGGCGGGATGCACATCAGACCCATCACGGGCAATTTCAATTCGTCGCGGCAGAGCGCGATGAACGCGGGCGCGTCCTGCGGCGCGACGCCGGCTTTCTGTGGTTCCTCGCCGGTGTTGACCTGGATGAACAGCGACGGCGCGCGCCCGGCGCGTTCGATCTCCGCCTTCAGCGCATGCGCGAGTTTGGGCCGGTCGAGCGAATGGATCGCGTCGAACAACTCCACCGCCTCGCGCGCCTTGTTGCTCTGAAGCGGCCCGATGAGATGCAGTTCGATCCCATCGAACCGCGCCTTGAGCGCTGGCCATTTCTCCTTCGCCTCCTGCACCCGGTTCTCGCCGAAGACGCGCTGGCCGGCATCGAGCACCGGCACGATGCGGTCCTCGCCGTGGGTCTTGCTCACGGCGATGAGCGTGGTCGAAGGCGCCGGCGCGACCGCCGCCTTCCGCGCGGCGTCGATGCGGGCCAGTATGCCGGCGAGAGGAGCATGGGAAGACATGGCGGCAGACAAGCTTGCCCGCGCGCAACTGGCAAGAGCGGCGATGCGTTTCGGGCATCTCGTCCTCGTGACCGACGACGCCCGCCCCCCGCTCGCCGCCGCAAGCGCCCTGCCGCGCGGAAGCTGGGTGATCCTGCGGTCGCGGGACGCTGCGCAACGGGCGCAGCTTGCCTCAGAGCTCCGGAAAATCGCCCGCGCGCGCGGTCTTGCGCTGCTCATCGCCAATGACGGCGCTCTCGCCGCGAAGATCGGCGCGGATGGCATTCATCTGTCCGAACTCCACGCGCGCGATGCCGCCCATTGGCGCGCGCGTCATCCCCGCTGGCTGATCACGGCGGCTGCGCATTCGTTGCGGGCCTGTGCGCGAGCGCGCGACGCCGATGCGGTGCTGCTCTCGCCGGTCTTCGCGACGGGAAGCCATCCCGGCGGCGCGACGCTCGGTGCCATCCGCGCGCGCCTCATCGCGCTGGCCTCGCCGGTTCCGGTCTATGCGCTCGGCGGGATCGGCGCGCACAATGTCGGAAACCTCAGTGGCGCGCGGCTTTCCGGCATCGCGGCAATCTCCGCGCTTCAATCGCCGAGGTGAAACTGCGCATGCAGGAACACCGCGTCGCCGCCGACTTGCGGGGTGCCGTTGTAGAATGTGCCGGTGTCGCGATCGAAATGCATGTGCTCCCAACCCAGCGTGAGCTGCAGGTTCGTGTTCACCGCGTAGCCGGCCGAGGCCTCTTCGCCGGTCTCGGTGAGACCCGGCAATCCGGGATGCGGATCGGCGCTGCCTTTGTCGTATTCGGCGCCGAAGGACCAGTCGCCCTTGGTGTAGGTCGCGTCCAGCCGCCAGTCACGCGTGTGGCCGCTGGAGAACGGCTCCGTCACGTCGAACGTATAGGCGTTGGATTGCCGCCAGCCGGCGCCGGCGGAGAACTGCCCGCCTTCCAGCGGATGATCGACCTGCACCGCCAGCCCCATGTCGCGCAGGTCGTCATGCCCCGCGGTCGGCGCGGCGTTGTCGGCGACCGAGAGGCCGCCATAGGCGCGCAGGACGAACTGGCCGAAATAGCCGGCATAGTTCGCGCCCGCCTCCAGGATGTTCTGCGGCCGGTTGGCCACCGCGTGGCCCTGGTCGATCCAGGGCAGGCCGCCTTTGGCCATGTAGGGCGTGTAGGAGACGCCGATCTGCAGGTCGAAGAAATGCGGAATGTAATAGGAGATCTTCGCATCGTTCGCCGAATCGAACACGCCGGTGCGCAGGTTGAAGATCCCGTTCAGCGCATGGCCGGTGGCCGGGTCCTTGAAGAAGGTGAGATTGGCGTCGTTGATCGCGGCGAGGTCGTCGATGTCCGGCCCGTTGAGGACGAATTTGTAGGCCGCCCCGTCCTGCTGGCCCACTTCGAGGCGGCCATACATGGTCTGCAGGTAGGCATAGGCCTTCTCGACGGCGTCGTTGCCGTAATTGTCGCCTGTCAACGCGTCGTGATAGGCGAGGATGGTGCCCTTGAAGCCCAGCTCCCAGGCATTGTCGAGCACGGTCTCAAGCCCCGGCTCCAGCCACAGCCCGCCGGTCAGACCCGTCTCGTTCACCCCGCCGCTCTGGCGCGCGGAATAGACGGTCCCCGCCGCCTCGCCGCCCAGCGAGGCGTTGAACCCGGCGAGCTCGAAATGCAGCGGCTGGATGCCTTGGGGCGCGTCGTCCGCCGAGGCCGGACCGGTCCAAACCAGCGCCAGGCCGGCCGCGGCCAGTAAGCATTTTCCGACTTTCCCCATCGCGCGGCCCCCGTAAGCCCTTATACTATAAGCCATCCTTAATGCACCGGGCGTTGCACGCACGCCACGGGGCCAGTATAAGCCGCACCGACCAGGCCCCGGGCCGGACAATGAGCAGGACCCCGAGCAGATGATATCCATGCGTATTCCAGCGTTTGTCCTGACGGCGATCCTGCTGGCCGCTTGCGGCGGCAGCAACGACATGCCCGACGAAGCGCCCGGCCAGACGGCGATCTCTTCGACCAGCGGGCGCATGACGCTCGGCGTCAACACCTATCTGTGGCATGCCACGCTTGACACGCTGAGCTTCCTGCCGGTCCAGTCCGCCGATCCGTTCGGCGGCGTGATCATCACCGACTGGTACTCCGCGCCGGACAATCCCAACGAGCGCATGAAAGTGACGATCTACATCCTGGATCGCCGCCTGCGCGCGGACGGGTTGCGCGTCGCCGTGTTCCGCCAGACCCATTCGGCCGACGGCTGGACCGACGCCCAGGTCAACCCCGACACGGCGACCAAGCTTGAAGACGCCATCCTGACGCGCGCCCGCGAGCTTCGACTTGCGAGCAAAACCAGCGATTAGGCGCTGCTCCCATACCCTCCCCTTGAGGGAGGGTCGAAATTTGCAAGCGCAGCGCAGCGAATTTCGGGAAGGGGCTCACCCCTCACTATCGCGTTTCAGCCCCTTCCCGAAAAATGCTTCGCATTTTTCGACCCTCCCTCAAGGGGAGGGTATGATAACCCGACTCGAAACTGGATGACTGACATGGCGCGCTACAACGCCAAGGAATCGGAAAAACACTGGCAGGACGAATGGATGCGCCGCGGCGTGTTCGTCGTCGACAACGACAAGGCGCACGCCTCCGGCAAGCCCAAGGCCTATGTGCTTGAGATGTTCCCCTATCCGTCGGGGCGCATCCATATCGGCCATGTGCGCAACTACACGATGGGTGACGTGCTCGCCCGCTTCCGCCGCGCGCAGGGCTTTAACGTCTTGCACCCGCTGGGCTGGGATGCGTTCGGATTGCCGGCGGAGAACGCCGCGCGCGAAAAGGGCGTCGATCCGCGCGCGTGGACCTATGAGAACATCGCCGCGATGCGCGGCCAGCTGCAGCAGATTGGCCTGGCCATCGACTGGACGCGCGAATTCGCGACCTGCGATCCGGAATACTACCAGCACCAGCAGAAGCTGTTTATAGAATTTTATAAAGCGGGCTTGGTCTACCGCCAGGAAGCCGATGTCAACTGGGACCCGGTCGATCAGACCGTGCTCGCCAACGAGCAGGTGATCGACGGCAAGGGCTGGCGCTCCGGCGCGCCGGTCGAGCGCAAGAAGCTGGCGCAGTGGTTCTTCAAGATTACCGACTACGCCGACGATCTGCTGGCGGCGCTCGACAAGCTGGAACGTTGGCCGGAAAAAGTCCGCCTGATGCGGAAGAACTGGATCGGGCGCTCGGAAGGCTTGCGCTTCACCTTTGACCTGTCGAACGCGCAAACGCTGGACGTGTTCACCACGCGGCCCGACACCTTGTTCGGCGCGAGCTTCGTGGCGATCTCACCCGATCATCCGCTGGCCGAGGAATTGTCGAAGACCGATCCGAAGCTGGCGGCCTTCGTGGAGGAGTGCCGCCGCACCGGCACATCGGAAGCCGCCATCGAGACCGCCGAGAAGATGGGCTTCGACACCGGTATCACTGCGGCGCATCCGTTCGATCCGGCGTGGAAGCTGCCGGTGATGGTCGCCAATTTCGTGCTGATGGCCTACGGCACCGGCGCGATCTTCGGCTGCCCGGCGCACGACCAGCGCGACCTGGATTTCGCGCGCAAATACAGATTGCCGGTCTTGCCGGTCGTCGTGCCGGAAGGCGAGGACGCCAAGGCGTTCGCCGTCGGCAACGAAGCCTATACCGGCCCGGGCAAGCTCGCCAATTCGCGCTTTCTCGACGGGATGGATGTCGATGCCGCCAAGCGCGAAGTCGCCAACCGCCTGAAAGCCGACGGCAAGGGCACGCCGACGGTGAACTATCGTTTGCGCGACTGGCTGGTCTCGCGCCAGCGCCCGTGGGGCTGCCCGATCCCGATGATCCGCTGCGAGACATGCGGTTACGTGCCGGTGCCCGACGCGGACCTGCCGGTGAAGCTGCCGGAGAATCTGATATTCACCAGCGCCGGAAATCCGCTCGCCTCCGATCCGGTCTGGAAGCATGTGAACTGCCCCGCGTGCGGCGGCAAAGCGGAACGCGAGACGGACACCTGCGACACCTTCGTGGATTCGTCGTGGTATTTCGCGCGCTTCGCCGATCCGAAATCGCCCGAGCCGGTGAATCGCAAGGCAGCGGATTACTGGTTGCCCGTCGACCAGTATATCGGCGGCATCGAGCACGCGATCCTGCATCTGCTCTACGCGCGCTTCTTCACGCGCGGATTGCACAAACTGGGTTACGTCGGCATCGACGAGCCCTTCGCGGGCCTGTTCACGCAAGGCATGGTGTGCCTGGAAACCTACAAGGGCCACAACGGCGCGTGGCTGTCGCCCGACGAGGTCGAGAAGCGCGGCGGCAAGGCGTTCCTGAAGGGCACCGACATCGAAGCGACCATCGGCAATTCGGAGAAGATGTCGAAGTCCAAGAAGAACGTGATCGCGCCCGAACCGATCATCGACATCTACGGCGCCGACACGATCCGCTGGTTCATGCTGTCGGACTCGCCGCCCGAGCGCGACATCGAATGGACCGACGAGGGAGCCGAAGGCTGCTGGCGTTTCGTCCAGCGCATTTACCGCCTTGCCAACGAGGCCGAGAACCTGCCTGCGCCCGGCGCCAGACCGGACGGCGCGAGCGAACTGCGCCGCGCAACGCATCGCGCCATCGCGGCGGTCACCGACGATCTGGACAATCTGCGCTTCAACCGCGCGGTGGCGCAGATTTATTCGCTGGCCAACGCGATTGGCGCGGACGCTTCCGAGCCGCCGGCGCGCCGCGAAGCATTGGAGACGCTGGTGTTGCTGTCGGCGCCGATGATGCCGCATCTGGCGGAGACCTGCTGGCAGGCGCTGGGCCACACCAGCCTCGCCGCCGATGCGCCGTGGCCCAAGGCCGACCCGGCGCTGACGCAGGCCAACGTGGTGACCTATGCCGTTCAGGTGAACGGCAAGCTGCGGGCAACAAGACAGTTCTCGCCCGGAACCGACAAAATAACGGTGGAGAGTGCCGTGCTGGCCATGGATGAAGTTGTCCGCGCCCTCGACGGCAAGGCGCCCAAACGTGTTATCGTGGTGCCGGAGCGCATCGTGAACATCGTCGTATGATCCGCGCAATCTTCATCGGCTTCTGCGTGCTGGCGCTTTCCGCCTGCGGCTTCCGGCCGCTTTATGGGACGATCGGCGACGCGCCCGGGGCGCAGGTGGAGTTCTCCTCCATCTACATCGCGCCGATCCCCAACGAAGTGTCGGGCTACGAGCTGCGCAATGCGCTGATCTCGCTGGTGCACGGCAGCGACCGCGTGGCGAATATGCGCTACCGGCTGGAAGTGACCGTGCGCGAGGCGCGCCAGGGCGTCGCCATCGCGTCGGACAACGCGACCATCACGCGCTACGGCTACACCATGATCGCGGCCTACACGCTCACCGACATCCACTCCACCAAGGAGATCGACAAGGGCGAAGAGTCCATCCGCGCGGGCTATGACGTCGCCGCCTCGCCCTATGCGACGGAAGTGGCGCTGCAGGACACCCGCCGTAGGGCCGCGCAAAGCGTCGCCGAACATATCCGCATCGATCTCGGCGTCTATTTCGCGAAGCATACATGATCGTCAAAAGTCACGAGGCAGACCGCTTTGTGGCGAAGCCGCCGCCCAAGATCGTCGCCGCGCTGATCTACGGCCCCGATCAGGGCCTGGTGCGCGAGCGCGCCGAGGCGATGGCGCTGGGCGTGGTGCCGGACCTCAACGATGCGTTCCAGGTTTCCGAGCTCGACGACGCGGCGCTCTCCGCCGATCCCGCGCGGCTTGCCGACGAAGCCGCCGCCCTCTCCATGATGGGTGGCCGTCGCGTCGTGCGCGTGCGCAATGCCGGCAACGGCCTCGCCAAACTGTTCGAACAATTCCTGGACGATCCCAAGGGCGACGCGCTCACCGTGGTCGAAGCCGGAGACCTCGCCAAATCCGCGGCCTTGCGCAAACTGTTCGAGGAGGCCGACAACGCCGCCGCCATCGCCTGCTATCCCGACAGTGCGCGCGACCTGCCCGACCTGCTCCGCAATGCGCTGAAAGCCGAAGGTTTCACCATTGGACCCGAAGCGCTGGACGACGCGGTGGCGCGGCTCGGCTCGGACCGCGGCGTGACGCGGCGCGAGATCGAGAAGCTCGCGCTCTACGCACACGGCCAAAAATCGGTCAGCATCGAAGACGTCCGCGCCACGATGGGCGACGAATCCGAAATCCGCGCCGAGGAAGTCTGCGACGCCGCCGGCGAAGGCGATGTGAAGCGCCTCGATTTCACGCTGGCGCGGCTCTGGGCCGCGGACCAGTCGCCGGTGATGGTGGTGCGCGCCGCGATGAGCCATTTCCAGCGCCTGCTCGCCGCCAAATCCGCCGTCGAGCGCAAGGAGAGCCTCGACACCGCGATGCGCAAGATGTGGCCGCCGGTCCATTTCAGCCGCGTCAACGCCTTCAAGGCGCAGGTCGCGCGCTGGAACGAAGACCGGCTCGGCGATGCGCTCGATCTGCTCCTCGAAACCGAAGTCCTCTGCAAGACCACCGCCATCCCCGCGGAAGCCGCGCTAGGCCGCGCGCTCCTCAACATCGCCGCCATGGCGAGGACGCGCTGATGCTGAAAGTCCGCATCATTCCTTGTCTCGATGTGAAGGACGGGCGCGTCGTCAAGGGCGTGAACTTCGTCAATCTGCGCGACGCGGGCGATCCGGTGGAGCAGGCGATGCTCTACGACAAAGCGGGCGCGGACGAACTCTGCTTCCTCGACATCGCGGCGAGCCACGAGAAGCGCGGCATATTGCTCGACGTGGTGCGGCGCACCGCCGATGTCTGCTTCATGCCGCTCACCGTGGGCGGCGGCGTGCGCACGCTGGACGATATCCGCGCGCTGCTGCTGGCTGGCGCCGACAAGGTCGCGGTCAACACCGAAGCGGTGCGGCGGCCGGAATTCGTGCGCGAGGCGTCCGAGAAATTCGGCAGCCAATGCATCGTCGCCGCGATCGATGCCAAACAGGTCTCCCCCGGCAAGTTCGGGATCTTCACCCACGGCGGCCGGGAGCGCACGGATCTGGACGCCATCGAACACGCCAAACGCCTCGTCGCTTACGGCGCCGGCGAAATCCTGCTCACCTCCATGGACCGCGACGGTACCAAGGTGGGCTACGACTTGGCGCTGACCCGCGCCGTGGCCGACGCGGTGCCGGTGCCGGTGGTGGCTTCGGGCGGGGTGGGCTCGCTGGACGATCTGGTGGCCGGGGTCCGGGAGGGCCATGCCAGCGCCGTCCTGGCCGCCTCGATCTTCCATTTCGGCCAGGCAAGTATCGGACAGGCCAAGGAAAAACTGGCCGCCTGCGGCATACCCGTCCGCGCCGGTTAACCGCGATAGACCCCGTTAGGGGTTTCGTGCCTCTATGCGTTTGTGGTGGGTCACGAACAAGGGAGCGCAGTCCGCGCAAAGACGCGGAACGGCGCCACGATGGGTCAGCAATTCGAATTCAAGCTGGGCGAAAACGCCTTGCGGCGCCTGCCGCAGAGCCTGCTGCCCATCGTCCTGCCGCCCGAACCGGAGCGCGCCCATCCCACACCGGTGAAAGCCCGGCCCGCGATCCTGCCACGTGACATCGCCGCGGAGGACGCGTTCCGCCTGACGCTCCTGCAATGCAAATGGCACATCGCGTCGAACATCGCCGCGGTGCGCGACGGCCACGAAGTCGAAGGCGTCCACCAGATGCGCGTCGGCTTCCGGCGCCTGCGCGTCGCGCTCACCTCGTTCGGCGGCGATTTCCGCACGCCCGCGCTGGAAGCGCTGAAAGACCGCGCCCAGCGGCTCTCCGAAAAGCTCGCGCCCGCGCGCGACCTCGATGTCTTCGTCGAGGACCTGCTGCAAACCGCGGCAAACGCCAACAGCGATGTCGATGGTTTCGAGCACTTGCGCGAACGCGCGCAGGCCGCGCGTCGCACCGCCTGGGAATACGCGGTCGCCCATGTCGAGAGCCCGGCCTTCGAAGCCTTCCTGCGCGACCTGGGCGACGCGATCGACCGGCGCGTCTGGTTCGAGGCGGCCGGACGCGCGCACGCCACGTCCGGCCATATGGCGTTCGACATGCCGGCGGCGGACCTGGCCGGCCGCATGCTCGATCACCGCCTGAAGGTGGCGCGCAAACGCGCGCGGCATTTGAAGAAACTTTCGCCCGTCAAACGCCACGATTTGCGCATCGCGCTCAAGAAGTTGCGCTACACCGCCGAATTCTTCGCGCCGCTCTACGACGAGCCCGCCGCGCGCCAGTTCCTCCAGCCGCTCTCCAAGATGCAGGACGTGCTCGGCAGCCTCAACGACGTGGCGGTCGCCCGCGACACGCTCTCCCGCCTCGCCGCGCCGCAATCGGGCAGCGGCGCCACGCTCTCCTTCGCCGCCGGTATCGTCTACGGCTGGCACCTCGACCGCGCCGAGCACAACTGGAAACACGCCAGGAAGCGCTGGAAGCAATTCGTCAAAACACAACCGTTCTGGCAGACGCGGACTTAGGCGACGCGAGCGGGGGTAGGCCTGCCTTGCACGCCGCCAATCGGTGTGTTACACACTGAACCACATGGTTCAGTATTCGCAGACCCGCTTCGACGCCTCGTTCGCCGCGCTCTCGGACGCCACAAGGCGCGGCGTTCTGGAGCAGCTTGGCCGTGCAGACGCTTCGATCACGGAGCTTGCCGAGAAGTTCCACATGACCCTCACGGGCATGAAGAAGCATGTCGGCGTCCTGGAGCAGGCGGGGCTCGTCACCACGCGGAAGGTCGGGCGCGTGCGGACCTGCAAGCTCGGCCTGCGCCGGCTGGAAGAAGAGGCGGCATGGATCGCGAAGTATCACCAGCTCTGGAGCGCACGCTTCGACGAGTTGGACAGGCTCGTCGAGGAACTGAAACGGAAGGAGAAGGCCGATGGACGCAAGAAGAGAGAGTGAGCCTGCCCAGAACCCCACGACGGTGGAACGGAAGTCCGGGCGCGAGGTCGTCGTTACGCGCATCTTCAACGGCCCGGCGCGCATCGTGTTCGAGGCGTGGACCAGGCCCGATCTGCTCAAGCGATGGTGGGCGCCGAAGTCGTATGGGATGTCCTTCATTTCCTGCGAGGCCGATGTTCGCACGGGAGGCACCTACCGTTTCGTGTTCGGCCACGCTGGCTCAGAGCAGCCCATGGCGTTCTTCGGCAGGTACATCGAAGTGACGCCGCACGCACGCCTCGTCTGGACGAATGACGAAGGTGGCGAAGGCGGAGCCGTCACCACGGTGACCTTCGAGGAACGCGGTGCCGAGACCCTGGTCGTCATGCACGACCTTTATCCCTCGAAGGACGCTCTCGACGATGCCATCGCCTCCGGGAGCACAGGTGGATTAAGCGAGACGTTCGCGCAACTGGATGAGCTTCTGGTCACTCTGGGCGCGGGACGGTCATGAAGTCGCCGGTCGAGTTCGCCGGTCCCTAAACGTCGAACTCCACCACCACCGGGACGTGGTCGGAGGGCTGCTCCCAGTCGCGGACGTCCTTGAGGATCTTGTGCGCGGTCACGGCGCCCTTGAGGCCCTGGCTCGTCCAGATGTGATCGAGCCTGCGGCCGCGGTCGCTGACGCGCCAGTCGTTGTTGCGGTAGCTCCACCACGAATAGATCTTCTCGTCCGGCGGCACGAACGTGCGCGTCACGTCGATCCAGTCGAACGCGTCTTTCGCGGCGTTCAGCAAATCCACCTCGACCGGCGTGTGGCTGACGATCTTGAGGAGTTGCTTGTGGCTCCAGACATCGTGTTCGAGCGGCGCGACGTTGAGATCGCCGACCAGCACGATGGGGTTTTTGCGGTCACGCTTGCGCGCCGCGAACATCGCGCGCATCTCGCCGAGGAAAGCGAGCTTGTGGGCGAATTTCTCGTTGAGCGCGGGATCGGGGATGTCGCCGCCGGCCGGCACATAGAAATCGTGCAGCTCGACCCCGTTCTGGAACGTCACCGCCATGTGGCGGCAATCCTCCTTGCCGCAGAATTGTTGCGCCCCGGACTTCTTGAAGGGGATGCGCGAGAGGATCGCCACCCCGTGATAGCCCTTCTGGCCATGGATCGCCTGGTGGACATAGCCCAGTTTCGCCAAGGCCTCGCCGGGGAACAGGTCGTTGACGACTTTGGTCTCCTGCAGGGCGATCACGTCAGGCTGTTCTGCGCCGATCAGACGCTCGACGAGTGGCAGCCGGAGGCGGACGGAATTGATGTTCCAAGTGGCGAGTTTCAGGCATTCCTCCTATGCGATTCACGCAGGGCATATGATAACGACGTAAATAATCATTTCACAACAGCATGTTAACTTCATTTGTTGCGTAACTGTAAAACAGTGAACACTAAATACTTCAAAAATCATTCATTGAAACGCCTCCGGACACCTCCTACATCCCGTCCATCAGAGCCGGGAAAACCCGGCGCGAATTTCCGGCTTCGGGCTCTTCCGAAGCCAAACAATGGAGAGGCACCATGACACGCATTTCGACCACCGTCCCCGCGCAGACTTCGTCCTTCAACTCGGTCCTCATCAGCGTCCTGACCGGCGCGGTGATCGTGCTGGCGGGCGTGCTGTCCTTCGCACCGTATATGGTCTGAAGCACCGGCTTCTCAGGCGCTGCTGCCCTGGCTCCCCCCAGCAGCGGCGCCGTGAAGCGGCCACCGCGCTTTCGGGCTTACTCCCAGGCTATCGAAACGCTGCAGCTGGCCAAGCTCAACCCCCGCCCAGGCGACCATCGCGGCATTGTCCGTGCATAGCCTGGGCGGGGGTATTTTTGTCTGAAACCCCTCGCGCACCGCGAGCGCCGTCAACGCCGCGCGGATCGCCCCGTTCGCCGCCACGCCGCCCGCCACGACGAATTCGTCGCCGTCCGGAAATTCGCGCTTGAACCGGCGCATCGCGGCGGTGACACGGTCAACCAGCGTGTCGATCACCGCCTGCTGGAACGACGCCGCCAGATCGCCGGCATCGGTCTCTTTGTAACCGCCCTCGCGCACGATCTGGCGCAGCGCGGTCTTCAGGCCCGAGAACGAGAAATCCGATCCCGCGCGCCCCAGCATCGGCCGCGGCAGGGCAAAGCGTTTGGGATTGCCGCCACGGGCGATCTTCTCCACCTCCGGCCCGCCCGGATAGGGCAGACCCATCACCTTGGCGGTCTTGTCGAAGGCCTCGCCCACCGCGTCGTCGATGGTCGTGCCGTAGAGCGCGAAACGGCCGACGCCTTCCACGGCCAGCAACTGGCAATGCCCGCCGGAGATCAGCAGCAGCAGGAACGGAAAGCGCGCGCCGTCCGTCAGCCGGACGGTGAGCGCATGGGCCTCCAGATGGTTGACGGCGATGAGCGGTTTGCCGGAGGCCAGCGCCAGCGCCTTGGCCGTGGTCAGCCCGACCATCACGCCGCCGATCAGGCCGGGGCCGGCGGTGGCCGCGATGGCGTCCAGCGCGCCGAACCCGATCCCGGCCTCCGCCATGGCGCGCTCCACGATGGCGTCCAGCGCCTCGACATGGGCGCGCGCCGCGATCTCGGGCACCACGCCGCCATAGGGCGCGTGCTCCGCGAGCTGGCTGAGCACCACGTTGGACAGGATCGTGCCCGGCCCGGGCGCGGACCCACGCACCACCGACGCGGCGGTTTCGTCGCAGCTGGTTTCGAGGCCGAGGACGGTCAGGGCGCGCAAAATCGTTCGGGTCCTGCTAATGACGGGCGGCCTTAACGTGAAAGCCCTCATGCCGCAACCGCTCCGCCTTGGCACGCGTGGATCGAGGCTTGCTTTGGTGCAGGCCGAAATGGTGCGCGCTCTGCTGGCGCGCGCGGGGGCGGACTGCGTGCTGGTGCCGGTGAAGACCTCCGGCGACCGCATCCAGGACCGCAGCCTCGCCGATGCCGGCGGCAAGGGCCTCTTCACCAAGGAGCTGGAAGAGGCGTTGCTACGCGGCGAAATCGACCTCGCCGTCCATTCGATGAAGGATGTGCCGACCGCGCTGCCGCCGGGCCTCGTCATCGCCGCGCTCCTGCCGCGGGAGGATCCGCGCGACGCTTTCGTATCGCTGACGGCAAAAACGCTTGCCCAATTGCCCAAGGGCGCGCGCGTCGGAACGAGTTCCGTGCGCCGGGCCGCGCAAGTGTTGCGCGCCCGTCCCGATCTTCAGACCGCTTTGCTGCGCGGCAATGTCGACACGCGATTGGCCAAGCTCGACGCCGGGGAATTCGACGCGATGTTGCTCGCGCTCGCAGGCTTGAAACGCCTCGGCATGGCGGCGCGCGCGACGACGTTGCTCGATGCCGATGACTGGTTGCCCGCGCTCGCGCAAGGCGCCATCGGCATCGAAGTGCGGGACGGCGATGCGAGCACTTCATCGATTGTCGCCGCGCTCAACGATCCGCGCACCGAGATCGAACTGGCCTGCGAACGCGCGTTCCAGGCCGCACTCGACGGCACCTGCCGCACGCCCATTGGCGGTCTCGCGCGTTTCGTGGACGGCACGCTCTTTTTCCGCGGCGAAGTGCTCGCGCCCGACGGCAGCGAATTTGCGGACACACAATTCGAAATCGCATTGCGCACTGCGCCGGTGCGCGAAGCAGAGGATGCGGGCCGCATGGCCGGGTTCGAATTGAAGCCGCGCGTGCAAGCCTGGCTCGCCGCGTGATGCGCATCCTCGTCACAAGGCCGCAATACGCCGCTGACGCAACGTCCGAAACACTCAAGGCGCTGGGACACGACGCCATCGTTGCGCCGCTAATGAAGATCCGCTTCCGCGACGGTGATGCACTGACGCTGGACGGCGTGCAGGCGATCCTCGCGACCAGCGGCAACGGCGCCCTCGCCGTCGCGCGCCGCACCGCGCGCCGCGACGTGCCGCTCTTCGCCGTGGGCAAACAGACGGCCGGCGCCGCGCGCGCCGCGGGCTTTACAACCGTGCGCAGCGCCGATGGCGACGGTGCCGATCTGGCGAGCGCCGCCGCACGCTGGGCCAGGCCGGATGGCGGCGCGTTGCTGCACGCGGCGGGCGCGCAGACCAAAGGCGATCTTGCCGCCGCGCTTACTTCGCGCGGCTTCACCATGCGGACCGAGATTCTGTACGAAGCCGTTGCGGCCACATCGCTGCCTGCGCCGGCGAACGAGGCGCTGCGAAACGGTACGCTGGACGCGGTGATGCTGTTCTCGCCGCGCGGCGCGCGGGTCTTCGCCGAACTGGCCGAACGTGCCGGGCTCGGCACGGCGTGCGCCGGCGTCACGGCACTCTGCATCAGCCAGGCTTCCGCACAGGCGCTGGGCGATCTCGCCTTCCGCGCCATCCTCGTCGCCAAGCGGCCGGATCAGGACGGGATGCTGGCTCTGGTTGGCGGGACCGCGCGCGGCCTGTAGATTTGGGCGGACCTGGAGACGAGCATGACGGAGACCGATCCGCGCCCTTTTGCAGCCCTGCCCGCGCCAGAGAAAGACGAGGCGGTCGAGGCAGAGCCGCGCGCGCGCCGCTCGCTGTTCCCGGACGGCGCGCTCGGCATCTTCGTCCTGTTGATCCTCGCGGCGGTCTCGGGCGGGCTGATCGCGGCCTATTGGCCCTGGGTGCAGGGCGGCGAGGCTTCCAACGACCGCCTCACCACCTTGGAATCCCGCGTGGGCCAGATCGCGGCGGGACGTGCCCCGACGGTGGCCGCCGCGGCCTATGGCGACGAACAGAAATCCGTCGCGGCGCTCAAGATGCGGCTCGACGCGGACGAGGCGCGGCTGACCGCGATGGAGAAATCCACCGGCCAGATCGACGGCTCCGACACCGCCGCGCTCAAATCCGATCTCGACCTTCTGGACGGACGCGTCGCCAAGCTCGAACAGAACCCCGGCGGCGTGGCGCCGTTGCGCAAGGAGCTTGAGACCCGCGCGCAGACGCAGGCCGACGCCATCGGCCGCCTCAGCGAGCGCGTCGCCAGTCTGGAGAAGAATGCGCCGCCCGCAGACCTCGCCGCACGGCTCGACGGTTTCGCGCTCAAGACCGGCGAGGACGCACTGGAGACGCGCGTGGTGCGGCTGGAAGGCCAGAACGCATCGGACGTGATGAAACACGCCGCGACCTTGCTCGCTCTCGCCGACCTGGTGCGCGCGAGCGCGGGCGGCGAAAGCTTCGGGACCGAATTGCAGACCATGCGCGCCCTGTCGCCCACAGCGCCCGAGCTCGGCGACCTTTCGAAATACGCGAACCGCGGCGCGCCGACGCGCGCGGTGCTGGCGACTCAGTTGTCCGGCGAGGCCGATGCGATCCTCGCCGCCGAACGCGCCAGCCAAGCGCAGGGTTGGACCGGGCGGCTCTGGGCCAATCTCGCCAACCTCGTTTCCATCCGCCGCGTCGGCGGCGTCAGCGGCGACAGTACCGAGAGCCGCTTGGCGCGCGCGGAAAACGATCTGCGCACCGGCGACCTGGATCGCGCGGCCGGCGAGATGAACGCGCTCAGAGGCGCGGCGCGCAACGCAGCTTCAGGCTGGATCGGCCAGGCCGAGGCGCGGCTCGCGGTGGATCGCGACACGCGTTCGCTGACGGCGCGGGTGATCGCGTCGATGTCGGAGCATTCATGATCCGGCTGCTCTCGATCCTGCTCGGCGCCGCGCTGATCGCGGCCGGCATTGCATGGATCGCAGATCGCCAGGGCGAATTGCTGTTCACCATCGGGCTCTACGAAGTGAAGGCCAGCGCCAGCGTCGCCATCGGCCTCGCCATCGCGTTTACGGCTTTGGTCGCGGTGCTCACGCGCATCATCGTGCTGGTGGTGTCGGGCCCCGGTGCGCTCGGCCGCTGGAGCAGCGCGCGGCGCATGCGGCGCGGCAACGAGGCGATCGCGCAAGGCCTGGTCGCGGCAGCGGCAGGGGACGCGCTCGAAGCCCGCCGCCAGGCCAAACGCGCGGAGAACTTGCTGGGCTCGCCGCCGCTCTCGCTGCTGCTGGCCGCGCAAGCCGCCCAGCTCGAAGGCGATGAGAGCGCGCAAGGCGGCGCTTACAAGGCGATGCTAGAACATCCCGAGACCGAATTCCTGGGCCTGCGCGGTCTCTTCATGCAGGCGATGCGCCGCGAGGACGGCGCGGAAGCCATCGCGCTGGCCAGCCGCGCCCTGGTCCTGAAGCCCAAGGCAATCTGGGCGATGAACGCGCTGTTCGACCTGCAATCGGCGCGCGGACAATGGGTCGAGGCGAAAAAAATATTGGAGAACGCGGCGCGCAAACGCCTGCTCGACGTTGGCCTGTTGCGCCGCCGTCGCGGCGTGTTGCTCGCGGCCGAAGCGCTCGATGCCGAGAATCGCGGCGACGGCGAGCGCGCGCTCGCAGCCGCGCTCGAAGCGCTGGATTTCTCGCCCGCGCTCGCGCCCGCCGCCACGCTCGCGGCGCGCAGGTTGGCGCAGACGGGACGGGCCTGGCGCGCGCAGGACATCATCGAAGGCGCCTGGGCGCAGGCGCCGCATCCCGATATGGCGGCGGTCTATGCGGCGATCCGGCCCGCGGAATCGGTGGAAGAACGCGCAAGCCGTCTTGTGGGCCTCGCCCATCTCAACCGCGATCATTTCGAGAGCCGCGTCCTGGAAGCCGAGCAGGCGATCAACATCATGCACTGGGCCGAAGCGCGGCGCGTCCTTGCGCCATTGTCACGAGGCCCGGCGAGCGTGCGCGTCTGCGCGCTGATGGCGGAGATCGAGCAGGGCGAGAACCAGGATGCCGGCGCGGCGCATGCCTGGCTGTCGCGCGCCGCGCGCGCGCCGCGCGACGCGGACTGGCGCTGCGCCAATTGCAGCTGGACCTCGCCGCAATGGCACGCGGTGTGCGGACAATGCGGCGCCTTCGATTCGCTGTCGTGGTCCGCCCCGGAGATTGAATCGCTGTCGATGCTGCCTGGCGCGCCGCGCGACGAGCGGCTCGCCTCGGATGCCGCGTCCGCCTTCCTGCAAGCGCCGGACGAGACCGAAGACGAAAATGCGCCCACGCGTGCCTGGCCGCCGAGACCTGCGCGGCGTGGCGAAGACGTCGATGGCGCACGCGGCTTCGTGATGCCGCGCCAGCCCGACGATCCGGGGCCGGACGGGCACGATTTCGAACATCAAACGGACGATGGGGGATTCTGAGATGCGTGCGTTCCTGATTTTTCTCGTCGTGGCCGCGGCGTTGCTCGCCGGCGCCTTCTATGCGTTCAGCGAGCCGGACATCCCGCGTAGCGTGCTGGAAATGAAATACGGCGCGCCGGCGTCCGATTTCATGATGCTGCCCGACGGCGCGCGCGCCCATGTCCGCGACCAGGGCAACAAGGCGGGCAGCCCGCTCGTCCTTGTGCACGGCTCCAACGCCTCCTTCGTCACCTGGGAGCCGTGGGTCAAGCGGCTGGGCGACACCTATCGCGTGATCTCCATCGACATGCCGGGCCACGGGCTGACCGGCGCGGTGCCCAATCACGACTACTCGCAGGAGGGCATGGTGAAGTTCGTCAAGGAGGTGACCGACAGACTCGCCCTCACGACATTCGCCATCGCGGGCAACTCGATGGGCGGCGGGATCGCCGCGCGTTTCGCCGAAGAGCATCCGGGCAACGTCACCCATTTGATCCTGGTCGACGCAGCCGGCATGCCGACGAAAGAGGGCAGCAATATCCCGCTCGCGTTCAAGCTGGCGCGCGTGCCGGTGGTCAACCAGATCCTGCTGCACATCACGCCGCGCTCGCTGGTGACCGAGGGGCTCAACGACGCGGTGATCCACAAAGAGATCATCACCGACAAGATGATCGATTCCTATTGGGACTTCGCGCGCATGACGGGCACGCGCCAGGCGACGCTCGAGCGCTTCAACCTCCCCTGGACCAATGACGTCGCCACGCACATCGCCGACATCAAGGCGCCGACGCTGATCCTGTGGGGCGCTGAGGATCATCTGATCCCCGTCGAAGCGGCGGGCGAATTCCACAGGGCGATCCCGGGCTCGATCTTGATCGTCTATCCCGCGAAGGGACACGTGCCGCAGGAGGAAGTGGCGGACCGGTCGGCAGCGGATGTGCGCGCCTTTCTCAAATAATTTGAGGCAGGGCGGTAAGCAGCCGTTAAGGCAGCAGATGCGCAACCATTGCTTGTAGGAAAATTTGGTTCAACCTGCGCAGGCTTGGTTGACCAATCCAAGACTCCGCGCGACGGCACCCCCCGGCAGCACAGCGCGGACTAAATGGCGGACGGCGCGCTCCCCCCGGCACGCGCCGTCCGTTTTTTTAGAGCGTGATTCGTACGATTTGAATCGGGAGTGGGATTCCCATCGGATTGCGAGTCTGATTCAAGATGCTGACTGTTAGGAGGTCAGCATGGATGGTGCGAGCGCTTTCTGAGGATTTGCGCAAGCGGGTGGTGCGCCGT
>DATATK010000147.1:0-3057 GCA_036268825.1 Rhizomicrobium sp. | reverse complement strand
ACCTTGCTCTCCTCGAGCCTGAGGCGGTGGTCCGGATCCTTTTCGCCGCGCTCGATCTCCTCGCGGGTCAATTGTCCGCTGGCAATCGGGTCCGAGCCCTTGATGCCCTGGGCGGCGTCGCCGTCGGCGATGGCGCGGATTTCCAGCGGGTGCATCTTGGTGAAATCGGCGACCTGGTCGAAGGTCAGCGCGGTGTTGTCCAGCAGCCAGACGGCGGTCGCCTTGGGCATCAGCGGCGCGTTGCTCATGGCAAATCTCCTTTGTGCTTCGCCCGCCTGTCCTTGGCGAAGCCGGTGGTCATCAATGGCGGGAATTCGCGCCTATATAGGCCCTTCCGGGCCTGTGGCGCAATGGTTTGCTAAAGTGCCTTGACATGAGCCGAAACCAGTCCCAAGTCCTTATCCGAATTGACCGTTCCCCCGCCGCCGGCGTGGGCCGATTCGCCCCCGAGACCGCTCTTATGGCCGCCAAACCAGACCCCAAACCGGACCTGAGAATCGTGCTTTGTTCGCCAAGGGGCTTTTGCGCCGGCGTCGTCCGCGCCATCGACACGGTGGAACGGGCGCTCACCATCTATGGCGCCCCGGTCTATGTCCGCCACGAGATCGTCCATAACAAATATGTGGTCGACAGCCTGAAGAAAAAGGGCGCGATCTTCGTCGAGGAACTCGCCGAGATTCCCGACAAGACCAACGCGCCGGTGGTGTTCTCCGCCCACGGCGTGCCGAAATCGGTTCCCGCCGAGGCGAAGGTGCGAAATTTCTTTTCGCTGGACGCGACCTGCCCGCTGGTGACCAAGGTGCATCGCGAGGCCGCGATCCATTTCAAGCGCGGCCGCGAGATTTTTCTGATCGGGCATTCGCACCATCCCGAAGTTGTCGGCACGCTCGGGCAGTTGCCGCCGGGCGCTGTGACCCTGATCGAGACCGACGAGGATGCGCGCACCATCGCGCCAAAGGACCCGAACAACCTCGCCTTCGTGACGCAGACCACGCTGTCGATCGACGACACCGCGCACATCGTCACGATCCTCAAAGAGCGCTTCCCGAACATCAACGGGCCGCACAAGGAAGACATCTGCTACGCCACCACCAACCGCCAGCTCGCGGTGAAGAAGGTGGCGCCGGTGGTGGACGCGCTGATCGTGGTCGGCGCGCCGAATTCGTCGAACTCGCAGCGCTTGCGCGAGGTTGCCGAGCGCGAGGGCTGTCCGATTTCGGTGCTGGCGCAGCGCGCCGGCGATATCGACTGGAAGCGCTTCGAGGGCATCACGAGCCTCGGCATCACCGCGGGCGCCTCCGCGCCGGAAGTGATCGTCGAGGAGATCATGGGCGCGTTCGCCGAGCGCTACACGCTTCATGTGGAGACGGTCTCGGCCGCGGAAGAGAACGAGTTCTTCCCGCTGCCGCGCTCGGTGCGGCCCGACGCGGCATAGCGTGCTCCCATGGCGGTCTATACCGACGTCGCCGCCGAAGAGCTTGCGGACTTCCTCAGTGAATACGACATCGGTGAACTGCTGTCCTACAAGGGCATCGCCGAAGGCGTCGAGAATTCGAACTTCCTGGTGCATACCAGCAGGGGCGCCTACATCCTGACGCTCTATGAGAAGCGCGTCGCGGTCGACGATCTCCCGTATTTCCTGTCGCTGATGGCCCATCTCGCCGAGCGCGGCGTGCGCTGCCCGCAGCCGGCGCGGAATCGAAAAGGCGAGGTCTTTTCGACCTTGGCGGGCAGGCCGGCCGCGATCATCAACTTCCTCGAAGGCGTGTGGCCGCGGCGGCCGAATGCGGCGCATTGCGCCGGCGTCGGCGAGGCGCTGGCGAAGATGCATCTCGCCGGGCGCGACTTCCCGCTTGTCCGCAAGAACCCGCTCTCCGTCTCCGGTTGGCGGCCGCTGTTCGATCAGGCGGCCGCGCGTGCCGACAGCGTGCAGGCGGGCTTGCGCGATTTCATCGCCCGCGAGCTCGATCATCTCGAGGCGCGCTGGCCGGGCGATCTGCCTGAAGGCGTGATCCATGCCGATTTGTTTCCGGACAACGTGTTCTTCCTCGGCGACCGGCTGTCGGGACTGATCGACTTCCCGTTCTCCTGCAACGACATCCTCGCCTATGACGTCGCGATCTGTCTCAACGCCTGGTGCTTCGAGATCGACGGCGCCTTCAACGTCACCAAGGCCCGCGCGCTGCTCAATGCCTACGGCCGCGAGCGCAAATTGTCGGACGCCGAACAGGACGCGCTGCCGCTGCTCTCGCGCGGCGCGAGCCTGCGTTTCCTGCTGACGCGGCTGGTCGATTTCCTCAACGTGCCGCCAGGCGCGCTGGTGAAGCCGAAAGACCCGCTGGAATATGTGCGCAAGCTGCGTTTCCACCAGGGCGTCGCCAGCGTGCGCGATTATGGGCTGGCGACGGGGATGGTCGTGTGAGCGCGCTGCCGCAGGTTACGATTCACACCGACGGTGCGTGCTCGGGCAATCCCGGGCCCGGCGGCTGGGGCGCGATCCTGAAATTCGGCGAGGTCGAGAAAGAGCTGAAGGGCGGCGAGGCGCACAGCACCAACAACCGCATGGAATTGATGGCCGCGATCTCGGCGCTGGAAGCGCTGAAGAAATCCTGCCAGGTCGACCTCTACACCGACAGCCAGTATGTGCGGCAGGGCATCACGGGGTGGATTCACGGCTGGAAGAAGAACGGCTGGCGCACCGCCGACAAGAAGCCGGTGAAGAATGCCGAGCTGTGGCAGCGGCTCGATGACGCCTTGAAGCCGCATCAGGTGCGCTGGCACTGGGTCCGCGGCCATGCCGGCCATGACGAGAACGAGCGCGCCGATCAGCTCGCGCGCGACGGCGTCGCGATGGCGAGGTTGAAGGGGTAGGAACGATTTGCACGCCCCAAATGCCTTCGTCATGGCCGGGCTTGATGTTCAGACCGGAGAGATGACCGACGGGTGTTCGGAGACATAGCCGACACATCATAGTGCATGGATTTGGCAATGTGGGAGGCCAAATCCATGCCATGGCGCAGGATGTCGGTGATGGATCAGCGGCGGGAGTTTGTGCGG
>DATATK010000146.1:0-8530 GCA_036268825.1 Rhizomicrobium sp. | reverse complement strand
ACCCGGCGACATCGCCGAGGGCAAGCCCATCGTGGTGCTGACGAACAGCGGCACGGCCTCGGCGTCGGAGATTGTGGCGGGCGCGCTGCAAGACCACAAGCGCGCCACCATCATCGGCACGACCTCGTTCGGCAAAGGCTCGGTGCAGACCATCATCCCGCTCGACAATGGCGAGGAGGGCGCGCTGCACATGACCACCGCGCGCTATTTCACGCCGTCCGGCCGCTCAATCCAGGCCACCGGCATCGTGCCCGACATCGCGGTCGCGTCCGGCAAGGACACGTCCGGCGAATCGGTGCTGTTCTCCGAGACCGAATCGATCCTGCCGCACCATCTGATGCCCGACGACGCCAAGCCGCCCTCCATCCAGGCGGTGCCGATCCAGCCGGAGCCGGGCAAGACCTATGCGGATTTCCAGCTCTCCTATGCCACGGATTTCCTGGACGGGAAGACGGGCCCCAAGGCCGTGGCGGCGCGTGGTGACGGGAATTAACCGGCCCGTAACCATGAATTCCGCACTGTAATGTCCATGACGGATGGGCACTCGCGCTGGACCCTGCTGCTGATCGCATGGGCGATCCTGCTGCTGGCGCTTGGAGGCGCGGCGGCCTGGATCGCCGTATTCGGAAATCCCGGCGCCGCCGGGCCGGTGGTCAGCTTCAACCTGGGCGCGCCCGCGCAGAAACGCGCCGCCAGGCCCAAGCCACCCACCCAGGCCGCCAACACCAATCTGATCGGCGCCGGTCCGCAGCCGGCCGCGCCGATGCCGCCTCCCGCTGGCGCCGCGCCGCCCGCCGCGCAGACGCCGCCCTCAGCGACACCCACGTTGCAAACGCCCAACTTTCCGCCCGTGACCCTTCCGCCGCAACTCGTGCCGGGGCAGGTGAACAAGGCGGTCTATGCGGGCCGTGCGCTCATCGCCGATCCCGCGCTGATCGAACAAACGAGCCAGGGTCCCCTGCCGCGCATCGCCGATGACGGGCGCACGCCGATGGCCGCCTATGCGCCGCCGTCGGGCGCGGCGCCTGGCCAGCCCAGGATCGCCATCGTCGTCAGCGGCCTCGGCATCAGCGCGCGGCAGACGCAGGCCGCCATCGCGCAATTGCCGCCGCAGATCACGCTCGCCTTCGCGCCCTATGACAGCGACGTGCAGCGCTGGATCGGTGAGGCGCGGCGCCAGGGCCACGAAGTGCTCATGGAAGTGCCGATGGAGCCCTATGATTTCCCTGACAGCGATCCCGGCCCGCACACGCTGCGCGCCGCGGCGGGCGAGAGCACCAATATCCAGCGCCTCACCTGGTCGCTCTCGCGCGCCACGGGCTTTGCCGGCATCACCAATCTTCTGGGCGGCCGCTTCCTGACGGATTCCGATTCGCTCGAACCGGTGATGACGTTCCTTGCCCGGCGCGGGTTGCTGTTCTTCGACAATGGCGAGGTGCCGCATTCCGTGGCGCCCGACGTCGCCAAATCGGTGAACGCGCCTTTCGTGCAGGCCTCCACCGAGATCGACGCGATCCAGGCCGGGATGGAGATCGACCAGCGGCTCTCGGAACTCGAGGCCCGCGCCCGGCTGAACGGCTGGGCCGCGGGCTCCGGGTTCCTCTATCCGGTCACCGTCGACCGGCTGACGGTCTGGGCCAAGGGGCTTTCCGGGCGGGGTATTGCCCTCGTTCCCGCTTCCGCCATAGTGGTCCCGTCCAAGTAATCGACGGTTTTTTCCCGATGTCCCGGCCCCAACTGCGCCACGAAGACCTGCCCTATCGCCCCTGCGTGGGGGTGATGCTGTTCAATGCCGACGGCTCGGTCTTCGTCGGCAAGCGCATCGACCAGACGGTCGAGGGCTGGCAGATGCCGCAAGGCGGGATCGACGAGGGCGAGACGCCGGGCGAAGCCGCCCTGCGCGAACTGAAAGAAGAGACCGGCACGGACAACGCGAAAATCCTGCGCGAGATGGACGAGTGGCTGGCCTACGACCTGCCCGCCCACCTCGTCGGCATCGCGCTGCACGGGCGCTATCGCGGCCAGCGCCAGAAATGGATCGCGATGCGCTTTCTCGGCACCGATGCCGAGATCAACGTGGCGACGCCGGAGCCCGAATTCGCGCAATGGAAATGGCTCGCGATCGAGGCCTTGCCCCGGCTCATCGTTCCCTTCAAGCGCGACACCTATGCCAAGGTGATCGCCGCGTTCCAGGACCTCGCATTCACCGCATGAAAGCCACACCATGAGCGTTTCGCGTCCCACCGTCGTGATGATCCACGGCGCATTCAACGGCGGCTGGGTGTTCGACGCCTGGCGCGCGCGCTTCGAGGCGGCCGGTTACAAGGTCCTGACGCCGACGCTGCGCTACCACGATTGCGGCGACAAGCCGCCGCGCGAACTCGGCGCCACCAGCGTGCTCGACTATGCGGACGATCTGGAGAAACTGATCGGCACGCTGGATGCGCCGCCGATCCTTCTCGGCCATTCGATGGGCGGGCTTTTGGCGCAGATGCTGGCGGCGCGCGTGGATGTCCGCGCCTTGGTATTGCTCGCGCCGTCCGCGCCATGGGGCGTCTTGCCTTCGACGCCGTTCGAGATCATCTCGGCGCAGGCGCTCTATCTCGCCGGCGATTTCTGGAGCAAGCGCTTGCGGCCGGAGAAATGGATCGCCGCCGCCAATGCGCTCGACATGATGCCGGACCACGACGCAATCTTCGCCCGCTTCGTGCCGGAATCGGGACAGGCGACATTCGAGATCATGCATTGGGCGCTGGATTTGAAGCGCGCGACGCAAGTGGATCCGCGCAAGGTGACGTGCCCGATCCTCTGCATCAGCGGCAGCGCAGACCGCGTCAATCCGCCGGCCACGGTGCGCCGCATCGCCAAGCGCTACGAAGGCCGCGTCGTCTACGAAGAGCTCAAGGGCCACAGCCACTGGCTGATCGGCGAACCCGGCTGGGAAAAGATCGCGGACCGATCGCTCGAATGGCTCGGCGAGGTTCTGGCGGAACCGAAGAAGACGCGGGTGAAGAAGTAAAGCACTGGATCGCTGCTCTTTTTTTCCTCCGCCGCTTTGCGGGGGAGGTGGATCATCGCCGCGCCGCGGCGATGAGACGGAGGGGGAGATGGAGGGCTATCCGTCACCATTCCTCACACCCCCTCCACCGCTTCGCGGTCCCCCTCCCCCGCAACGGCGGGGGAGGAAAAAAGTGAACTAATTCACTCGCGGCGACGGTTCGTACTTCTTTTTGAAATCCTGCATGAAGGCTTCCAGCGTGTCGATCGAGGCGATCTTGCCGGCGAGGTCGCGGAAGGCGGTGCCCTGCGTGTCGATGCTTTGCGTCACCACGGCGAAGGCGCTGGCGTCGGGGCTGGATTGCATCTTCGCGCTGAAATGGGTGCGCAGGCGGTCGAGGCTGGGCTGGTCGCTGGCGAGCGAATAGGCGATGGCGGCGCGCATCACGCTTTGGCGCTCGTCGGGGTTGAGCGGCGATGCATCGCTGAAACGCGTGGCCACCAGCTCCTCGGCCTTCTGCCCGGCGACGGCCCAGTTGCCGCTTTCCCAATAGATGTCGGCGCGCAGGCGGCGCGCATCGGGCGCCTCGTCGGTGGCGATGATGTCGAGCGCCTGGTCCCATTGCTTGAGCGCGGCCAGCGCGCGCGCCTGGAGCAATTCGCGCTGGTGGCCGATATCGTCGGGCAATCCGGCGAGCTGGGTGGAGCGCAAGGCTTCGAGCGCGTCCTTCGGCTTGTGGTCGAGCAGTTCGATCATCGCGAGGCGCGCGGCGACCTGCGCCTGCGCCACGCCGTCGAGGCGCTTGGTGACCTGGTAGTTGAGCAGCTTGGCGGCGGGTTCCAGCAGATCGACCGCGACCAGCCGGTCGGACATGCGGCGGATCATCTCGTCGCCATCGGCGCCGATGGGTGTGAGGTCGATGAAATCGTAGAACAGCGCCAGCGCCTCGACCGGCGGCATCGCGTCGGCTTTGCCTTTGAGGTACAGCGCCACGAACGCGCCGCGCATGTCGTCCTGCGCTTGCCGCGCCAGATCCTCGTCGCCGAAATTCTGGGTGGCGACACGCAAGGTCTCGAGCCCTTCGCGCCAGCGCTGCTCGCCGAAATAGAGCGCGCCCAATTTGCGCAGTGCCTTCAATTCCAGATCGTCGCCGCGCCAGCGGAAGCGCAAGGCCTCCAGTGCGTCGATGGCCGATTTGCGCGACAGCGCGCCGGAGGAAAGGCCGGCATCGACATTGGCGTAGATCGCCTCAGCCGCGAGTTGCTCGTCGCCCCCTTGCTGGACTGCGCCGAACAAGGCGCTGGCATCGCGGGTGCGTCCCTCTTGCGCGAAGAGTTGCGCGCGGGCGAGTTCGGCTTCCAGCATCAGCGGCCTGGGTAGGTCACGCGGCAGTTTGGCGAGCGCGGCATCGGCGCGTTCGAGGCCGCCGGTATTCAGCGACGCATTGGCTTCGGCGATGCGTGCGCGCGCCTGCCATTCGGTGGGATAGTGGCGCAGCACCGGTTCGGCGCGATCCAGTTCTTTGCGCGCGGCGTCCCAATTGCCGAGTCCCGCATCGGTGAGGCCGCGCCAGAGCGCTGCGTGCTGGTCGTTGTCGAAACCTTCGCCGGCGAGCGCGTTGTGGCCATCCTTGTAGCGGGCCATCATCACGTCGGCAGCGGCGCGCATGGTCTGCAATGCGGGATCGGCGGCGAGCGCCGGATCGGATTTCTGGATCAGGTCGATCAGGCCCAACGTCTCCGCCGCAAAGCCGTTGGCGAGATAGAAGCGCGCCAGCGTGAGCCGCCCGCGATTGGCCTCGGCGGGCGAGAGCCTGGCGACATTTGCAAGCAGCTTGTGCTCGGCATCATAGGTCGTGCCGCCGGCGCCGGTCTTCCATGCCGCGAAATCGAGGAAGGTCTGGCCTTGGCCGGTCTGCGCCAGCATAGCGGCCGAATCGATGGTGGGCGCAGCAGGGGGCGTCAGCAGAAGACCGTTCGGGCGCGCCAGGATCACGCGGGAATCGGCGACCTGCACGGCAAGATCGTCGGTGAAGGATTTGATCGCAATGCCTTGTGCGGTCGGGAGCAGGTCAAATTCCGCATAGTGGCGCGGCTCGAGCACGGCGCGGCCCGGCGGCGCGGTGACGACGGTGAGCGTGTCGCCCGCGGCGGGATCGGCGAGTGTGATCGCGTGAGCCGCGCCCGGCAGCAGCGCGGCGAGAGACGGGTGATTGTTCTCGGTCTCCGGCGAGAAGCCGACAGCCATGGGCGCTGTGTTGTTCAGCGCTCCAAGCGTGACGATCAGCCTGCCGGCGACGCCGCGCGCGGCGATGGTGGCGGGCGCCTTGAGGCCGATATGGAGCACGCTGGCATTCGCGCCGATGCTGGCGTCGAACGAGGCGGGAAAATCGCCGAGTGCGGTCTTGAGTTTCGCGGCATCGATCGCCTGCTTGCCGTCGAGCACGATCCACGCCGTCAGCCCGCGCACGAACACGGCACCCGTCGCCGCGCCGGGGAAGGTGAGCGTGACGCCTTTGGCGGTGCGTTGCGCGTCGGCGGTTTGAATCAGAGTGGCGGCTGGCGGAGCAGGCGTCGCAGCCGGCGGTGGGGCCGTTGCGGCTTGCGTTGTTGGCGCGGGCGCAGGGTTGGCGTCCACCGGCTTTGCATCGGCGGGTTTGGTGTTGAGCTTGGCGGCGGTGTCGGCGATGGCCTGGGCTTGCGCGGTGCTGACGCCCTTGCCGGCGAGTTGCACCGGCGTAGTGGGATGGGTGAGGCCGGGCGGCTTGTAGGCCGTGGTGTCCGTCTTCGGCGCGAGGATGTCGAGCACGATGTGGCTGCCGTCGCGGAAATCGTGATAGCCGGAATCCGCGTCGGTCTCGAATTCCAGCACGAGACCGCGATTCTCGACGCGCCAGCCGGTGTTCTTCACCCAGGGCGGGGAGACGCGGGTGAGCGCATCCAGATCCGGCCGCGCCATCGCTTCGAAGCGTACGGTGATGTGGCCCGAGCCGGGAAACACCGTGTAGGGGACGTTCTTCGGCCAGTCGAAAACCAGCCGCGTGAAATTGGAATAGGCGCCGGCGCGAATGGGAAGCGGCGCCAGTCTGGCGATGTCGACGGCCGAGGCCTGTTTGGGCGGCGGCGGCGGCAGATCGGGCGGCGAGCCGGTGAAGCCCGATGGCACGATGTCGAGCGCGAATTGCGCGCCGGATGCGCTGGTGTGCAGCCGCGCACTTTGGGCGAGCGCGATGCGCAAGGTCTTGCCGTCGGGGTCGAGCCGCGCATTGGAGGCGAAGGCGGCGAGGCCTTGCGTCGCCGCGCCCGGATCGATCGTGACTTTGCGGTCGAAGCTGACCACGGCGACGCCGTCGGCCATCGAGGCCTTGGGATGGGCGCCGGGATCGAGGGTGAAAATGATGCGGCCGTAACCGCCCAGTGCGTTGGTGCTGACGGAATCGGCGTGCGCAACCGCGGTGGCCAACAAGGCCACTGCAAACGCCGCTGTGCCGATCCGGCCCCACATCATCTCGCTTACCCTTCGCGCGAATCGCCCGCGCCAGTTTTGCCTTACTTCTTGGCCGGTGCAGCACTGTTGTTTGCCGGCGGCGCGGTGGACGGCGGCGGTGTGTTGGCGGGCGCCGGTGCCGGCGCAGTCATTGGCGGTGCCGTCGCCGGTGCAATCGCCGCAGGCGGTGTCGTTGCCGGCGCCGTCGTCGTTGGCGGCGTGGTGGCAGCCAGCTGTTGCGGCGGCGGCGTGACGGGCAGCTTCAGGCGGTTGGCGAGTTTCACGGTCAGCTTCTGCGCCTGGTCGGGCTGCATGCCGGCCAGGATCGCACCCAAGACATCGGGCTTCATCTGCGCGGCGACGGAGAGCAGCACGTCCTCGTCCAGATTGTTGAAGATGCGCGCGGCGTCTTTCGGCTTCATCGAGGAATAGGTCTTCACCAGCGCGGCGAGCTGCTTCTGCTCGGCATCGTCGCGATCGCCCAAAAGGACCTGCACCTGGCTCTGGAGCAGCTTCAACTGCGTGATCTTGCCGTCTACGCGCTGTTCGGCGGCGGCGATCAGGTTCTCGCGCATGCCGAGCGCTTGTTCGCGCGCGTCGAGCTCGGTGCGCCGTTTGGCGAGGCTGGTCAGCACATCGACCTCACCGATGGAGCTGGCCTGTGTGTCGTCCGCCGCGGGATCGGCCGCGGGCGCTTCGGTGGCGGCGGGCGCTGGCGTCGCGGGTGAGGCGGCTTCCGCGCGCGCTTCCAGCGTAACGTCCGTTCCCTTGAGCAGCAGCAGCGCGCCGCCGAGCACGAAGACGGCGGGCAGAAGGCGCAGACGTCGGAAGATGTTTGTCACCGCATGGTCCCCATGGATTGGGGCTTCAAGCGATCCAGCCGGCTTTGCAGCGCGGCGGGGTGAATGCCGTTGGTGGCTTGCTTGGCCGGGCCGCCATTGGCGATGCGATCGGCGATGCGCTCGCCGGATGCGGTCACCAGCGCCAGTTCGTCGTTGAGGCTGCGGGCGCTGGCGATGCGGGCATCGAGGGTTTCGGCGGCTTCGGAGGCGGAGGCCTTCAGCGCGCGCATCGAGGCCCCGGCCGAGACGATGGCGCTGTTCAGATCGAGGATGATCTGCTTGAAGCCGTCCTGTCCCTTGCGCAGGGCGGAAAGCTTGCGCTCCAGAAGTGCGCAATAGACCAGCGTGGCGGCGAGCAGCGCGATGAGCGTGAGCTCGACGAAGAAGGAAAGGTTCATGTGGAAGAGGGTCATGGCGATGTCCTTTACAGCGCGCGGCTGGCGTCGGTGCGCGCCACGGCTTCATCGACCCGCACGGCGACGGATGAGCCGACGCGACCCATGCGGCCCTTGAGCAAGGGCACGCCGCCGCAGCGCAGTTCGATCTTGGAATCGGGATTGGCGTTCAGCATCACGGTCTCGCCGACCTTCAGGTTCATGATCTTGTTGAGCGACATGATCTGCTCGTCGAGGATCGCGTCGATCTCGACCTGGGTGGACCACAATTCGGTCGCCAGATGGCTTTCCCAGATGGAGTCGCGGCCGAATTTCTCGCCCATGAATTGCTGCAGCAGCAATTTGCGGATCGGCTCCAGCGTCGCGTAAGGCAGCAACAGTTCGGTGCGCCCGCCGCGATCTTCCATGTCGATGCGCAGGCGCACCAGGATGGCGGCGTTGGCGGGGCGCGCGATCGCGGCGAAGCGCGGATTGGTTTCGAGGCGGTCGAGACTGAAATTCACCGGCGCCAAGGGCTCGAAAGCCTGGCACATGTCCTGGAGGATCACCTCGGTCATGCGCTGGACGAGCGTGCGTTCGATGGTGGTGTAGGGCCGGCCCTCGATGCGCATCTGCGCGGTGCCGCGGCGCCCGCCGAGCAGCACGTCCACGATGGAATAGATCAGGTTGGAATCGACGGTGAAGAGGCCATAGTTGTCCAGCTCCTCGGCGCGGAACACCGCCAGGATCGCCGGAAGCGGGATCGAGTTCAGATAGTCGCCGAAGCGGATGGAGGTGATGTTGTCGAGGCTCACCTCCACATTGTCCGA
>DATATK010000145.1:0-16299 GCA_036268825.1 Rhizomicrobium sp. | reverse complement strand
TGGACGCGCGAAGTCGAGGCCGCCTGATGAGCGTTGAGACGCTGACGTTTGGCTGCCGCCTCAATGCCTATGAATCCGAGGTGATGAAGGCCGAGGCCGAAAAGGCCGGGCTCGATGGCGCCCTGCTGGTGAACACCTGCGCCGTCACCGCCGAAGCCGTGAGGCAGGCGAAGCAGGCGATCCGCAAGGCCCGCCGAGAGCATCCCGGCGCCCGCATCGTCGTCATCGGCTGCGCGGCGCAAACCGAGCCGGAGACCTACGCCGCGATGGGCGAGGTCGACCTGGTGCTCGGCAATCAGGAGAAGCTCGACGCCGCGAGCTTTATCGGCGGCGCCGAGCGCGTCCGCGTAAACGACATCATGAGCGTGCGCGAGACCGCGGCGCAATTCGTGGATAGTTTCGAAGGCCATGTCCGCGCCATCCTGCAGGTGCAGAACGGCTGCGATCATCGCTGCACCTTCTGCATCATCCCCTATGGCCGCGGAAACTCGCGCAGCGTGCCGATGGGTGCGGTGATCGACGAGGCGCGGCGGCTGACGGCGGCCGGGTATCCCGAACTCGTGCTGACCGGCGTGGATCTGACGAGCTACGGCACAGACCTGCCGGGCACGCCATCGCTGGGCCTACTGGTGCACAAGATCCTGAAGCTGGTGCCCGAAGTGAAGCGCCTGCGGTTATCCTCCATCGATTCCATCGAGGCCGATGACGAATTGATGCGCGCGATCACGGAAGAAGATCGGCTGATGCCGCATTTCCATCTCTCCGCGCAATCGGGCGACGACATGATCCTCAAGCGCATGAAACGCCGCCACGCCCGCAGAGACACGATCGCGTTCTGCGAAGAGGTTCGCCGTTTGCGGCCCGATGCCGCCTTCGGCGCCGACCTGATCGCGGGCTTCCCGACCGAGAGCGAAGCGATGTTCGGGAACACGCTGGCGCTGATCGACGACGCCGGGCTTTCCAGCCTGCACGTCTTTCCGTTCAGCCCGCGCAAAGACACGCCCGCCGCGCGCATGCCGCAAGTGCCGCGCGACGTTGTGAAGGAACGCGCTGCGCGCCTGCGTTCAAAGGGCGCTGAAGCTTTGTCCGCGCGCCTCGCTTCTTTCATCGGCAGTGAGCAGACATTCCTGGTGGAAAATGGCGGCGTCGGCCGCACCGCCTGCTTCGCGCCGGCGCATGTCGCGGGCGAGCCAGGCTCTTTTGTCCGCGCACGCGTCACCGGCGCGTCGGCCACCCATCTGGAAGCCGTGCCATGAGAACCTTCGGCGAAGCCCCGCCGCCGCCCACTTTGTTCGAGAAGCTGAAGACCGGCCTGGCGCGCAGCACCGGCGCGCTGGGCGAAAGCATTGGCGGCATCTTCACCAAGAAGAAGCTCGATGCGGCTTCCGTCGAACAACTCGAAGAAGCGCTGATCCGCGCCGATCTGGGCGCGGGCCTCGCCAAGCGCCTCGCGGGCGCGGTGGCCAAAGGCCGCTACGACAAGGAAGTCTCCGACGCCGACGTGCGCGAGATCCTCGCGAATGAAATCACGGCCGTGCTGAAGCCTATCGAGAAGCCGCTGGTGGTCGATGGCGCCCACAAGCCCTTCGTGGTGCTGGTCGCGGGCGTCAACGGCACCGGCAAGACCACCACCATCGGCAAGATGGCCAAGCGCCTGGCGCAGGACGGGCACAAGATCGTGCTCGCCGCCGGTGATACCTTCCGTGCCGCCGCCATCGAGCAGTTGCAGGTCTGGGGCCGTCGCACGGGCGCCGAGGTCGTCTCCGGCGCGGCGGGTGGCGATGCCGCGGGGCTCGCCTTCGATGCGCTGGCCAAGGCACGGCAGACCGGCGCGGATGTACTCCTGATCGACACGGCAGGCCGTTTGCAGAACAAGGCCGGGCTGATGGCGGAACTGGAGAAGATCGCCCGCGTCGTCAAGAAGCTGGATGCCAGCGCGCCGCATGCCGTGCTGCTTGTGCTGGACGCCACGACGGGCCAGAACGCGTTGTCCCAGGTCGAAGCGTTCAAGAGCGCCGTGCCGCTGACGGGACTGGTGATGACCAAGTTAGACGGTACGGCGAAAGGTGGAATCCTGGTGGCGCTCGCCGACAAATTCGGATTGCCCGTGCATTATATCGGCGTCGGCGAGGGCGAGGACGATCTTCAGCCCTTCGATGCCGCGTCCTTCGCCAAAGCGCTCACGGGTTCTCAATGACACCGCGCCGTCTCTCGCCGCTCGCGCGCACCGCGCTCGATCTCGGCCCGCTCGTCGTCTTCTTCGGCGTGCTGTTGAAGACCAACGTCTTCATCGCCACCGGCGTGTTCATGGCCGCGATGGCGGTGGGCGTTGCGTTCGGCTACTACAAGGAGCGGCGCCTGTCGCCGATGGCGGCGATCAGCTTCGCCGTCGTGCTGGTGTTCGGCGGTCTCACGATCTGGCTGCACAACGATCTGTTCATCAAGATCAAGCCGACGATCATCTATCTGATCTTCGCCACCATCCTCGCCGGCGGCCTCGCCACGCGCCGCAGCCTGATCAAGAATCTGTTCGACCATGCCTTCCAGCTCGATGAGGAAGGCTGGCGCCTGCTCACCTGGCGCTGGGTATTCTTCTTTCTCGCGATGGCGGCGGCCAATGAAATCGTCTGGCGCAATTTCTCGCTGCAGATCTGGGCGGGCTACAAGCTTTTCGGCGCGATCCCCGCGACGTTCCTGTTCGCGCTTGCACAAGCGCCGCTCATTCTCAAACACAACATCGAAGAAACGCCCGGCGAAACAAAGTCTTAAGCCGGGCCCTATATCGGATTCGAAAAAGGCGCGAAAATCGCCTGTCCCAAAACCGAGCGATATTGATCTAACGCCCATTTGACGCTGGGGAATGCAAGCTCCGTCCACGGAATGTCATCCCACGCGAAGAGCGCGACATCCAGGCTTTCCGGCCCCGCCGAGAAAACAGGCTGCGCCAAAGTTGCGCGATACATGAGCTGCACCTGGCTGATATGCGGCACCGCATAGACCGCGAGCAGCGCATCTATCGCAATGTCCGCGTTGGCCTCTTCGCGCGCCTCGCGGCGGGCGCCGTCCTCGGGCGTTTCATGCTCTTCGAGATAGCCGGCGGGCAGGGTCCAGAATTTTTTTCGTGGTTCGATGGCGCGGCGACACAACAGGATGTGGTCGCCATGGCTCACCACCGCGCCGACCACGATCTTGGGGTTTGCGTAGTGGACGTATTCGCACCGCAGGCAAACATGGCGTTCGGTTGTGTCTCCATCCGGCACGCGCCAATCAAAGTGCGGTCCGGGAGCGGGCGGTGGTTTGTACGTGTGCGGCATGGCGGCGACAAGCTTGCACGACCGAGACGCCTTGCGGAAGATCGTTCCGTATCCGGTCCGAAATTTATTCGTCGCAAGCACAAATTTTTCGCCGCTCACATTCTTGTCTGCGCTTGCGCCCGCGTCTAATGTCCGTTTCAAGCGGTGGGGAAACCGGCGTGCGTTGCCCGGCGTTTCGCGGGTCAGTTCGATCTCGGGTCCAGGCGAGATCGCGCCACCGACAAAATGCGAATTGCGATTTCAGGGGTATCTCGATGAACTCGAAGGGGCAGCGCAAGGCGAACGGGAGCTTTGAGCTCGCGGAGTCGCCCTCGCATCTCATGCGGCTGTGCCAGCAATATTATGGCGATCTTTACGCGCGCGAGTCCGGCGCGCGGGATTTGACCAAACAACAGTTCACGCTGCTTTGCGCGCTGGAGCATCAGGATGGTGTAAGCCAGACCGTGCTGGTGGAAACCACCGGTATCGATCGTTCCACTTTGGCGGAGATGGTGCGCCGCATGCGCGAGCGTGGACTTCTGTCGCGCGAGCGCACCGAAGAGGATATGCGCGCCAATGCGGTCGCGATCACGCAAGGCGGCCGCAAGGCGCTCAAATCCGCGCGCCTGGCGGCCGAGCGGGCGGAACGCATGTTCCTCGAAGCCCTGCCCGCGCCGGAACGTCCACGTTTCGTGAAGCTGCTGGCGACCATCGCAGCGGCCAGCGACAATCTGGACGAGACCAGCGCGGCCCGCGTGCGCCGCAAACCCTTCCGCCGGTTACGGAATTAAACGCGAATATCGAGTTGCGAGCCCGGGCGCATCGGCGTCGCGGGTTGCGAAGTTTGCGCCGGGGCCTGCGCGGTCTGCTTCAGCGGCAGGGGCTCGAAGGATGCGGCAGCGGGCTTCGCCGGCTGCGGCGCGGTGCGGGCCTGCTGGGCCGCGATCAACAGGCTGTTGGCGCCGATCTGCATGGCCCCACAATTTCAAATAATGGTTTCCAAAGCCTGAAGATCAGCCGCCGGCCAGCGCGCGCTGGATCGCGGGCAGCACGATCTTGTCCCATCCATCGCCGACCAGCGGCCCGGCATAACGCAGCCGCACCACGCCGGCCCCGTCGATCACGAAGGTTTCCGGCACGCCATAGACGCCCCAGTCGATTCCGGTGCGGCCGTCGGCGTCGAGATCGATGCGTGCATAAGGATCGCCCATCTCGCCGAGGAACGCGCGCGCCTTGGGCGCCGTGTCCTTCCACACCATGCCGTAGAGCATGACGCCGGGGATCGCGTGGATCTGCGCCAGCGCGGGCGCTTCCTCGCGGCACGGCACGCACCACGACGCGAAGACATTGACGATGCTAACATGTCCCGCCGCCAGATCGGCGCGGCTGAAGCTTTGCGCCTGCGCGTCGAGTGCCGGCAGCGAAACGCCGGGCGCCGGCTTGTCCACCAGCATCGACGGCAGCTCGCCCGGCGGTGGCGCGATAAGCCCCTGGAACAGCGCATAGGCCACGGCCGCAAACAGCAGCACCGGCAGGATATAAAGCGCGCGCCGCCACATCACGATGCGCGCTCCAGCTGCGCGAGCCGTGCGATGGCGCGGAGATAGGCGCGCCGCACCAGAAGGATGGCGCCGCCCAATCCGATCGCCGTCGCGCCGTAAGCCGGCCAGACGTAGCAGGCGTAGCCGCCCATCTCGAAGAAATGGTTCATGCACCCTCCCGCATCGCGATCGCGCGCGCCCGTCGCTCCAATATTTCCGTCCGGATCCGCACGATCCACAGCGTGAAGAACAGCAGCGTGTAGCCCAGCGCCATCAGGCCCAGCGGCCACAGGAACACGCCCGCGATCAGCGGCCCGCCGATCCGCACGATGCTCTCGCCCTGGTGCAAGGTGCTCCACCAATCGACGGAGAATTCGATGATCGGCAGGTTCACCACGCCGACCAGCGCCAGGATCGCGCAGGCCCGCGCCGCGCGCACCTCGTCCTCGATCGCATTCCACAACGCGATATAACCCAGATAGAGAAACAGCAGGATCAGGAACGAGGTGAGCCGCGCATCCCACACCCAATAGGTCCCCCACATCGGCCGGCCCCAGAGCGAGCCGGTGATCAGCGCCAGCGCCGTGAACATCGCGCCGAGCGGCGCCGCGGTCTTGGCGGCGGCATCGGCGAGGGGATGACGGTTGACGAGGCCGACCAGCGAGGCGACCGCCATCAACCCGTACGCCATCATCGCCACCCACGCTGCCGGCACATGGATGAACATGATCTTGACCGTGTCGCCCTGCTGATAATCGGGCGGCGCGGTGAAGCCGAGATACAATCCGGCCGCGAAGAACAATGCGGTTGCGCCAGCCAGCCACGGCAACAGGCCGCGCGTGGCGTCCATGAAGCGCTTGGGATTGGCGAATTCGAAGATCGTCATCGTCCGCCTCTAGGCCGATCGTTGTGCGCGGGCAAGCCGTCACCCCGCGAGATTGAGCCGCACGGCCGCCGCCGCCGCGAAGGGCGACAACAGCACCGTGACGGTCGAGACCGCAGCGAGCAGCCAGAGCGCGCCGTTCGAGAGGCCATCCAGCGCCCCCACCACCGCACCGGCGCCGAAGATCACCACAGGCGCCAGCAGCGGCAGCACGATCAGCGGCAGGATCAACCCGCCGCGCCGGATCGACAAGGTGAGCGATGCGCCGACCGCGCCGATGGCGCTGACCGCAGGTGTGCCCAGCGCGAGAGACGCGACCAGCGGCAGGTAGCCGCGCGCCGGCAGGTCGAACAGCAGCGCCAGCACGGGCGAGAGCAAGGTGAGCGGCAATCCCGTCGTCAGCCAGTGCGCCGCGATCTTGGCGAAGGACACTGCTTCCAGCGACAGAGGAGACAGCGCGATCAGGTCGAGGCTGCCGTCTTCGTAATCGGCCTGAAACAGACGGTCGAGAGACAGAAGCGCCGCCAGCACCGCCGCCACCCACAACACCCCGCCCGCGATCCGCGCGAGCAGCTTCAGATCCGCGCCCACGCCCAGCGGCACCAGCGTCGCCACCGCCGCGAAGAAGGCGAGCGCGAGAAGCGCGCTGCCGCCCGCGCGCGTGGCAAGGCGGATGTCGCGCAGCAGCAGCGCGCTCATGCCGCCCCCAGCACGAGACGCGTGCCATCGAGGCCGAGCGGTTCGTGCGTCGCGGCGATGGCGATGCCGCCGGTTGCGCAATGCGCCGCGATCATGTCGCGCAGCAGCGCCTTGCCGCTGGCATCGAGCGCGGCGAGCGGCTCGTCGAGCAGCCAGAGCGGCCGGCCGCTCGTCTTGAGCCGCGCCAGCGCGAGGCGTTTCTTCTGCCCGGCGGAAAGATATTGGCAGGGCAGGTCGCGGGCGCGGGACAGGCCTACCGACTGCAGCGCATCATCCGTATCGACGCGCACGCCGTGAAGGTTCGCGAAGAAGCGCAAGGTTTCGGCGGGCGTGAGTTGCGGCTTGGCGCCGTCGTGATGGCCGAGCCAGCCGATGAATTTGCCGCGCTCTTCGCTGTCGGTCGCACCGAACCGGATCGTGCCGGACGCCGGCGCGAGGAAACCGGCCAGCATTCGTAAAAGCGAGGTTTTCCCGGCGCCGTTCGCGCCTTCGATGGAAAGAACGGTTCCCGCGTTCGCGTGGAGCGAGAGCCCGCGGAACACCAACCGCCCGCCGCGGACGCAACTCAGATCTTCCACGGCAAGGGAATAGAGCGCCACCTCAATACATATGCTGGCCGCCGTTGATCGACAGCGTGGAGCCGGTGACGAAGCCCGCCTCGTCGGAGACCAGGAACAGCACGCCCCGCGCGATCTCGCTCGCCTGGCCGAGGCGGCCGACGGGGATGCGCGCCACGATCTTCTCCAGCACGTTGGCCGGAACGGCGGCGACCATGTCGGTGTCGATATAGCCCGGCGCGATGGCGTTGACGGTGATGCCCTTGGGCGCGCCCTCTTGCGCCAACGCCTTGGTGAAACCGTGAATGCCGGATTTGGCGGCCGCGTAATTGACCTGGCCGTATTGCCCGGCCTGCCCGTTGATCGAGCCGATATTGACGACGCGGCCGAAGCTGCGCTCCAGCATCCCGTCCCACACCGCCTTGCACATGTTGAAACAGCCGCCGAGATTGGTGTCGAGCACCTCGTCCCACCCCGAGCGCGCCATCTTGCGCATCGTCGCATCGCGCGTGATGCCGGCATTGTTGACCACGATATCGACCGCGCCCATATCCGCCACCACTTTGGCGACGCCCGCGGCGCATTCGTCGAACGCGCCGACATTCCATTTGTAGGCGGCGATGCCCGTCTTGTCGGTGAACGATTTGGCGCGGTCGTCATTGCCCATGTAATTGGCCGCCACTTTGTAACCCGCCTTGGCGAGCCCGAGCGACACCGCCTCGCCGATCCCGCGCGTACCTCCCGTGACGATTGCAACCCGTGCCGTGGCCATTCTGCGTTCCTCAAATCTGTTCTTGCCCCGACCCTAGAACACAAAACGGGTTCCGCGCGAGCGCCCGTCTCCATTTTGGGGACGGTACGCGGCGCGAAACCCGCTGAACCCTCGGGGCCAAGGACAGGCCGGCAAAACCCCTTCGGAGCCGCCGGCGCCCTCACCCGTCATCCCCAGGCCTCGCAGGATCGAGGCGGGCCGCCGTTCCAGTCGGCTTCCACATGCCTCGATCCCACCCGGATGCGCGCGAGCTCGCACCCTTGCCCTGTATGGTCTCGCGTCAGCTTCGGGTCGGCGGACGGGGGAGAAGAGGTAACATAGCGATTCCTTTCGTATCGAACGGCAATCTATAGTAGAGTAATTCCTATTTCAACCTCAGGGTGAGGATTTAATCTTTTGGACAGGATGGCGAAACAAACGAGTCTTGCGCACTCCGGTAGCGGCGGTGAGAATCCGGCGATGAAGTCCGCGCGCTCCACATTTCCGCTTCGATTGCCCCGTTCGGTGAAGGCGGAAGTGGAACGCCGCGCGAAGAAGGACGGCGTCAGCGTCAACCAGTTCGTCGCGACGGCCGTCGCCGAAAAACTCGCCGTGATGAACACGGGCGAGTTCTTCGCCGAGCGCCGACACCGCGCCGACTTCGCCGCCTTCGACCGCATCATGAGCCGCAAAACCGGCGAGAAGCCGCGGGAGGGTGATGAGGTGGGGTGACGAAAGACCGTATCTCTGCTTTCCTCACCGAAGATGCCGCCGGCCGCCACCACGGGAGACTTCATGCGCAGGTTCTGGATCGTCGCGTCCCTGTTCGCCCTCTGCACCGCGCCGGCGTTCGCCGCGGATGACGGCATGGCGGGGTTCTACGGCAACACCATCGTCTCGACCGGCGGGATGGCGGAGATCCACTCCCACTACCGCGCCGATCACAGCTTCGATCTCACCGCCTCGATGATGGGGATGAGCCGCAGCTTCCAGGGCACCTGGGCCGCGGACGGCAAGGGCAATATCTGCCGCACATTCGCCGGCGACGTGCCGCCCCATACGCCCAACCCGCTCTGCACGCCCATCGCGCCGCACAAGGCCGGCGAGACCTGGACGGCGACGTATGGCGGCAACACCCGCACGCTCACCGTGAAGCCCGGGATCCAGTAAAGGAGCGCCGCTACCGCTCGACGCACATCGCGATGCCCATGCCGCCGCCGATGCAGAGGGTGGCGAGGCCTTTGTGGGCGTCGCGCTTGGCCATTTCGTGGAGCAGGGTGACGAGGACGCGCGCGCCCGAGGCGCCGATCGGGTGGCCGATGGCGATGGCGCCGCCGTTGACGTTCACTTTGTTCACGTCCCAGCCCATGTCCTTGTTCACCGCGCAGGCCTGCGCCGCGAAGGCTTCGTTGGCTTCGATCAGATCGAGATCGGCCGGTTTCCAGCCCGCGTTCTTCAAGGCTTTCTGCGAGGCGGGGATGGGACCTGAGCCCATCACAGCGGGATCGACGCCGACGGTCGCCCACGAGGCGATGCGCGCCAGCGGGGTGAGGCCGCGGGCCTGCGCGTCCTTCGCGGTCATCAGCACCAAAGCGGCGGCGCCATCGTTGATGCCGCTCGCGTTCGCGGCGGTGACGGTGCCGTCTTTCTGGAAAGCGGGCTTGAGGCCGGCGATGGCGTCATAGGTCACGCCGTCGCGGATGAATTCGTCGGTGTCGACGATGCGCTCTCCCTTGCGCTCCTTGATCATCACCGGCGCGATCTCGTCCTTGAAGCGGCCGGATTTGCGCGCGGCCTCCGCCTTGTTCTGCGAGGCGACGGCGAACTTGTCCTGCATCTCGCGGGTGATCTGCCATTCGCGCGCGACGTTCTCGGCTGTGACACCCATGTGGTAGCCGTGGAACGCGTCGATCAGGCCATCTTTCAGCATCGTGTCGGTGAATTCGAGCGCGC
The DNA here is from genome assembly GCA_036268825.1 of Rhizomicrobium sp. Lineage (GTDB taxonomy): Bacteria > Pseudomonadota > Alphaproteobacteria > Micropepsales > Micropepsaceae > Rhizomicrobium. The sequence continues at coordinate 6,622 of DATATK010000145.1, read as the reverse complement.
CCATCTTGGTGCCCGAGCGCAAGTAAGCCGCGTGCGGCGCAAGGCTCATCGATTCCTGGCCGCCGGCCACGATCACGCTCGCATCGCCGTTGAGGATCGCCTGATACCCGAGCGCGACCGCGCGCAATCCCGAGCCGCAGAGCTGGTTGACGATCCAGGCCGGCGTCTCCACCGGGATGCCGGCGTTGATCGAGGCCTGGCGCGCCGGGTTCTGGCCCTGCGCCGCGGTGAGGATTTGGCCGAGGATCACTTCGGAGACGTCCTTGGGCGAAAGATTGGCGCGGGCGAGCGCCGCCTGGATCGCGACCTTGCCCAGGTCGTGGGCCGGAACCGAGGACAGCGCCCCGTTGAACGAGCCGACGGCGGTGCGCGCGCCGGAAACGATGACGACATCGGTCATGGGAAGTCCTTTTCTATGCCTGAGCGGCCCGCAAATTGCCGCGAATGCGAGCGCGGGTAAACCATGGGGATTAAATGTGCCGATTCAATAGCTTATGATAGAGCAGCCGTGGTGCACCGCACCGTTTCCGTGCAATGGGCACTGGACAGGGTGCAGAATGTGAGGCTGACTGAGGCCTCGGAGCGCCCCGAGAGGCGCTGGGGAAACAACGGATTAGCGGGCGCCATGACGGAAAAACGCGACAACGCGGACGGCCCGGTCGTCATCAAGAAATACGCCAACCGGCGCCTCTACAACACGCAGACCTCGTCCTATGTGACGCTCGACCATCTGGCGCAGATGGTGAAGGCGGGCACCGAGTTCGAGGTGCACGATGCGCGCACGAACGAGGACATCACCCGCTCGGTCCTGACGCAGATCATCTTCGAGGAAGAGGCCAAGGGGCAGAACCTGCTGCCGATCCAGTTCCTGCGCCGCCTGATCCGCTTCTACGGCGACAGTTTGCAGGCCTTCGTGCCCGGCTATCTCGACATGAGCATGGAAAGCTTCACCAAGAACCAGGACGCGATGAAGACCCGCGTCGCCGAAGCCTTCGGCGGCGGCACGCAGGCGTTCGAGAACCTGACCCGCCAGAACTTCGCAATGTTCGAACGCGCGATGAAGATGTTCACGCCGTTCAGCGCGATGGGTGCGGGCAGCGCGGAAGAGCCCGCGAAGTCCGCCGCGCCCGGCCCGAAAGAAAAAGCGAGCGAGGAAATCACCGAGCTCAAAAGCGAAATCGAAGCCATGCGCAAACAGCTCGCGGAACTGGCCAAAGAGCGGAAGTAGCCGCCATTCCCCTTGCGCCATTCCATCTCATGGAATAGACTGACGGCATGATCCGGTCCTTTCGGTGCGGGGACACTGCGCGGCTCTTTGCCGATGAGGAGGTGCCGCGGTTTGGCGCCTTCGCCAGGGTCGCGCTGAGAAAGCTTCTCTATTTGGACGCGGCGACGATCTTGGGCGATCTGCGGTCGCCGCCGGGAAACAGGTTGGAAGCGCTCAAGGGAAACCGCAAAGGGCAGCACTCGATCCGCATCAACGATCAATGGCGGATTTGTTTCGTTTGGAAGGACGGCGGAGCCGGCGATGTGGAAATCGTCGACTACCACTGAAGGAATGAAAGACGATGAAGAGAACCGCAAAGCGCCTTGACCCTGTCCCGCCCGGCGAAATCCTGAGCGAGGATTTCATGAAGCCGCTCGGGCTGAGCCAGAACCGGCTGGCGCGGGATATCGACATCAATCCGGCGCGGGTGAACGATATCGTGCATGGCCGTTCGGCGATCACCGCCGCCATCGCGCTTAGGCTCGGCAAATATTTCGACACCACGCCGGAGCTCTGGATGAACCTGCAATCGAGCTACGACTTGCGCAAGACGCGCGCTGCCGAGTGGAAGCGCATAGAGCCGCGGGTGCGCGTGCTGGCCGCGGAGTAGCCGCTACCTTTGCCACTTCGGGTCGAGGACGGGTTCGCCGAAATGGTAGCCCTGGAAATAGTCGACGCCGAAGCCTTCGAGGAGTTGGGCTTCCTCTTCGCTTGTCACCCATTCGGCCACGGTCTTGAGCCTGAAGTTCTTGGCGAGGCCGACCAGCGTCTGCACGAAGATCTGGTTGTCGGGCGAGGTGGCGAGGCCCTTGATATAGGCGCCGTCGATCTTGACCATGTCGACATGCAGCATCTGCAGGTTCCGGAACGAGGTGTAGCCCGCGCCGAAATCGTCGATCGCGACCTTGCAGCCCATCTCGCGCAGATTGGAGATGAAGCGCGCGCTCTCCTCGAAATCGTGCAGCGCGGCGGTCTCGGTCAGCTCCACGATGATGCGGTCGGCGATGGACTGGTTGGCGCGCACGTAATTGATGAAGGATTGCAGCCACGACGGATCGCCCGCCGTGGTGCCGGAGACGTTGACCGCGAGGCTCACATCCGGGTTGGCGTGGAGCTGCGCCACCGTCATCTCCAGCGCGTGCCGGTCGACGAGGCGCACGAGGCCCAGTTGCTCTGCCGCGGGAATGAACAGCCCCGCGCTCGCCACGCTGCCGTCCTCGCGGATCATGCGCAGCAGGCATTCGTGATGCTTGGCCTGCCGCGTCTTCGCATCGATGATCGGCTGATAGGCGAAGACGAGACGATCCTGCTTGAGCGCGGCCACCACTTCGTCGGCGATGGTCATCAGGCGCAGGCGCGCGCTGTCGCGCTGCGGGGATTTGACATAGACGGTGAAGCCGTCGCGCCCGGCGCTGCGGGCGCGGTCGAGCGCTTCCTCGGCGCGCAGCATCGCTTCCTGGCTGGAGGCGGCCGAGGCCGGCAGCCACACCGCGCCGACAGAGATCGTGGCCGACACGGTGGAGGCGCGCGTCGCGATCACTTCGCCGCGCACCGCGGCGCGCAGGCGCTCGGCGACGAGGCTGATCTCGCGCTCGCTGCAATTGCCCAGGATCACGCCGAGCTTGTTGCCGGCGGTGCGCCCGATCACGTCGCTGCCGCGCAGGCTCGCGGACAGCCGCTCGCCCACCGCGACGATCACTTCGTCGGCGGCGCCGAAGCCGTAGGTGTCGTTGATCATCGCCAGCCGGTCGATCGAGGCGACGAGATAGGCGCAGGAGCGGCTCTCTTCCTTCGCCTTGTCGATGGCGAGCGAAAGCGCCTCGCGCAGGGATGTGCGGTTGAGATGTCCGGTGAGTTCGTCGCGCGTGGCCAGGTAATTGAGCCGCTGCGCCTCGCGCTTCTGCTCGGTGACGACGCGCAACACGCCCGCCAGCCGCTCGGCGGGGCCGTCGACGCCCGGAATGCGAAGCCCGCGCATCTCGAACCACACCGTGCCCATGGGCGAGGCGGCTTCGAAGGTGATCTCGAAGGTGGTGTCTTTCTGGGATGTGTCGTCCAGCACCTTGCGCAACTCGGCGCGGCCCGGCCCGCCCATCCAGACGCGGAAGGTTTCGCCGCGCTGCAAGCGATTGGCGTCGGCATGCGAGGTGAGGATGTCGAGCGCGCCGTCCCAGGCGATGCGGTCGTCGGCCACGGACCAGTCGAACAGCGCCTCTCCCGCGCCGGTGACGGCCAGTCGCAGCCGTTCGGCGTCCTGCGCGGCGGCAAGCGCGCGCACGCTCTCGACTGGCTTCCTTTGAAGCGCCTGATGACTCAACACAACCCACCGTTCCCCGGCCGTTTTCGGCCTTGTGGAACGATGATGCAGCACGGGCATTAAAAAAGGCGAAACTCTCGTGGCGCCGGACGGTGCTGGGGCGAGCGGCGCGCAGATTGCCTTAAAGAACGGTTATGGCAGGCGCGAACGGCATGACGATCGTTACAGCAGGCGGCACATACGCCCTGCGGCCGGCGTCGTTGCGCGTCGAAAAACCCAGCAACAGCAGCGATTTGCGCAACGCATGGCGGAAGCCCGGCGATGAAAGCCGCTTCGCCACGCGCACGGTGCGGTCCACCAAACTGTCCCAATACGAAACATCGCCCCGCGAACCACTTTGGAACGGCCCACAATTGAACGCCGCCTTCGTGGCGCAGGTGATCGGCCAGATCCTCGATGACGCGGCGCCAGCGCCGTCAGCGCCGGCGGCCTATGCCCACCGCGCGCGGGGCCCACGCGCCCTCGTGTTCGACGGGCTGGCGTAACGGCCGCGCGCACGCCAGCGCCGCCCCCATCAATCCCGCCGCCGAGAACAGCGCGAACGCCGTGCGCCCTTCCGCGCCCGTCATGAACGACGCCGCCGCCGCGCCGAAGGCGAGCGCGGCAAGCATGGCATAGAGTGCGCGCAGCTTCGCCCGCCGCATCTGCCGCGCCGCGATGGCCAGCATCGCGCAGAGACAGGCGAAGAGCGGCGCGAAGGCCACGAAGATCATCCCCGTTGTCGCCGCGAAGATTCCAGCGGCCGCCGCGATGGCGAGCACCGGGCCTGCGAAGACGATCGCAGGCGCGCCGCCGAAACTCGCCGCCAGCGCCAATGCCAGCGCGCCAGGCGCCAGCGCCGCGATCACCAGCGTCACGGAATCGGCGAGCGGTGCGCTAGGCCCATGCAGCGCCGCGATCAGATCGGCGATGGCGAGCGCGCCATAGAGCGCGGCGGCGAACAGCAGATAGTCCCGCGCCGCCGGCCGCGCGCGCCGCCCGACGATGAGCGCGAGCAATGCTGCCAGCACCAGCACGAGCGCAAATGCGATGTCGGGCACGGCGTTCAAGGCTTCCTCATCGCGGCGACTTGCGCCTTCAACTCCGCAAGCTCGCGTTCGACCTTCGTCAATCGCGCCTCGATCCCGGGCGCCTCTGCTTTCGGCACCGGCGTCGAAATCCCCGCGTGATGGGCGATCTCCTCCACCGTCGCGCCGAACAGCGCCGCCAGCATCGCCACTTCCTTCGCGGAAATCTCGCGCTGATCTTTCCAGATCTCCGCGACCTGCTCTTCGCTCAGCCCCAGCGCCGCCGCCAGCTGCGCACGCGTCAGCCCCGTCGCGGCGAGGCGGGCATCGAACCAGGCTGTGTCGAAGAAGAGGGCCATGAAAACGAATTGTTCGAATCAGCGCATCAACTTACCTCCCCCTTGAGGGGAGGTCGAAAATGCCTTTTCGGCATTTTCGGGAGGGGGCTCATTCAGGGGCCGTTGAATGAGCCCCTTCCCGAAAAACGCGAAGCGTTTTTCGACCCTCCCTCAAGGGGAGGGTATAAGAAATCAATACTCCGGCCGCCCGATCTTTGCCGCGCCGATGATGCGGCCGTAGCCGCCTTCCTGCACGATGACGGCGATGGCGTCGCTAGGGGGGATGGCCATGTCGCCGCGGGGCAGATCGAGCACGACCTGCTGGCCTTTCCACATGCCCACGGCGCGCACGTCGCGCACGATGTTGTGGTAGGTGATCTTCTGGCCCTGGTTCTCGCCGGCGCCGATGGCGACGGTCGCCTTGCCGAGGATGTGGAACAGCCAGATCGTCGCGTCCTGTCCGCCGCGGCCGGCGCCGACCAGCACGCGAATCTCTTTCGGCGTCGCGCTCAGGACCACGGGGATCGATTCCATGTCGGCGGCGCGGGCGGCGAGCGCGGCGTTGATCGCCTGCTCCTTGCTGCCGGTGATGTCGTCGACGCCGTCCACGATGGTCTGCGGCGTGTAGATGCCGCCGCTGCGCATCGCCTCGGCATAGCCCTTCTGGCGGCGCGTGTTGGCTTCGCTGGCCAGCGTGTCCTTCCAGCCCAGCATGTCCCAATAGGTCACCGGCAGGCTGAGCGCGAGCACGTCATGCCGCGTGGCGGCGATCTGGCCGAGCAGCGCGTCGGCCGGCGGGCAGGAGTTGCAGCCCTGGCTGGTGAACAGTTCCAGCACCACAGGGCGCCGGGCGCCGCCCGCTTCGGCGGGGGCCACGAGCAACACCGCAGCCAGCGCCACGCCTGCGAAAACGGATCGGAACGACATGGCCGGGACCATAAAGCGCGTGGTCCGCGCCCTCCAGTCACTTCGGCTTGAAACCCCCACCATCCCCGCCCCCGATTGCCGCAGGATCGCGCATATCGTGCAGCTTTTCAAAATCTTTTGATGATGAGGGTTTGCGCCATTTCCTGCGTTAACACGCGGCATTCCTCCTTTTCCTCCGCCGCTTTGCGGGGGAGGTGGATCGTCGGCGCGCCGCGCCGACGAGATGGAGGGGAAGATGGAGGACGTGAAGAACGGGCGCTAATCGTCGCGGTCCCTCACACCCCCTCCACCGCAAGAGCGGTCCCCCTCCCCCGCAACGGCGGGGGAGGAAAAAAGAAGGTCAAGCCGCCAGCAGGTTCCGCAGCACATAGGGCAAGATCCCGCCGTTTTCGAAATAGGCGATTTCGTCGGCGGTCAGGATCATCAGGTGGAGCGGGAGTTCGGCGGTGCGGCCGTCGGGATAGTGGATCGTCGCGGACATCTTCATGCGCGGCGCGAGTTTGCCGGAGAGGCCCGGTATGTCGATCGATTCGCGGCCGGTGAGCTGATAGTCGTTGCGCGTCTTGCCGGCCTCGAAGGCGAAGGGCGCGACGCCCATGCCGATCAAATTGGAGCGATGGATGCGCTCGAAGCTTTCGGTGATCACCGCGCGGATGCCCAGAAGCTTCGGCCCCTTCGCCGCCCAGTCGCGCGAGGAGCCGCTGCCGTATTCCTTGCCGGCGAGCACCAGCAGCGGCACCTTCTCCTGCTCGTACTTCACGGACGC
>DATATK010000144.1:0-2142 GCA_036268825.1 Rhizomicrobium sp. | reverse complement strand
CGCGCGGCGCGCCTTGCTTCACCGAATCCTCGGCATCGATCACCGCCGGCAGCTCCTGGTATTGCACCTCGATCAGCTCGGCCGCGTCCTTCGCCTGGGCGAGACTCTCGGCGACGACCATCGCCACCGGATCGCCGACATAGCGCACGATGCCGCGCGCCAGCCCCGGATGCGGTCGCGAAAACGCCGGCGAGCCATCGGCGCGTTTGCGCGGCAGCGCCAGGCGCGTGGTGCCGAGCTTCTCCGCGGCGACATCCGCCTCGGTGAAAACGCCGAGCACGCCGGGCGCGGCTTTCGCGGCGCTCGTGTCGATCGCGACGATCTTGGCATGCGCATAAGGCGATCTGAGAAAGTAAGCATGCGCTTGTCGCGGCATGCTCACGTCATTCACATACCGCCCGCCGCCGCGCAGCAACCGCGGATCCTCAAAGCGGCTGACCGCCTGGCCGATTCCGTATTTCTCTGTATCCATAGAGGGCATTATGAACGCCCGCGCGAATGCCTCAAGCCCCTACAAATCTAGTTCCCTCTCCGCCCTTGAGGTGTACGGACCGGAGAGATAATGGACGGGTGTTCGGGGACATAGTGGACACATTCTACCGGGTATTTTCGACCTTTGGATGGGGGCGGAAGTGCCGTGGTTGGAGCAGTCCATTATGGATCAGCGTCGTGAGTTCGTGATGTTGTTCGCGCAGGAAGGCGCGAACCGGCGTGCGTTATGCCGGCGCTTCGGGATTAGCCCGGAGACGGGTTACGCGCTGGCGCGCCGCTATCGGCAGAAGGGGATGGCCGGTCTTGGCGATCGCTCCCGCCGGCCGCAGCGGTCGCCGGCGCGGACGGCGGCGGCGATGGAGGCGCTGGTCCTGTCGGTGCGCGACGCGCATCCGTGCTGGGGCGGGCGCAAGATCCGCCGTCGGCTGCAGGATCTGGGGCATGAGGAGGTGCCGAGCGCGAGCACGATTACCGAGGTCTTGCGCCGTCACGGCCGCATCGATCCCGCCGCGAGCGCGGCGCGCGTGTGGCCGCAGCGCTTCGAGCGCGCATCGCCCAACGAGCTGTGGCAGATGGATTTCAAAGGTCATTTCCCGATCGCCAACGGACGCTGCCACCCGCTGACGGTGCTCGACGACCACTCGCGCTATTCGCTGGGTTTGCGCGCTTGCGGCAATGAGACGGAAGCGACGGTGACGGCGGAGCTCACCGCGATCTTCCGGTGCTATGGCTTGCCGCTGGGGATGTTGATGGACAACGGCTCGCCCTGGGGCTCGGCCAACGCGGAGCATCGCTATACAAGGTTCGAGTTGTGGCTGATGGAACTCGGCATCGCGGTGAGCCATGGACGGCCCTACCATCCGCAGACCCAGGGCAAGGACGAGCGCTTTCATCGCACGCTCGCAGCCGAAGGGATCGGGCGGCGCAGCTTCGCCGATCTCGCCGAGTGTCAGCGGCGCTTCGATCAGTGGCGACAGGTGTACAACACCGAGCGTCCGCACGAGGCGCTCGATCTCGCGACGCCGATGGCGCGCTATACCCCCAGCCCGCGCAGCTTCCCCGAGAAGCTCGAGCCTTTCGATTATGGCGCCGGCGCCATCCTGCGCCGCGTCAGCGACACCGGCTGGCTGAGCTTCCGCAAGCATCCTGTAAAACTCGGCCGTGCCTTCATTCATCGCCGGGTCGCCCTGCGCCCGGCTCTGCCGGACGGCTGCTTCGACGTCTTCTTCTGCGCCCACAAGGTCGCCACGGTCGACTTGCGCGAGACCGTGCTGTGATCCGTTTTGCCGCTGCTCATCCCGCGCCCGTCACCGCGCAGCACACCGCAAGACCCTTGGCGGTCACGGCGTGCTGCGCCTATCTTCAACCTGTCCAGTATGTCCCCGAACACTTGTCAACCATGTCTCCGGCCTCCACACCTCAAGGGCGGAGAGGAGTTTTCTTTTAAAACCATTCCGGGTGTGTCTCGCGCCACAGCGCGTGACGCGCCGGATTGGCGGCCAGCGTGGTTTTAAATTCGGCGGCAGCATTCTTGTCGCCGCTTTTTGCCGCGTTATGGAGTCGGATCATGGTGAGGCCGAGATCGTCCGGCCGTTTTTCCATGCCGCGCGCGTGCCACTGGAAGCCGAATTTGTAATCGCTGGTCAGCGG
>DATATK010000143.1:0-6474 GCA_036268825.1 Rhizomicrobium sp. | reverse complement strand
CGCTGGCGACCACGACCTTCGGTGACATAACCGAAGGGATGATTGTGAACCTCGAAGTCGATCTGATGGCGCGCTACGTGGCGCGGCTGGCGAATTCGCGATGATGTTCCGCGACTACATCTCCGATATCGAGGAACTGATCGAGGACGCGCGCAACGGCCGCATGGTCATTCTCGCCGATGCCGAGGACCGCGAGAACGAAGGCGATCTCGTCATCCCCGCGCAGATGTGCACGCCGGATGCGATCAACTTCATGGCGAAGTACGGGCGCGGATTGATCTGCCTGGCGCTGACGCAGGAACGCTCCAACGCGCTGCAGATTCCGATGATGACGCAGTTCAACGGCACCGCGCATCAGACCGCGTTCACGGTGTCGATCGAAGCCAAGGAAGGCGTCTCCACCGGAATCTCCGCGCATGATCGCGCGCACACCATTTCCGTCGCCATCGATCCGACCAAGGGACCGGGCGACATCGTGATGCCGGGTCATGTGTTCCCGCTGGTGGCGAAACATGGGGGCGCGCTGGTTCGCGCCGGGCATACGGAAGCTTCCGTCGATATCGCGCGCCTTGCGGGGCTGAACCCCGCGGGCGTGATCTGCGAGATCATGAACGACGACGGCACCATGGCGCGGCTGCCGGACCTTGTGTCGTTCGCGCAATTCCACGGGCTGAAGATCGGCACCATCGCCGACCTCATCGCCTATCGCCGCCGCTACGATCATTTCGTGCAGCGTTCCGTCGAGACGCCGTTCAAGAGTCACAATGGCGGCGACTGGAAGATGATCGTCTATGCCAACACACTGGAATATGCCGAGCACATCGCGCTGGTGAAAGGCGACATCGCCACGCCGGAGCCGGTGCTGGTGCGGATGCATGCGATCAACGTGTTCAGCGACATTCTGGACTGGGCGAACTACGAGAAGGACGTGCTGGGCGCGTCCATGCGCATCATCGGCGAGGAAGGGCGCGGCGTCGTTGTGCTGCTGCGCCAGAACAAGCCGACATTCGTCACCGATCTGCTGGCGGGCCGCACGCAGGACGACGCGGATCGCAGGCGCGTGAAGGAATACGGCGTCGGCGCGCAGATCCTGCTCGACCTCGGCATCAAGGACATGATCCTGCTGACCGACACGCCGGAGAAGAAGATCGTGGCGCTGGACGGCTACGGCCTCAACATCGTAGGCACGCATCCCATCCGCGGAGCTTCGAAATGACGCCGAACATCCTCATCGTCGAAGCACGCTTCTACGATCACATCGCCGACCTGCTGCTCGACGGCGCGACCGCCGCACTGGAAGCGAATGGGGCGCATTTCGAGCGCATCACGGTTCCGGGCGCGCTGGAGATTCCGCCGGCGATTGCGTTTGCCGCGAAGGCGGGCGAGGGCGCGGGCAAAAGCTATGACGGCTTTGTGGCGCTCGGCTGCGTCATCCGCGGCGAGACGTATCATTTCGAGATCGTGTCGGGCGAGTCCGCGCGCGGCTTGATGGAACTGGGTCTGCATCACGGATTGTGCATCGGCAACGGCGTGCTGACCTGCGAAAACGAAGAGCAGGCGCTGGCGCGCGCCAGTCGCGAGGGCCAGGACAAGGGCGGCGATGCGGCGCGGGCGTGTCTGGCACTCATCGGCATCCGGGCGAAACTCGGAGCGCACCGCTGATGGGGGAGGCTGCCGCGAACACGAGTTCCGCTGCGCGTCATGCTGCGCGCACTGCCGCCGTGCAGGCGCTCTATCAGATGGAGCTGACCAGCGGCGACGCGGAAGAGGTGGCGCAGGAATTCATCGAGCATCGCTTCGGCGGCGACACGGGCCCGGTGAGCGCGCCGGACGAGGAATTCTTCAGCGCCATTCTGAACGGCGTGCCGCAGCATCAGGTCGAGATCGACCGCTCGGTGGCGCGCTGTTTGTCGTCCGACTGGAAGCTCGAACGCATCGACTCCATTTTGCGCGCGATCCTGCGGGCGGCGACATTCGAGTTCATCGACCGCAAGGACGTGCCCGCCAAAGTCGTGATCGACGAATATGTCGAGATCAGCCACGCGTTCTTCTCTGCCGACGAACCCGCCTTCGTGAACGCCGTGCTGGACAAGCTGGCGCACAGGAAGCGCGCGCCGGAATTCGGCGAAACGCCGCCCGATGACGAACTCCAGTTCTGACAAGCCGTCCGAATTCGATCTGATCGCGAAACTGTTCGCGCCGCTCTCCAAATCCGCGCCCGGCGCGTTCGGCCTGACGGACGATGCCGCGGTGATCGCGCCGCCAGCCAGCCACGAACTCGTCATCACCACCGATGCGCTGGTCGAGGGTGTACATTTCCGGAAAGACGACCCGGCGGACACGATTGCGAAGAAGGCGCTGCGGGTGAATTTGTCCGATCTCGCGGCGAAGGGCGCGCAGCCCATCGGTTATCTGCTGGCGATTTCGCTGCCGAAGCATGTTGGCATGCCGTGGCTCGAATCCTTTGCGCGCGGGCTTGGCGAGGATCAGGCGCAGTATGGCGTCGCGCTTTACGGCGGCGACACGACATCTACGCCGGGTCCGCTCACGCTTGCCATCACGGCGTTCGGCTCAGTTCCGGCGGGACAGATGATCCGGCGCGCAGGCGCGAAGCCCGGCGATCTCGTCTTCGTCAGCGGCACCATCGGCGATGCGGGTGCCGGATTGAAAGCGGCGCAATCGGACTATCTGGTGAACCGCTACCGCGTGCCCGAGCCACGCATGGCGCTTGGCATTGCGCTGCGCGGCATTGCGTCGGCCGCACTCGATGTTTCCGATGGACTGCTTGCCGATCTCGGCCACATCGCAGACACATCGAAAGTGAAAATCATTGTCGATGCCGCGCGCATGCCGCGCTCGTCCGAACTGAAAGCGCTGGCTGGCGATTCAATCGACGCCATCGTTCAGGCCGCGACGGCGGGCGACGATTACGAGATCGCTTTCACCGCGCCCGCATCGAAACGCGACGCCGTTGTCGAGGCCGCGCGGAAAAGCGGCACGGCGGTGACCCGGATCGGCCGGGTGGAGCAGGGCGCGGGCGTGTCGCTGCTGGACGATCGGGGCAACAACATCGCCGTGCCGCGCGCCGGCTATGTTCATTTCTGATTCAGGGCGAATCTGCGAGACTGGCGACATGGTCCGGATCGCATCGCTCGCTTTCGTGGTCGTGCTCGGCATTGCGTCCGCATCGGCCGCCGATGCGCCGAAGCCCAAGGCGCCCGAGCCGGGCACGTCGGTCGAGATGCCCTATCTGATCGCCCCAATGATCGTGGACGGCAAGCTCACCGGCAACGCTTACGTCTCCAACAAGGTCATCGCGACGTCGCCGGCCGCCGCCAGCGACATCCGCAACCTGACCCCGTTTATCCAGGATGCCTTCGTCCGCGATGTGAACGCCAAGCCCATCGGCAAGGATTCCGATCCCGCCACCGTGGATCAGGCGGGGTTGCAGGTGCGTCTTTTGGCGGATGCCCGCCGAATCGTGGGGGCGGGCAAGGTGGCCGACCTCAAGATTATCCAGGTTCAGGTGAACCCCATCCGGCCCGACGGCCCCCCCTGAGCCGCGACCAATTTGCCTGATCTGCCAGAGAGTTCCGCCGTTGCGCTGAGGTGCCGCTTTTGGCATGTTCCGCCGCGTTTTGGCGCGCGCCCTTGCGGCTGCCCCAAAAGGTGGATAGGGGGACGCCCGCGCATCCGCGCCCGCGGCTAGCATCCGGACATACTAAAGGGAACTCGAGAAATGAGCGTTCAGCTTTACCTGATTTTGGCCTGCGGCGTGCTGGCGCTGCTTTACGGGGCGTGGACCATTCGCTCCGTGCTCAGCATGAGCGCGGGCAATGAGCGGATGCAGGAAATCGCCGCCGCCATTCAGGAAGGCGCGAACGCCTATCTCAACCGCCAATATCTGACCATCGCCGTCGTCGGCGCGGTCATCTTCATCGCCGCCTTCTGGATTTTCGGCTGGCAGGTCGCCGTCGGTTATCTCATCGGCGCGACGTTCTCCGGTCTCGCGGGCTATATCGGCATGAACGTGTCGGTGCGCGCCAATGTGCGCACGGCCGAAGCCTCGCGCACCGGTCTTGCCCAGGGCCTTTCCGTTGCGTTCCGTTCGGGCGCGGTGACGGGCATGCTGGTAGCCGGTCTCGGCCTCATCGGCGTCGCGGGCTATTTCGCATTCCTCACCTACGGGCTTCATCTCGACATCAGCGACGAAGTCCAGGGCCGCATCATCACCAACGCGCTGGTCGCGCTGGGCTTTGGCGCTTCGCTGATCTCCATCTTCGCCCGTCTCGGCGGCGGCATCTTCACCAAGGGTGCGGACGTCGGCGGCGACATGGTGGGCAAAGTCGAGGCCGGAATTCCCGAAGATGACCCACGCAACCCGGCGACCATCGCCGACAACGTGGGCGACAATGTCGGCGACTGTGCCGGCATGGCGGCCGACCTGTTCGAAACCTATGTGGTGACGACTGTCGCCACGATGGTTCTGGCGTCGATCTACTTCACCGCCAGCGCGCGTGTCGCGTTGATGCTGTTCCCGCTCGCGATCTGCGCCACCTGCATCATCACCTCGATCATCGGCACGCTGTTCGTGAAGCTCGGCCGCAGCGGCTCCATCATGGGCGCGCTGTATAAGGGCGTCGTCGGAACCGGAATCCTGTCGCTCATCGCGCTGTTCCCGCTGACCGACTGGCTGATCGGACTGCACACGCAGCTGACGACCAACACCGGCGGCGTGTTCACGGGCATGAGCCTGTTCTATTGCGGCATCGTCGGTCTGGCGATCACCGGCCTCATCATCTGGATCACGGAATACTACACGGGCACGAACTTCCGCCCGGTTCGCGTGATCGCGCAGGCCTCTGTCACCGGCCACGGCACGAACGTCATTCAGGGTCTCGCGGTGTCGATGGAATCGACGGCGCTGCCCGCGCTCGTGATCTGCGTCGGCATCATCGCGAGCTACATGCTGGCGGGCCTGTTCGGAATCGCGATTGCGGTTTCGACCATGCTTTCGCTGGCGGGCATGGTCGTGGCGCTCGATGCGTTCGGCCCCGTGACCGACAATGCCGGCGGCATTGCCGAAATGGCGGGCCTCGAAGGCGACGTGCGCAAGACGACCGACGCGCTCGACGCTGTCGGCAACACGACGAAGGCCGTGACGAAGGGTTACGCCATCGGCTCCGCCGGTCTCGGCGCACTGGTGCTGTTCGCGGCGTACAATTCGGACCTGCGCTACTTCCTCGCGCATTCCGATATCTATCCGTACTTCCGCAACATCACGACGCTCGACTTCCAGCTCTCCAATCCGTGGGTTGTGGTCGGCCTGTTCCTCGGCGGTTTGCTGCCATACCTGTTCGGCGGCATGGCGATGACGGCCGTGGGCCGCGCCGCAAGCTCGGTGGTCGAAGAAGTGCGCCGCCAGTTCCGCGAGATGCCCGGCATCATGCAGGGCACGCAGAAGCCGGACTACGCACGCGCGGTGGATCTGCTGACGCGTTCCGCCATTCGCGAGATGGTGCTGCCCTCGCTTCTGCCGGTGCTGTCGCCGATCGTGTTCTACTTCATCGTCGCCTATGTGGCCGGTAAAGGTCAGGGCTTCGCGGCGCTGGGCGCCATGCTGCTGGGCGTGATCGTGACGGGCCTGTTCGTCGCCATCTCGATGACCTCGGGCGGCGGCGCGTGGGACAACGCCAAGAAGTTCATCGAGGACGGCAATTACGGCGGCAAGGGTTCGGACGCGCACAAGGCGGCCGTGACCGGCGACACCGTCGGCGATCCCTACAAGGATACCGCCGGCCCCGCCGTCAATCCGATGATCAAGATCACGAACATCGTGGCGCTGTTGCTGCTGGCCACGCTGGCGCACGGCATCGGTCACTAAGATCGCAGCGGGCGCGGGCGAAAGCTCGCGCCCCTTTTTCTGCCGCTATGGATAGTGCTGACCGCCGCCAGGATTGGAGTTCTGCGTGTCCTGGCCGATAGGCACGCCGGGCGTCGAGCCGAGCACCTGTTCGAGGAAGGTGATGTCGTGTCCGCGTGTCGGCGTGATGCGGCTTTCGAAGGCGACGACATGGCCGTCTTTCAGGCCGTAATGCTTGAGGTCGGTGACTTTGCCGTCCTTGTCGAAATGGACCGCGAGAATAGCGCGGCTTTCGATTTTGGGATCGAAGAACGCGACCTGCTTCTCGGTGGAGGAGATGTAGTACCAGACGCCGCCGCCGAAGGTGGCTTGCGTGGAAGGATCGCCGAGCCGCTGCTGGATCGTTTCCTTGGTATCGAGGCCGATTCTGATCGAAGCTTCGCCGGCGGCATCGGGCAGATAGCCGCGCTGGCTTACGATCGGCGCGCAAGACGCCAGCAGCAAGCCTGAAAGAGCAAGAGCAGAAATCCGCATGTGCAACGTCCCTAACACCTTCGCGTCCACCCCCGCGGGCCCTTGTGCTAGCGTCGGCTGCGGCCCGATGCAAGCCT
>DATATK010000142.1:0-3800 GCA_036268825.1 Rhizomicrobium sp. | reverse complement strand
CTCGACGATGATCTCCACCGTCGAAGCTTCGCTGACCAACGTGGACAGCGCGCTGGCTCAATTGTCGAGCGGCGCCAAGAAGTTCTCGATCCAGGCGACCTTCGTGTCCAATCTGTCGGACACGCTGACCACCGGCATCGGAAACCTGGTCGATGCCGACATGGCGACCGAAAGCGCGCAGTTGACGGCGTTGCAGACCAAGCAGCAGCTTGGCGTGCAGGCTCTGTCGATCGCGAACTCTTCGCCGCAGATCGTTCTGTCGCTGTTCCACAGCAGCTGAGCGAATACGCCAGAATTGGGCAATGGTTTGGCGGCGCGGATCGAAGAATCCGCGCCGCTTTCATTTTGACCATATTTTATATGACTTTTGAACGCGCCGTCCATCGCGGGACGCGCGTCATCTCAAGCGAAGATCGAGATTGGCAGTTATGGCGCGGGGTCGGCGCCGGTCTCGGCGATGGGCGAGAGGCCCAGCGATTTCTGGTAGGCGAACAGCGCGCGCATGCCCAGATCGGAATTGACGCCGTTCTGGTTCATCGCGGTGAGCAGCGCCTGGGTGTTGGTGTCGCTGGACTGCCCGGACTGCGCGGCAGCAACCTTCGCCGCGATACTTTGGCTCGCGATGGGATCGGGATTCGCCGGCGTGGCGGCCGTGAGCGAGACGGGAGCCGCCGTCGCGGTCAGCGATGGGCGGCTGGGCAAGGGCTTAAGGGTGTTGGCGGCGACGGCGGTCGTGCCGGAGCCGCCTTCGAACAGGCTTAGCACCGTGTCGCCGAAATCCTTGCCGGTCAGCTTCTCGAACGCGACATCGGCCAGCGAGGAGACGAAGCCGATTGGCCCGCCATAGAGCGTGTCGCCCGCGACCTTCTCGACGTCGCCCATCTTGTCGCCGGTGATGGCGCGATAGACTGTGCCGACGACCGGCAGGTGCTGGAGAGGGTTCACCACGTCGAGCACGTCCTGCCAGAACGACTTGCCGTCGCCGGACGCCGAAGACGAGGCGGTTTTGGTATCGGCGGGAGCGGCCGTGGACGCCTTCGCATGCTTGCCCGGAAGGGCATCCATGGTGTGGCGGACCATTGGGAAGAACGGCGTTTGCACGTTCTGGGCGAAATCGGCGACGGGCATTCTGCTCCCTTTCACCAGCCACCATCGCAAGACCCCTGCCAACCGGAAATGCAGCGTTTGCAAGGGTTTTGGGCGCGCATGCGGGGAGGGGCGGCAAATCCTGCCGGGCCACAGGCTCCGCGCGCCAAATTTTCGTCTACAGCCAGTGCCCGGCTTTGGCCTTGGTGTTCAGGTAGGCGCGGTTGTGGTCGTTCGACGGAAATTTGTGCGGCACGCGGGAAGCGACCTTGATCCCGGCCTCCTTGAGCGCCGCTACCTTCGCGGGATTGTTGGTCATCAGTTTCACCGACGAGAAGCCCAGCAGGCGCAGCATCCGCGCCGCGACGCCGTAGAGGCGTTCGTCTTCCTCGAATCCGAGGCGGGTATTGGCTTCGAGCGTGTCGAAGCCCTGGTCCTGCAGGCGATAGGCGCGCAATTTGTTGATCAGCCCGATGCCGCGGCCCTCCTGCGCCATATAGAGCAGCACGCCGCCGCCCGCCTTGGAGATCGCTGCGATGGCGCCGCGCAATTGCGTGCCGCAGTCGCAGCGCAGCGAGCCCAGAAGATCGCCAGTGAAACATTCCGAATGCAGCCGCGTCAGCACTGCTTTGTTCCGCGGCGGATGGCCGATCAGGATCGCGTAGTGCTCCGGGCCTGCATCCTTCGCGCGGAACGCGATCAGCTCGGCGTCTTCCGCGCCCTCCAGCGGCACGCGCGCCCGCGTGATCAGCGCCAGCGACGCCACGGACTCGTCTTCGTAGTCGCGAATGAATTTCGCCGGCAGCGCGCCTTTGGCTTTCCCCGGTACGACGACGATCGCCGGCAACAACCCCGCGAGCTTCGCCAGCTTCACAGAGGCGCCATAGGCGTCGGGCAGTTTCTCGCGCAACGCCTCGAACGGGCCCTTGAGCGGCGACGCCATATCCGCCGTCGGATCGGCGATGGCGCGCAGCCGTTCGCCGCTGAGCGGCCGGGCGAGCGCGAGCGCCACCACATCCGGCGTATAGAGCCGGATCTTGAGCGTCCGCGCGCGGGCATGGGTGAGCAGCAGCCGCGCGGAGCCCTTCAGTGTCACGAGGGCGTGATCGTTCGCCGTCTCGACCGCCAGCGCCGCAATGCCTATCCCGTCTTCGCCCACGATGGGAACTGGCTCGCCGCGCCGCAAAGCCTCCGCTGCGCGCGCGACCGCTTCCACGGGCGCGTTCGCTTTACCTTTTGCCGGATTTGGGCGTGACGGGCGGGGCATCCACCCCCACATACACCGGCGCCGGGAAAGCGGGTAGAGTTCGCCGCCCCGGTTCGCGCCGGGCCTCAGGGAGATTTCATGCCGACAGCCAAGCGGGTTCTTCTGGTCGACGACGACACCATGCTGCGGACCTCGCTGGCCGAGCAGTTGGCCGCCGAGGGTGATTACGCGCCCATCGAGGCCGGGACTTGCCAGGACGGCCGCGCTCGCGCCCGGGAAGGCCTCTACGAATTCATGATCCTGGACGTCGGCCTGCCCGATTGCGACGGGCGCAAGCTCTGCCGCGAATTGCGCGACGACGGCGTCACCTGCCCCATCGTGCTCCTGACCGCCAAGGATTCCGATGCCGATATGATCGAGGGCCTGCAATCTGGCGCCAACGACTATGTTGCCAAGCCCTTTCGCTTCGCCGTTCTGATGGCCCGCATCCACGCCCATTTGCGCAGCCATGAGCAGAGCGAGGATGCGGTCTACCGCATCGGCCCCTACACCTTCCGCCCCAGCGCCAAGCTGCTGCTCGACGCGGACGGCAAGAAGATCCGGCTCACCGAGAAAGAGACCAATATCCTCAAATTCCTCTACCGCTCCGGCGAGACCGTGGCGCGCGAGACGCTGCTGCACGAGGTCTGGGGCTACAATCCGGCGGTCACCACCCACACGCTGGAGACCCACATCTACCGGCTGCGCCAGAAAATCGAGGAGAACCCCGGCCAGGCCCAGATCCTGGTGACCGAAAGTGGCGGATACCGGCTGGTGGCCTGAGCTATGTTGCTATTACGTTCCCAGTCACCATGCGCATCCCGGCCCCGCGTTTTTGCCCGGCTATGCGCACGAGTGGTAACACCCCTATGTGTGGGACTGACTGGCAGGAGAGCGGAACATGCAGACGGCGCGGAAACTGAAATCCCTGATGGGCGGAGCGGCCGTGGCCGCGCTGCTGATCCTGCCCTCGCTCGCGACCAGAGCCGACGAGATGGTCGTGGCCGCCAACACCCGCGCACCGGCAGCTCCGGCAGCGCCCCAAGCTCCTCCGGCGCCGCCCGCCAACACCGCCCAATGGGCGCGCTGGCCGGTGAAATCCTATGACGCCGGCGCGCTCAAGGTCGACGACCTGGTCGGCACGCTGACCGTGGACGTGAAGGATTCCGGGCCGATGACCGTGGAGGTTTCCGGCAACCCGTCGCGCCTCAACCATCTGCATGTTTCCAGCGACGGCGGCACCTTGCATATCGACGGCGAGGAAGCCGGCGACAACGACTCGGTCTGGGACTGGAAGAACTGGTTCAACTTCTCCGACGGCGAATATCGCAGGACGACCAACCTGTTCGTTCACGTCACCATCCCCCGGGGCGCCGAGGTGCATATCGACGATCTCGTCGGCAACGTCACCATCGGAAACACCGACGGCATCCTGCATTTCGGCGCGGCGGCGACCACGGCCCATATC